>DASYPN010000050.1:0-7693 GCA_036006625.1 Pyrinomonadaceae bacterium | reverse complement strand
CCTCCGTGGCCGCCCGTGGTTAAGCCGGGATTCAAGAAACGATAATCTCGAGTTTGGCGAACACCTTTCCAAACCACGGGCGGCCACGGAGGGCCGCCCCTACAGTACGTTCAAATAACGACCACTCCCTTTACGTAGTCTGCCGCGTGAACGTCTTGAGACAATGCTCTCTCGACATCAGCGAACGACGTGTAGCGATGTGTGATCAGTGGTGCAATGTCGATCTGGTTTTGTTCGATCAAATTCAAGGCCCGTGTGTAAACCGACGGGCGCCCATCGCTTTCAAATCCACCAGACGCGCCAACTGAACTCACGAGCACGGGTTCTTTAAAAAAGATACTGCTCAACACGCTCAAATCTGTTCCCGCGTGCCCGTGACCGTAACACAGCACCGTCGCCTGCTTCCGGATCAACCCGGGCATCGATCGGAAAACCTCGCCCGACCCCGACGCCTCGATCAAATACTCAACTCCTTTGCCGCCCGTGTGTTCGTGGATCACTTCAACCAGATCCGAAACGACCGGATCGATCGCTTCATCAGCGCCAAAGCTCCTCGCGAGTTGCCGCTTACGCTCGTTAGGATCGCTGACAAACAGCAGTCCCTCGTACGAGAGCACGTTTCGAAGATACTGCGTGAACAATAATCCCGCGGGTCCAGCGCCGCATATTAACACGCTGCGAACCCGCTGCTCCCCGCTTTCGGCCCTCACCGCGTGCCGCGTTCGCGCTTTTGCGACCGTGTCCGACGAGTGAATGATGCAACCGAGCGGTTCGACAAGCGCTGCTACCGACGGATCAAGTTGAGCAGTGATCTTTACAGCATTCACAGCCGGAACGGCAATGAACTCGGCCAGCCCGCCAGGCAATCCCGTGATCCCATGCTCGCGGTAAAACTCGCATTGATGACTGTTCTCAGTGCGACAATAGTCACAAAGAACTTCGTGGCGGCGACTAACACAATTCAAGCCCTGGTCCACCACCACACGATCGCCTTCACGCAGATCTGTCACCGCATTCCCAACTTGCTCAACGATGCCGGTGATCTCATGCCCGAGAATCTGCGGCTGCAAAGCAAGCGGAATCGCTTGACCGTATTCGTTTGTGTTGTAGTTTGCGTGACCGGCGAAGATGTGTACGTCAGTTCCGCAAAGACCGACGGCGGTAACACGAATCAGCACCTCATAAGGCGAGATCACGGGACGCGGAATGTCGCGCACCTCGAGACGATTCACGTCGCACAGCACGCTCGCCTTCATCGTCTGGCTCGACGGCAACTGTAGATCATTCTGGTTTGTTACTGATGCTGCACTCATATCAAGTCGCCAGTATCAAGTCGCCCGGCATCACGAAGCGCGGCAAACCGAGCAATCGTTTCACTTATGCCGGTTTCGAGTGGCGTCGATGGCAATGCGCCAATAAGTCTTCGAATGGCAGTGTCGTCCATCGCGGGCGCGATCGGAATCGGCGGTCCACCAAAAGTGATCAAGTCACCGTTTGCAGAAAAAGCGTTGATGAAATTCGCGATGCGATCGACCGTGACGGTTTCTCCGTGAAGATTGAAAACATGCGCTCCATCGGGTGCGTTGTGGGCACATGCGATAAACGCGGCCGCAGTGTCAGCAACGTATTGAAAATCTGTCGCGCCGCCGAAGCGAATGTGAAATGGACGGCCAAGTACGGCAGACTTCATCGCCTTTGTCGGATCGCTTGTCAGTCCTGTATCGCGATTCACGCCATACACAGTCAACGGTCGCAGACCAACACTGCTGACGCCATGATCGAGGAAGTACACGCGGGCGTTGCCTTCGTTCGCGCGCTTGAACACACCGTAGTGAGTCGTCGGTTCACATTGCGCGCTCTCATCAAGTGCGACATCGTCGTCATTCATTCCGTAAACAGCCGCCGAACTCGCGTAAACCACTCGTCTCAATCCGAGTTGTCGCGTAGCTTCGAAGACGTTGAGCGTTCCGGCGACATTCACGAGTGCGCCGGTGACTGGATCAGCCTTGCAAGTCGGCACTTGCAGTCCGGCAAGATGAATGACGTTCGACGCTTTCGACTCGTCGAGTGCGGATAACACTGATGCACCATCGGTGATGTCGCCGGTGATGAAACGGACTTTCGCGAGATCTTCGTCGCTCATGATCGCGCTGAGACGACGCGAGTCGTCGCTGCGATCGAAAACAACAGCCGTGTCACCACGCTCGATCAGCGCTTTCACGATCCACGATCCGATACAACCCTGTGCGCCGGTAATGAAATAGGTTTGAGCCATCAGTTGAGACGATAAAACTTTTCAGCGTTTTGCCCGAATATCTTATCGCGATCCGCGTCGCTGAGGCTTTTGAGAATTTCCTGAAACGACTCGAGCACGCGATAGTAGGAAGCGGCGAGCAAACAGACCGGATAATCGCTGCCAAACATCATTCGATCCGGACCGAACGATTCGAGAGCGACGTCGACGACGGGACGCATATCTTCCTGTTGCCACGAGTTCCAGTTTGCTTCAGTGACCAGACCGGAGAGCTTGCAGTTGATGTTTGGAAAGAGCGCGAGTGGTCGGAAGGCTTGAGACCATTCCGCGATCTCATTGCTAGCGATCGGCGGTTTCGCGAGATGATCGATCACTAATGACAGATCAGGACAGCTTTCTGCGAGGCGAGGAATGTGTTTCAGATGTCGCGTGTGGACGAGTAGATCGTAAGACAGACCGCGTGCGGAGAGTTGTTGCAGACCTGCCAAAACGGCGGGTTGAACGAGCCAATCGTCATGAGGTTCGCTTTCGACAAGGTGACGAATGCCTTTGAATTTCGGATCTGCGCATAGTTCGTCCAGCTGCGTATCGGGATTCGTGAGATCGACCCAACCTACGACGCCGGCGATAAAGTTGTTCGCGTTGGCAAGTTCCAGCAACCATCGCGATTCGGCGACGCTGTTACTCGCCTGGACGACGACGCTTCGATTTGTCTGAATAATTGGGGCGAAATCTCGCGGTAGGTAGTCGCGATACAAAATACCCAGATCGCTGGACATCCACGGGTAATCGAAACGACCTACTTGCCAGAAGTGTTGATGGCTATCAATCACGTAACACAGATCAGACGGATCTAAAAACCGGATTTACGCGGATACGTCGCGCGGTTTCTCGGCGCGCTTCCCTTCGTGGCTTTGTTTGGGTTCGCTGTCGCACTCGAGCGCGAAGGTTGTGACGAGTTCGGGGGCGCGCTGTGGAAGACCTACGAGTCGGATACGGAAGTCGTCCTGTTCGAACTTCACTGGCGTATTGCTGCCGTGCATCGTCACCGCGCGGACCTTGTTCAATAGATTACCGATCACGACAGTTTCACCGGGCCAGTAATGAACGTGCGCGTAAAGCGTGTTGCCCCGGCGCGTGAAGCTCAAATAGTTTCCGCGACGCGGTTGGCAGTTATCCGAAAGACGAATCGTATCACCATGCTTCGCCATCCAATCGCCGACCGTCGTCAGAACCTGCACCGACTCGAGCGGAATCGAACCGTCCTCGGTTGGTCCAATATTTAAAAGGTAATTGCCGCCGTCGCGCGCGCAGGTAATCAGATTGCGAATGACCGTCGTCGGACTTTTCCAATTGTGATCCGACCTGTGATAACCCCAACTGTCGTTCAACGTCATGCACGATTCCCACGGCCTGTTCGCGGACGCCTCGATGCGTTGTTCGGGAGTATCGAAATCCTCAGGAATCTTCGAACGATTGTTAATGATGACGTCCGGCTGAAGCTTTCGCACCATTGTGTTCATCTCGACCGACTCCCAGCCTTTGGCATCGAGCGGCCACGGCACGTCGTACCAGAGAATGTCGATCTTGCCGTAGTTGGTCATCAACTCTCTGACCTGCCCGTGAATGTAATCAACAAAGCGACGACGTGCAGCTTCGTCCTTCATGCAACGCGCACCGTCGGGATGGTGCCAGTCCATCAACGAATAATAGAAGCCAACTCGCAATCCTTCAGCGCGCGCAGCTTCAACATACTCTTTCACGAGATCTCGACCCGGAGCTTTCTTCGTGGCGCAGTAATTAGTCAACTTCGAGTCGAAGTTGCAGAAGCCTTCGTGATGCTTGCTCGTCATGACCATGTACTTCATGCCGGCGCGTTTCGCGAGTTGGGCCCACGCGGTGGCGAAGTTTTGCTTCGGCCGGAAGTTATTCGCGTACTGCTCGTACTCCTTTGCGGGTATGCCTTCATTTTCCATCACCCACTCGTGACGCCCGAGCGTGCTGTACAAACCCCAGTGAATGAACATGCCGAACTTCGCTTCGTGCCACCACTTCATGCGGCGCGCGCGATCCTCGACGGTAGAAGTCGTGGGCGCGCCCGCATCTTGTGCAGACGCCAGACTGAACTTCGGACTAGTTGCGATGGCACCTGCAGCTGCACCCATCAGGGCCAGGTAGTTTCGCCTGTTCATCACGTTGTCTCCTGAATATAGGCTGGTTTTCGTTAGCGGTAACGGAGTTTAGTCGGTAGCGTGTGTTCTGTCAATAAATTTAGCCACGGATTTTACGGATCTTGGTTCGATTTGCGCGGAAGGCGACGTATGAGTGGTAACAAGATTTGCGCGGGCCATTCGCCGAGTTGCTGGTAAGCCCACTTCTTCTCGCCCGACGCAAACGGCTTCAGAAACTCGAGTGCTTTGCGTATGCTGCGACCGTCGCGTGTCTCGTAGTTCCACAAATCGACGCCGACGTTCTCACCCAATCGCGCAAGTACCATCAATCCGTCGAGGTTCATGACGCTGTAACTCCAGGATTTTGTGCGCGCGAGTTCGAGCGGCTGCCGGCCATCAGGCTCAATCTGAACTGCGATCCGTTTTGTTTTAGCGGTTTCCAAAACCGACTTCGCCAAATCGATCTTGCCGAGAAACAGCGCGAACGAAACTACCTGCACGTCATAGAAAGTGCCGTGATTATTCTTCGCCGCTGCTTCGTCGCGACCGTTCTTGCTCTCCAGCATCCACTGAAGAAACGACGCGAACCACTGTTCCATGCCCTTCTGCTCGGGAACAGTCCACGCCTTCGAACCCGCCAACAACCCAATCGCATCAACAACTCGCGTCAATCCGCGTGTCTCGATCAAACCGATCCCGCGACCGGTGTTAATGCCGGGGATAGCCTGCGCAAATTGCAGATTGGGATTCATGCGCCACTCGGGATCGAGAAAGAACACATGCAGCAACGCGGCCGCTTTGGCCGCATAGTCTTCATTACGCGTTGAGTGATACGCGAGTGCCAGCGTCTCGACTGCCGACTCCATCTGGTCCATGACGCGATGATCCGTGATCTTCTCGATCTCCGGATTGCGTTCGCCGTCGCGACGGATGTAAGGCAAACCGTTAGGACTTTTTGGATCAGGCCAGAAGTAAGGCGCCTGGCTCATGTAGTCGTGCTTGTCGCCACTCGGCGGAGTCGTATCTTTGCTCGTAACGTAGAATGGTCCACTCTTCAACGCTTTCCGAGCATCGCGTTCGAGTTTGACGAGATCAGGCGCGAGTTCCTTCGCGTCGAGAATGAAGACGCGGGGATTTTGGGCTGACGCGCTAAGCGGCAGCATCAGGACTGCGATTACGCACACAATCCTGACAGCAGGCGTAACTGCCATCAAAACATCAGCCTCAAGCCAAATTGGATCTGGCGTGGATTTGTGCCTGCCGCAAGCGTCGTGATACGCCCGACGTTGTTCGCGAGCGTCGTCGCATTCGTGTTCAGCGTCAGGTTCGCGTTCGCAGGCGTGTCCCAGTTCTGAATGTTGAAGACGTTGAATGTTTCCATTCGGAACTGCAGTTCCCAATCTTCTCGAATCGGAAAACTCTTGAACAACGAAAGGTCTGTGTTGAAGACTGACTTGCCGCGGAACACGTTGCGGCCGAGACTTCCGAATGAACCTGATGGAATACCGAAAGCACATGGATTGAACCAACTCGCGATTGTTCGTACTGCGTCCGCCGCCTTCCCGCCCTGCGAAATCGTTTTCTGACAAGCCGGATCCGGATTCGCCGCCACGGCCCCGGGCTTAAACGGATCCGCGATCAGGTTTGGACGCAGGTAACCTGAAGGCGCATTACCCGGAGCGCTGCCGCGAAGATTAGCAAGATCTCCCGTAACTTGCAGGTTGAACGGCGCACCGGAGCGTGCCTGCATGATGAAGTTCGTTTGCCAGTTACCGAGGATCCACGATGCCGGGCCGCTCCTGAACCAGCGTTTGCCTTTGCCGGCCGGCAGCTCGTACACAGTGGCCCATGAGACGAAGTGCGGAATGTCATAAGACGAGACGCCGCGCGCCGTGCTCTGGTCGAAGAAGTTTTGAATCGTTGCGCCTCCACCTGGACCATTCTCGACGTTGAAGTAACCACTGCTCGTGTCGATCGACTTGCTCCACGTGTAGGAGACGAGCGTGCTGAAGCCCTTCGTGAAGCGTCGTTGAAACTTCGACTCGAGTGCGTTGTAGTTCGAGTTACCAATGTTAGTCGTGTAAGTGAAATTCGCGCTGACCCACGGCATCAAACGCAACGCATCGATCACGGAATTCGGCGTGCCGTTCGGCGAAGCCTGTCGAGCTGCGTTGGCAAAACCGGCGTACGGCAGCCTGCCATTCCTGCTACCGACGTAAGCCACAGAAACCATCGAACTAGGCGTCAGCTCGCGCTGCACTTCGACATGCCACTGCTGTGAATATGGATCCTTGTAACCAGGATTATTTGGAAAACCACTGACGGTCCAGGGATTCGTTGTCGGCAATGGAGTCGCAAACCCCTGCGACTGAAGCTGGATGATGTTGAACGCAGTGCCGTTCGCGAAGTTAGCAGTCGCATTCGCATTACCCGAAAACGCTGTTGCATCGGGCCAGGTCGTCGCTTCCAGATCGTTTTGCGCATACTGGCTGCGTGCCGGAAGCGGATCCCAGTAGAGACCATAACCGGCTCGCAACACAGTTTTTGGATTCAACGTCCACGCGATACCGATGCGTGGTCCGATGTTGTCTTTGATCGGCGGCGGCGCAAAGAATTTCGTACCCGCAAGAACGACGTTATTGAAGTGTGGATCGGTCTTAAAAGCGTCGGGTATGCATGGAGCAGACTTACCAGCACTGCAGAACGGAGGCATTTCGGTGGCGCCGATGGTCCAGTGCTGATTTTCCAAATCGATCGAATTCCACAAACGGCCATCGGTCGTCTGCGGTTGCGTCAGGTAGTCGTAACGAAGACCGAGCGTCAAAGAGAAGTTTCGCCGCACGCGCCATTCATCCTGGATAAAGGCGGCCCATGAACCGTACTTGAACTGAACTGGACCACCGTGAAGCACGGGTAACTGCGCGTTGAAATTGTTTGGAAAGCCGAGCAAGGCTGACGCGAACGATAAGCCGGTAGTTCCTGCAGCGGCGGTCGGCAGGCGCGTCTGCTCATCGTTGAAGACGTAAGTTTGAAACGTATTAAGTTGCACGCGTTTTGCCGCGATATACCAACCGCCGGTCTTGATGCTGTGATTGCCTTTGAGCCACGTGACGTTGGGCGTGACGCTCCAGTTTGGATTCTCGCGCAAAGCTGGTCCACGAACGCCAAAGTTATTGTTTCCGCCTGCGGTCCAGTTTTGCAGTGTCACGAGGAGACCGTTGTACTTATCCACGTCGACAAATCCGAATTGGTTGAGCGGATCAGTTCC
>DASYPN010000049.1:0-16564 GCA_036006625.1 Pyrinomonadaceae bacterium | reverse complement strand
TGACCTTCTTCTCTGTGCAACCTCCGTGTTCTCTGTGACTCTGTGGTTGTTGTTACTCGGAATTCAATTAACCACAGAGGCACAGAGAACACGGAGGTTGCACGGAGAAATCCAAATCAAGACACTACCCGCAGCCTTCTAAGTTTGTTCCGGCGGCGGCATTGCGTGTAAGGTATTCAATTCAAATCAGACTAAGAAGGTGACAAATGGTTCAGCAGCAACCTACAGTCGCGGACATTTTCCGGCGGGCGCAATCGTTGCGAAAGGAACATTCTGACTGGTCGTTGAAACAGCTCAGCCAGCAACTGGTCAAAGACTTTTCGGGTGGAGCATTTCCGCCGCTTTATAATCTGACCATTCCCGAGCAGGACGCGCGCGCGCCTGAAGAAGACTGGACCGCCGGGCTTCCGATTGTCAGACGCGGAATTCAATTCCAGGACTGGAACGAAGTCGTTGCGGGAATAATTCTGAGTCTGGAACAAACGGATAATTACGAACGCGAGCGTGGTGCTGAAGGCAGTCGTGATGACTGGCATGATCGCAGCGTCGGCATCGACGACGCGGTCGCGAAGGGCGTCGGCAAATGGATGCCCGAAGAGTTGCTCGCCCTCGCGGAACGAAAAGGAAAGAAGTCTCCGTCATGAGTTTTCTCGACAATCTATTCAAGGATCCGAAATACCAGACAACCGATCCGCGTAAACCGGAAGAGATCGATGATCCGGAGATCATCATCAGTCCTGACACGCATCGCGAGAAACGCATACCGCCCGGACAATCACGCACCAAGAAGTGGCCCGTGCTCGACGCTCACGGAACGCCCGAGATCGATCTTGCGAATTGGACGTTTGAAGTTGCAGGGCTCGTAGAGAATCCGCTCAAGTGGTCGCTCGATGAGTTCATGCAACTACCTCCCGTTCGCGTCTACGCTGACTTTCATTGCGTGACGCGCTGGTCTCGACTCGACAACGTTTGGGGTGGTGTATCGACGCGAGAGATCGCGCGACTTGTCGGCGTAAAACCCGAAGCGAAGTTTGTGCTCGCGTTAGCGTACGACTATGGTTGGACCACGAACGTTCCGATCGAATACTTCCTCAACGAAGACTCGCTGTTTGCATGGTCACACGACGGCCAACCGATCCCACCTGAACACGGCGGACCAGTGCGCTTGATCATTCCCCAGCTCTACGCGTGGAAGTCGGCGAAGTGGATTCGAGGCGTGCGCTTTCTCGAACAAGATCAAGCCGGCTACTGGGAAGAGGGTGGCTATCACATGCGTGGCGTGCCCTGGGGTCCCGGCGACGGTGAACGCTTTCGCTGGTCGTAGAAAGTATAGGTCCTATATGACCTATTAGACCTATATGTCCGAACGACCAGCAACAACACCAAAGGATGCCGCAGCGATCATCTTGCTTCGGCACGACACCGATCCCGCGAATCCCGAAGTCTATTGGATCAAGCGAAGCGATAAGCTCGCGTTTTTAGGCGGATTTCACGCGTTTCCGGGCGGACAAATCGACGCCGAAGACGCAGAAGTCGACGTCAGAAACGCGCCTAATCCGGAAACCGCAACGATGATCAGCGGGGCCGCGCGTGAGCTGTTTGAGGAGCTCGGCGTGCTTGTCGTTCGCGGCGGTGAGACACTCACAAAAGGTCAACGAGTCTCACTTCTGGATGATCTTGAATCCAAGCGCATATCCTGGCCCGCGCTTCTGAAACATTACGAGTTGTACATCGACGCCGGCGATTTCACGTACGTCGGTCGCTGGGTCACTCCTCCTTTCAACGCCAGACGCTTTGATACATGGTTCTTTCTCGCGAAATGTCCGGCTAAGCAGGAACCAAACGTCGTTGAAGGTGAACTGGCGAGCGGCGAGTGGCTGACGGCTCGTGATGCTTACGATCGCTGGCTACGAGATCAGGTTGTCGCAGTGCCGCCGACTCTGCATGCGTTGAGAACTCTCGGCGCCGGCATCTCTCCGGATCTGGTCGAGCGCTTCTTATCGATTCCACACGCGCGTGGCGAAATCGCTCGCCGGATCACATTTCGTCCAAACTACATTTGTTTTCCAGTTCGCACACCAACGAGACCGCCTGCAACTCACACGTGTTGCTACCTCGTTCACAACTACAAAGAGATGCTCATCTTCGATCCCGGATCACCGTGGGAAGACGAGCAGGAAGCGCTGGCCGCGTGCGTTGACGAAATGATTGCTGAAGGCAGGCAGGTGCGTGAGATCATCATCACTCACCTGCACCCGGATCACGTCGGTGGCGTCAATGCACTCAAAGCACATCTGGGAGGCAACGTTACCGTCGCGGCTCACGCAAAGACTGCCGAAGCGCTGAGCGACATTCACGTCGATCGTCTAATCGAAGACAACGACACAATCACTCTCGAAGGTGAGCCGCGGATTACTCTGCGTGCTTTGCACACACCTGGCCACGCGCTAGGCCACCTGTGTTTTCACGATGCGGATCGCGGCGTGCTGATCACTGGCGACAACATCGTCGGCGTCGGATCCGTCCTGATCGATCCGCCGCAGGGAAACATGCGCGACTATCTCCACTCGCTTGAACGGATGCGCTCGTTGCCAAATCTCAGCGTTCTCCTCGGCGGTCACGGGCCAGCAGTCGCAACTCCATATCAAAAGATCGACGAATACATCAGTCATCGGCTCGAGCGCGAGCGAAACATTCTCGAAGCGGTGCGCGCGGGAGCCAGAACGCCAAAAGAGATCGTCGAGCGCGTCTACACCGATGTTTCTCCCAAAGCGTACGCGATGGCCGAACGAGCCGTGTTAGCCCATCTCGAAAAACTCCGCGACGACGGCTTAGTGTCCACAGATTACGCAGATTTATAACCCCATCTGTGTAATCTGTGGATAAAGAGTTAGAATCTCTCCCCGACCAAAACATATGGATTACCCAAGAACCCTTCGCGAACTCAGGGCGGCCAGGTACCAAACCCTCTCCGTCAAGGACGAACTGCGCTCCAACCTAATTCGAAAACTCCGAACAGGCGAGAAGCTGTTTCCCGGCATTGTTGGTTACCAGGACACGGTGATTCCGCAACTGATCAATGCGATTCTGTCGCGTCACAACGTGATCCTGCTCGGTCTTCGCGGACAAGCAAAGAGCCGGATCATCCGTCTGCTGACGGATCTACTGGACGAACGCATTCCGATCATCGCCGGCTCTGAAGTTAACGACGATCCGTTTCGGCCAATCTCCGCTTACGGACGACAGATACTGGAGCAAAACGGCGAGCTGACGCCAATCGAATGGATCGGTCGCGATGCGCGTTTTGTCGAGAAGCTGGCGACGCCAGATGTGACTGTCGCCGACATCATTGGCGACGTCGATCCGATCAAAGCGGCGAAGGGAGGTCACCTGCTGAGTGATGAATTGACGATCCACTACGGTCTGTTGCCACGCGCGAATCGCGGCATCTTCGCAATCAATGAATTGCCAGACCTCGCGGGAAAGATTCAAGTCGCGCTCTTCAACATCATGCAGGAAGGCGACGTGCAGATTAAGGGGTATCCGGTGCGACTGCAGCTCGACGTGATGCTCATGTTTTCTGCGAATCCTGAGGACTACACCGCACGCGGCAAGATCATCACGCCTCTGAAAGACCGCATCGGCACCGAGATCATGACGCACTATCCGAAGGAACTGCCTTCAGCGATTGAAATCACGCGCCAGGAAGCATGGACCGATCGTTTTGATCATCGCGATCAACTGCTGATTCCTGAGTTCATTCGTGAAGTAGTCGAGCAGATTGCGTTTGAAGCACGCGACGATAATCACGTCGACAAGCATTCCGGCGTTTCGCAACGAATGCCGATCACGGTGATGGAGTCGGTGGTTTCGAATGCCGAGCGGCGGATGCTGTCGACCGGTGAAGAATTCGTCGTGCCTCGTATTTCTGACATTTACGCGGCGATTCCGTCGATGACGGGCAAGATGGAGCTGGAGTACGAAGGAGAACAGCTCGGCGCCGATCGAATCGCACGCGATCTCATCAAACGTGCGGCCGGGGAAATTTTTGAAGGCTATTTTGTCGGCATCGATTTCTCCAGAACCGTGCAATGGTTTGACGAAGGAAACAAACTCCTGCTGGCTGATAGTGCTGCCGCAGAGGAATGCATCAACCTGATCGAAGCTGTTCCGGAGTTGCTCGACACCGCGATGATTCCGTTTGATTTCATGCGTTCCGACACAGGCAGACTCGTCGCCGCGTGTGAACTCGTGCTTGAAGGTTTGTATGCGGAGAACAAGATCAGTCGAAATGAAGAAGGTGGCTACGCTGCAGTAACCAAGGCTAAGAAAGATCGGCGCGGGATGATTTACGACGATCTGACTGAAACCGGGAAGTACAGTTAGGCCACGGATTACACGGATGAGGTTTAAGTATTCAAAGTTTCAGGGGTTTGATGTCTTCGGTATCAACCTGGGCGAGTTGATGGACAGTATGTCCGACGCCTTGCTCGATTCGGGTTATGACGACGACTATTACTGGACTCGACAACGAAAGACTACCGACACTTCACTCGATGCTCTTCGTCGCGCGCTCCTCCAGGCGCTTATGGACCAGGGGCTTGTCAACGAGAACCAGATCCGTGAAATGCTCGCGCAGAACGAAGGCAAGTTTCGCGGCTCGCTGCTCGAGGAATTGTTGAATCAACTGATCGAGCGACTCGTCGAAGAAGGCTATTTGACTCTTCACGAAGAACAACCACAACGCGCCGAACAACGCCGTGGATCTCCTCGACAGGGCGAAATGTTTCCGGAGCCGCTGCCCCGCGACGTTCGTTTCGAAGTTACTGAAAAAGGTCTCGATTTTCTCGGCTACAAAACGCTTCGAAATCTGCTGGGAAGTTTTGGTAAGAGCGCTGCTGGACGTCACGACACTGTTTATCTCTCGACGGGCGTTGAAGCTGCCGCCGCAAGCAAACGTTACGAATTCGGCGACACGATCAATCTCGACGTCAACACCACGCTGCTCTCCGCGATTCAACGCGAAGGACTGAAGGTTCCGCTCAATCTCGAGTATCGCGACCTGTACGTTCACCAGTGTGACTATCAATCGTCGTGCGCAACAGTCGTGATGCTCGATTGTTCTCACTCGATGATTCTTTACGGTGAGGATCGATTTACGCCCGCGAAGAAAGTTGCGCTCGCGATGTCGCACCTGATTCGCACACAGTATCCCGGCGATTCTCTGAAGGTGGTCCTGTTTCACGACGGCGCGGAAGAGTTGCCACTCGCTAAACTCGCCACCACGCAGGTTGGTCCATATCACACGAACACCGCTGAGGGCTTACGTCTCGCGCGCCGGCTGCTGCAGGCACAACGCAAAGAGATGAAGCAGATCGTGATGGTGACTGACGGCAAGCCGACCGCCTGTTTCGTACAGACTTCGCTCGGCGCTGGATCTAAGAGAACCGATAAAAGCCCGGCACGTCGTCTCTATAAAAACTCCATGGGCGGCGATCCATTGGTGATGTCTGAAACTTTCAAGGAAGTTCAAGCCTGTCGCAAAGCAGGCATCATGATCAATACGTTCATGCTTGCCAGCGACTATTATCTCGTCGATTTTGTGAAGCAGATGAGCGCCATGACGAATGGCAAAGCTTATTTCGCCAACCCGGGAAATCTCTCGCAGTTTGTTCTAATAGATTTTCTTCGCCGCCGTACCCGACGCGTCAGGTAGATCGCCACAGAGCCCGTGGCTGAAACCGATATTAATGCGCGACTCAAGTCGATCAATGGGAAGACGTAATCCGTTGTCACGTGGCAATCGGTTTCTTTTGCCCTATCTGATCCTGATTATCGGGCTCAGCTTCACGCTCCTCGTTTATTATTACTTCTCCAAGCTCTCACGCGAGCAGGACAAGATCAATTTCGATGCTGCGGTCCAACAGATCCAGGACCAGGTCCGGCTTAGAATTGAGACGTCGATCACTCTGTTGCGATCAGGAACCGGTCTGTTCGCCGCGAGTGATGACGTCAATGCGCACGAATTTGAAAACTTCGTCAAACAGATCGAGCTGGAAAAGAACTATCCCGGCGTTCAGGGGATGGGGTTTTCACGACGATTTACGGCGGCCGAGAAAGCCGGTGTCATCGCGGAGATGAAACGCCAGGGCGTGAGCACCTTCAACGTTTGGGGAAATGACTCACCGCGCGATGAGTACAACGCGATCGTCTACCTTCAGCCGGAAACGACTCGAAATCAACTCGCGCTCGGCTTCGACATGGCTACTGAAGAAGTCAGACGACGGGCCATGGAACGCGCGGGTGATTCGGGAAATCCGACCGCTTCAGGACGCGTGCAACTGGTCCAGGAACGCGACGTTCCCGATCCGGACAAGCAATCGGGATTTCTCATCTACGTGCCGGTCTATCGCAAGAATGTGCCTCTCGAGCGTGTAGTAGACCGTCGTAAAGCTCTGCTGGGATTTGTTTATAGTCCTTTCCGAGTCGACGATTTCCTTGCGCCGATCACGACGGAAAAGAAGTACGACGTCAGTTTCCAGGTTTACGACGGTACAGAAATCAATTCTGCAAACCTGCTCAGTGCTCCGTCCAACGAAGCATCTGAGGACCCGTTGTTCGCCGATACGAAAACTTTGGATGTGGCTGGTCACACATGGACCCTTACTTACGTCACCAAACCTTCTTTTGCACAGCGATCGAGTAGATCACTTTTGAAGTACACGCTGATCGCCGGCGCGCTGCTGAGTTTGCTTTTCGCGGTAGCCGCTCGCTCCGAGATCCGGGCTCGCTCGCGTGCTGAGCACTCAGCAGAGGAAGTTAAAAAATCAGAAGCGACGATTAGAAACACGCTGAGCGAGCGCGAACGCGCCGAAGAAGCACTGCGGCAAACGGGCGAAGCGTTACGCGACGCCAACGAGCGCGCGCTGCTCGAATACGAACGCCTGCTCGAACGAATCAAGGCATTGGCCCAGGCGCTCGGAACTGCACGGGAGTTGAATGCGATCTTTCGTGCACTGCGTGAGTTCACAAACGTTTCTGTTCCGTGTAACGGTTTCTTCGTTTCACTTTACGATCCGATTCGTGATGTTCGCACGGCTTGTTACGGCTGGGCGGATGGCGGTGAGCTCGATGTTTCCAATTTACCGCCGATGCCGGTGACAACAACTGGCCCGAACAGTCGCGCGGTCCGCACAGGCGAAGTGATCATCACAAACGACTACATGCGCGCGACGCAGACGAATCCGGGAGTTGTTGTTGGTCCAGACAATGGAATGCGTCCCGATTCTTCGATGGCCGTTCCGATGGCGGTGATGGGCAGAATCATCGGCACGATCGAGGTGCAGAGTTACAGGAAAAATGTTTATCGACCGGAAGACGTAACGGCGATGAGTATGGCTGCAAACCTGACTGCTGTTGCGATTGAGAATGTGCGGTTGCTCAAACTCGAACGCACCGCGCGCGAAGCCGCGGAAGAATCGAATCGTTTGAAAGATGAATTTCTCGCTACCGTTTCGCACGAGCTGCGCACTCCGCTGACGGCGATACTCGGCTGGTCCAGACTCCTCGAGGGCGGCACGCTCGATGAAGCAACGATGGAGCAGGCAGTTGAAACTATCTGGCGCAACGCGAAGGCGCAGGCGCAGATTGTCGACGACATTCTCGACGTGTCGCGCATCATCACCGGCAATCTTTATCTCGAGCTTCAGCCGTTGGAAGTTGTGCCAGTCGTCGAGAGCGCCATCAACGTGGTGCGGCCCACTGCCGACGCGAAGGGAATTCGGATCGAAACTTACTTCGACTCGGTACCGGCGATGATTTCCGGCGATGCGAACCGGTTGCAGCAGGTAGTTTGGAATTTGTTGTCGAATGCCGTGAAGTTTACGAACAGTGGCGGGCGAGTTTGCGTAAAGGTATCGCAGGGTGGCGGCGCCGTCGAGGTAAGTGTTTCGGACACGGGTCAGGGAATCAGCAAGGAGTTTTTGCCGTACGTGTTCGATCGGTTCCGTCAGGCCGATAGCACGACGACTCGTCAGCATGGCGGTCTCGGACTCGGGCTCGCCATTGCGCGTCACCTTGTCGAGATACACGGCGGCACGATTCGCGCGCAGAGTAAGGGAGAGGATCACGGCGCTACTTTTACAATCAGGCTTCCACTGCTCGAGGCGGCTGTGGGGTCAGCGAATGGCGCCGATCAGAATCAACACAAACTGGCGCAATCGCAGCAGCTATTGTCGGGTGTGAACGTGCTGCTGGTTGATGACGATTCGGATACACTGACGTTGATGACCACCGCGTTGACGAGACGTCAGGCCAATGTGACGGCTGTCTCTTCGGCGGTTGAGGCGATCCAGGCGATCGCGCGGAAGCGGCCCGACGTGCTGGTCTCGGACATTGCGATGCCTGACGAAGACGGGTACGGTTTGATAGAGAAGATACGGCTACTCGAGAACGGCGCTTCGGACAACATTCCGGCGGTGGCGATCACTGCGTATGCGAAAGATGAGGATCGCGAACGCGCGTTGTCGGCAGGATTCCAGATTTATCTGGCCAAGCCTGTAGAATTGACTGAGTTGATTTCGGTGGTCGCGCGCGCAGCGAAGCGAGATTTTTGACAGGATATACAAGATTTTTCAGGATTTACACGTTCATCATGAAAAATCTTGTTCATCCTGTCTAACTATACGTGGGAAATGGCGCAAGTTCAGATCGATAACGTCAAAATAGCCTACACCGACGCCGGCAGCGGACGTCCGGTGGTGCTGATTCACGGCTATCCGTTCAATCGTTCGTTGTGGAACGAACAGGTTGCGGCGTTGAGCGGATCGTATCGCGTCATCGCGCCGGACTTGCGAGGTTTTGGCGAAAGTGATTCATCGGATGGGTCATCGACAATGAATCGCATGGCTCAGGATCTGGCAGCGTTGTTGGACCATCTCGGCGTTCCGCGCGCGACGTTCGGCGCGTTGTCGATGGGTGGGTATGTAACGCTCGCGTTCTATAAACAGTTTGCTTCGCGTGTGCGGGCATTGATCCTCGCCGATACGCGTGCACAGGCTGACACGGAAGAGGCAAAACAAAATCGCGCTCAACAAGCTGAGAAGGCTCTTGCTGAAGGCATGGCCGGTATCGCCGATGCGATGTTGCCAAAGCTGCTGACGCCCGAAACCGTGAGCAAACGACCGGAAGTCGTGAAGCGCGTTCGCGATATGATGTTGAAGACGAAGCCTGAAGGTGCAGCCGCGGCGCTACGTGGAATGGCGGAACGTGACGATCAGACGTCGCTGTTATCGAAGATCACTGTGCCAACGTTGATCGTCGTCGGCGCTGAAGACGCGATCACACCCGTTGCCGATAGTGAGAAGATGAATCAGGGGATTGCGGGTTCGCGTCTCGTCGTGTTGGAAAATGCGGGACACGTCTCCAACCTCGAACGCACGGAAAAGTTTAATGAAGCGTTGCTGGATTTCCTGAGCGAGTCGTCCAGCTAAACTATGCCGGCCCACAAAAAATTCGCGATTGAAGAGCGCGTACGCTGGGGTGATGTCGATGCGGCGCGCATTATCTTTTACGGCGCCTACATTCATTTCTTTGAGTATGCGGAGACGGAATTGTTTCGTTCCGTTGGTCTGCACTACGGCGTGTTCTTTGACGAGCTGGGTATCTGGCTGCCGCGTGTGCATCTCGAATGTGACTTTCATCGTATTGCGCGGCTGGACGATCTGTTGGAAGTAAGTGTTTATGTGGGACGGTTTGGTACGAAGTCGATGAAGTTAAATTTTGAAGTGCGTCGCAAGGGCAGCGAGGAGCTGGTGGCGACCGCGCACTTTGTCCTTGCTGCCGTTAATCAGGAAACGTTTGAAACTGTTGCGATTCCTCAGGAGTTGCGAGAGAGACTGGCGCCGTATAACGCGAACGAAAATGACTAACATTGAACTCGAAGGGCTTGACGAAAAGACAATCAATCGCGATCCGATTGCGCAGTTTCAGGCGTGGTTCAATGACGCGATCGCTGCGAAACTTCCGCTGCCCGAAGCGATGACGCTCGCAACCGCAACGCCTGACGGGAGACCTTCCGCACGCATGGTGTTGCTCAAACAAGTGGACGACGATGGTTTTGTTTTCTTCACGAACTATAACAGTGCGAAGGCGGCAGAGTTGGATGCGAATCCGTTTGCGGCGTTAGTGTTTTATTGGTCGCGGCTCGACCGCCAGGTGCGTGTTGAGGGAAGTGTTGTGAGGACGTCGGCGCAGGAGTCGCGTGATTATTTCAAGACGCGGCCACGGGAGAGTCAGATTGGCGCCTGGGCGTCGGCACAAAGTGATGTGATTAGCAGTCGAGAGGCGCTCGAGCAACGAGCTCAGGAGTTGGAAGATTTGTATCGTGATCGTGAGGTCGATTGCCCCGAGCATTGGGGCGGCTATCGATTGCGGCCGGAGCGTATCGAATTCTGGAAAAGTCGCATCGGCCGCCTCCACGATCGGATACTGTACGTACGTGATTTAACTGGTTGGACCATAAGTCGTCTCGCGCCATAAAGACAGGATTAACAGGATGAAACAAGATTTCCTGTAATCCTGTTACATCTTGTAAATCCTGTCCCAGTTTACGTTCAGCATCAAAACAGCCGCGTAAAAAACCGGATCCCAATAATCCTCATCTCACGACCCTCACGAATCACGGCGTATTCCCCAATCTGGTAATACTCTTCCTTTAACCCAAGAACCTGTCCGCGACTGTAAGCCGTCAATGGCTTCACCGGTTGTGCCGGTGGCTCAATCTTCTTCCCGAAATCGCGTTTGAACTCCCGGATGCGTTCAGCAACATTCGGATATCGCTGCGCGAGTTGATCCACGTGCGCACGAAACTCAGCGACATCGCGTTTCAACTGAGCCGCATACGAAGCAAACTCACTCGCCGCTTCCGGCGGGTCGCGCTTGAACGCCTCCTTGAACTTCGGCGGAAAAAAAGTCGCCGCCACCTCGTCGCTTTCAGGACTAAACAGCGGCATCGACAAAAACAAGAGTTCCATCCGACTCTTGAACGCATCAACTAACGTCGCCGTATCGACGGAAGCTAAATTGTCGCCGTGGAATTCACCTTCAGTGATCGCGATCTCACGCCGGCGCGCAGCGTTTCTCACGAAGGTCGCTTCAAACGCGCGGTCGAAGTCGAGGTCTTCAGCCATCAGCGTCTTAAACCGATTGCACACACGAAAGGCTTCGATCACGTCTCTGCGTTGACGAGCCTTCGTCTGACTGAAGCCGAGCGCAGCGCACGAGAACACAATCAGACCTGCACAAATTAATTTCGTGGTTGAGTAAATTGACATGCTCAGACAGGACGCAGCGCGCTTTTGACCAGCTTCTTCTTCAAATCGACGTAACCTTGTTCACCCGCAACCAGATCTCCCAACACTCGCTTCACACCTCGATGCCCACGCGCAAACTCGATCATCCGCTCCGTGAAAGGTGCACCCCAGAAGTTGCCGTAAAAACGTCGACGCATTTGCGCCGCGCGTCGCAACTCAGCGCCAAAGTCTTTTCTCCAGGTCTTTTCATACGACAGCGGCGTACCATTCAAATAGGTTTCAGCAAACAGTTCCGCGGAACGCAAAGCATAATAGATACCTTCACCTGTCACGGGATCTGCAAAGCCTGCCGCATCGCCGAGCAACGCCCAATCATCACCGCAAACTGTTCTGCTGTCCCACGTCTTCGCGCTCAATCCGGGAATGCGCGCCGCGTAACGTTCAGCAACTCGCCGTAAATGCTCCTCAATATGTGTTGGATCCGATGTGTCGCGCCAAAACTTTACTTTCCTGCCTTCACACTGCAGGTAGTAACCGATCATGAACTGCCAGAGCAGGTGGTCCAACGGTTCGTGCTCGAACGCGTCCTGAGTGGTCGCGATGCCAAACGAAATATGATCCGGACGCGGAAAGGCCCACGCATAACCAACCCAGCCGGGCAGGAAAGCCACTACGGTCGCAGCAGAGTTGTTTAGCGGCAGCGGCGCGCGATAACCAAATGCGACTTCCATGTCCGACGGCTGTAATGGACCAGCGAGTTTTTTCGCAATGCCGCTGTTGGCGCCGTCCGCTGCGACCAGGAACGGGCCCGTCCATTCTGATCCGCTATCACTTTTTAACCGCCAGCCGGTCTCGCTTCTAGTTATCTTTCTGGCGGAGATCTTTTCGGCGATCACGTGCGCACCAGCGTCACGCGCGCGGTCGCGCAGGTAACAGTCAAACGCGACACGCGAATAGATCGCGAACGGTTCTTCCAATACAAGGTGAAGTCGTTTGCTCGATGGCGAGTACAAGTCGAGCTCGCTGATAGTGCGGCCGACGGCGTTTAGCAACTGTGGCCACGCCTTCAGCGCTTTGGCAGTTACTCCGCCACCGCAAGCCTTCGGTTCACCCTCCGGACGCCCATCAAACAGGGCGACACGCGCGCCGCGCCTCGCGAGTAATTCCGCCGCGAACGAACCCGCAGGCCCTGCACCAACAATCAACAGATCGTATCGAACAAGCGACATAAGGTTTTGCGTCTTTGCGTGAATACCGCGCGGCGTTAGAATACCAGCCGTTCCCTTCAAATGACGAAAGGCGCACGATGACTCAGCCCAGCTGCCTGGTCTTTTCCGGCATTGCACCGCACCCGCCCATCATGGTGCCGGAGGTCGGACGCGAATCGATCGCGAGTGTCGTTGACTCGATTAGCGCGATGGCGGAGCTTACGAGACGAGTCATCGACAGCGGCGCCGAGACTGTTATTCTGATCTCACCGCACGCGCCGCTGGAAGTCGACTCGTTTGTCGCTTACGAAGGTCCGGAAGTCACCGCTGACTTCTCAAACTTCAGCGCACCGGAAATATTCTTCAGTGCTCCCGTGGATGAAGAGCTGCTGACCGCGATTAGAAAGGCTGCTCGCTCGGAGAACTATGAGGTAACGGCGCTACGTGAGCACGAACTCGATCACGGCACTGCTGTTCCGCTTTACTTCCTACAACGGCACGGCTTCAACCGGCGGGTTGTGACACTCGGCTACAGCTTTTTATCGAATGATGACCATCTACGCTTCGGATCGTGCATAAGAAAGGCTGTTGAGGAGGTAGGACGACGCGTCGCTTTCATTGCGAGTGGTGACTTGAGTCACCGGCTCAAACCGCGTGCGCCAGCTGGGTACAATCCGGACGCGCACGTCTTCGATGATCAGGTTGTCGATGCGCTCCGTTCGAATGTTCCGCAGCGAATCGTCGAGATTGACCACGGTTTACGGAAACTTGCGGGTGAGTGTGGGTATCGCTCGATGCTGGTGGCGATTGGGGCGAGCGCGAATTTGCCGCTCTCGTGCGAGGTGTTGAGTTACGAAGCTCCTTTTGGCGTTGGCTATCTGGTAGCCCAACTCACTCACCAGTCGAAGCTCGCGGAAGAAAGCGGCGAGAGTGAACTTCCCGCGCTGGCACGCGATGCGGTGGAGACATTTATCCGCTCGGGAAATGTTCTCGCTCCGCCCGAATCTTCAATCGGACTCTTATCATCACCGGCGCCATGCTTTGTTTGCCTCAAAACACTTGATGGTGAATTGCGCGGCTGCATCGGAACAATCGAACCCGCAAGAGAGACGCTCGCCGAGGAAATTGTCGCTAATGCTATCAGTGCCGCGATAAACGATCCGAGATTCGACCCTGTTAAAACAGCCGAGTTATCAAATCTCCGTTATTCCGTCGACGTGCTTTTTCCCGCAGAGCCGGCCGAGATGAAAGACCTCGACCCGCGCGTTTTTGGTGTTATTGTCGAAGATGAAGGTGGCTCGCGAAGAGGATTGCTACTTCCTGACATCGCCGGAATCGAGAACGCCGAACAGCAAGTAGAGATCGCAGCGCGGAAAGCCGGAATCGGTCGCGACGAGCGAATCCGGCTATGGCGATTTAAAGTGGAGCGGTTTGGGGAATAAGAAAATCCAGTTAATCCTGATCATCCTGTCTAAAATGGAGACCGGATTAACAAGATTCGGAGGATTGACAGGATGCGGCTTAGACGTCGAGGTTTCTCACGTCGAGGGCGTTGTCTTCGATGAACTTCCGTCGCGGCTCGACAGCATCACCCATCAACACGGTGAAGATTTGGTCGGTTTCGACCATGTCATCGATGCGCACTTCCAACAACGTGCGCTTCTCGGGATTCATCGTGGTTTCCCAGAGCTGTTCAGGGTTCATCTCGCCGAGACCTTTATAACGCTGGATCGTCAGATCCTTCTTCGCTGCCGTCAACACTTTCTCTAGCAACGCTTCACGCGTCGGTACCTCTTCGCTGTTACCGTTCTCACCCGAAATGAACGGCGCCGCTAGATCTTCTTCGAGGCTCTTGAACAACTCTACTGCTTTCTGAAACTCCACATAACTCGCAAAGTTCCAGTCGATGACCAGGTTCACACCGGTATTGGTCACCGTCTCGATTTCCCAGAGCCCATGCTCTTCATCCTGGGTTAACTCGGTCCTGTGATAGCCCGCCTTGTCCAACGCTCCTTCGATCCTGGCCATCAACTCCTCGTCCTGGAAGACCTTTCGAAGCGTCAAACCCTCTTTGCGGAGAATTCCCTTGCGTCCACCTAACGACTCGAGCAGGACGTTGAGCATCTGCGCGTCACCACCAAGACGTCTGGTGGCTCGTTCGCAGTAACCTTTAAAATCAACCATCTTCTCAAGCGATCTTGCCAGTTCTTTACCTTCAATTGGCCGGTCGGCACCAGCCGGCTGCACCGACATATCGCCCGTAGCCTGCCGCATGAGGTACCGAATCATCGAGCTCTCGTCTTTTATGTACTCTTCCTTCTTGCCGCGCTTTACCTTGAACAACGGAGGCTGGGCAATGTAGACGTGCTTGTTCTCAACGAGTGGCAGCATCTGGCGATAGAAGAACGTCAGAAGCAGCGTTCGAATGTGCGAACCGTCGACATCGGCATCTGTCATCAGGATGATTTTGTGGTAGCGCAGCTTGCTGATATCAAAATCGTCTTTCCCTATTCCGGTGCCAAGCGCTGTGATTAACGATTTGATTTCGCTGTGACCCAGCATCTTGTCAAAACGCGCCTTCTCGACGTTCAGAATCTTTCCCTTGAGCGGAAGGATTGCCTGGTTCCTCCGGTCGCGGCCTTGTTTGGCAGAGCCGCCGGCGGAATCACCCTCGACAATGTAGATCTCTGACAGTGAAGGATCTCGTTCCTGGCAGTCGGCGAGTTTGCCGGGCAGCATAGTCGAGCCCAGGGCGCCCTTGCGTACGATTTCGCGGGCTTTGCGAGCCGCCTCACGGGCGCGCGCAGCATCGAGTGCCTTGCCGACAATCTTTCGAGCCACCGGCGGATTCTGTTCGAAAAACTCGGTGAGGCGATCGTTCAGGAACGACTCCACAGCGCCTTTAACGTCGGAATTGAGTTTTCCTTTCGTCTGTCCTTCAAATTGTGGCTGAGGCAGCTTCACGGAGATTACAGCCACGAGGCCTTCGCGCACGTCATCGCCGGTCAAAGAGCCTTTGAAGTTCTTGGCCAGGCCTGACGACTGCGCGTAAGCGTTAATCGTCCTGGTGAACGCCGAACGGAATCCCGAAAGGTGCGTACCGCCGTCGACCGTGTTGATGTTATTCGCGAACGAATAGACTTTCTCGTCGTAACCGTCGTTGTACTGGATTGCGACCTCGATCGAAAGATTTTCACCTTCCTTCTCGAAATAGATCGCCTTATCGTGCAGCGTCGACTTGTTCTTGTTCAGGTGCTTAACGAACTCAGCAATGCCGCCCTTGTAGTAAAACTCATGTGAACGCTCCGGCTCCTCACGCTCGTCTTTGATCGTGATCCGAATGCCTTTGTTAAGAAAGGCTTTCTCTCGAAGTCGCTCGGACAGTTTGTCGAAACTGAATGAAGTCTCAGTGAAGATCTGTCCGTCGGGCTTGAATGTGACCTTCGTTCCACGCTTGCGCGTCTTGCCGGTTTGCTTCAATGGCGCAACCGGAATTCCACGCGCGTATTCCTGCTCGTAGGTTTTACCATCGCGCCAGATCTCGAGATGCAACTTCTCCGAAAGGAAGTTCACACACGAAACACCGACGCCGTGTAGACCACCTGAAACCTTGTAAGCGTTTGAGTCAAACTTGCCGCCGGCGTGAAGCTTGGTCATCACCACTTCAGCCGCAGATCGTTTTTCCTTTTTGATTTCGTCGACCGGGATCCCGCGCCCATTATCGATGACTGTGATCGAATTATCGAGATGAATCGTGACTTCAACCGTATCGCAATAACCTGCCAACGCTTCGTCAATAGAATTATCAACAACTTCGTAAACGATATGATGGAGGCCTATCTCTCCAGTCGATCCGATGTACATGGCCGGACGCTTTCGAACTGCATCGCGTCCTTCCAAAATTGTGATCGATGATGAATCGTAAGCCATAGTCTTCTTCTGTGTTGCTTTAGTTTCTGCTGTTACCAATCGCTTCTCCTATACACTTATCAAACACTTCGATCGCCCATCGCGAGTGAAGATTCGATGTTACTGCTGCGCACC
>DASYPN010000048.1:0-7480 GCA_036006625.1 Pyrinomonadaceae bacterium | reverse complement strand
TTCAGCTTTAATGCGTTGCGCAAGCTTGCCGATAGTGGTGGTTTTGCCGACACCGTTTACACCCACGATCATCATCACGTATGGCGCAACGCTCTCCGGCACGGTCAACTCCGAAGCAACACCCTGGCGTTCAGAAGCCTGCAGTATCGTCAGCAACTCGTTTTTGATGGCAGCCTTGAGCGCTTCGAGATCGTTGATCTGTTGTCGCGCGACACCACGACGCACTTTTTCAAGAATGTCGAGCGTGGTCGGTACGCCGATGTCTGCCGCAATCAGCACTTCCTCGAGCTGATCCAACAACTCATCGTCAATCTGCTTGCGTCCGGCAAAAACGGTATCGAGCTTTTCAGATAACGAATCGCGCGTTGCCGCAACAGCACGCCGGAACCGCGCAGAGAACTCCTGTTCGAGAGCCGCCTCCTGCGCTTGAAGCTCTTCCATCGAAAGATTCAGGCCGAGGACAGAGGTCTGGAACGGAGAACGCGTCGGTGCAACCGGTTCGGGCTTGACCGTCTGCTGTGGCGGCTCTTCCTTTTTTACGGTCTCAACAGGTGGAAGCTCGACGGACTGCGTTATTGGTGGGGCCGGTGTTTCCGGTGCGGCTTCAGCAGGTTCATTTAGACGGAGTGAGACAAACTCATCCTTTTTTCTTCTCCAAAAAAGTCCCATGTGAGGTGGATTATATCCACAGATTACACAGATTACACAGAGAGGGACTCATTAGCCTGCGTAATCGGCGTAATTTGTGGAGTAAGGACTGGTTTGGCGGGTCTTCTGAGCTTAACTTGTCCGGGTTTGATCTGGCCTTCCTTGCACGCTTCCGAAAGCGCGGCAACCACGCCGGGGTCGTAGCGCGTTCCGACAAAGCTCTCGATGCGAGCGAGGGCGTCTTCAAACTTCATTGCTTTCTGGTAAGGACGGTCTGTCGTCATCGCGTCAAACGTGTCTGCAACCGCCACTATCTTGCCCATCAGCGGGATCTCATCGCCCTTGAGTCCCTGCGGATAACCCATACCGTTGACCATCTCGTGATGCATGTACATGCCCGGCAAAAACTCTTTCATCGCCGGAATCTGCGACATGATCTTGTAGCCCTTCTGCGGATGGCCTTTCATGATCTCGTACTCTTCATCAGTGAGCGCCGCGGGCTTCTTCAGAATGTTGTCGTCGATAGCGATCTTGCCGACGTCGTGCAATAACGCGCTGATCCTGATCTTCTCGATTTCGTCGTCAGGCAAACCGAGACGCTGCGCGATCGCCATCGAGAAACGCGAGACGCGTTCGGAGTGACCACGCGTGTACGGATCCTTGCCGTCGATCGCTGCGGCGAGACCTTTGACAGTACCAAGAAACAGTTCGCGGTTTTCCTGTGCAGACTTTTGCAAGTCGACAATGAAGTGCTCGACCTGGTCGGTCATCAAGTTGAACGAATTGCCAAGGTCGCCGAGTTCTGTGCGACTCGTTACTTCGATTCGTTTTGAAAAGTCGCCCGACGCGATGCGATGAGCACCGCTGGCGAGTTCGCTTACCGGATGCGTGAGTTTGTTTGCGAAAAACACTCCGATCAATGTCGTCAAGACAGCTGCGATCAAACTGATCCATAGCGTTTGCCAGCGCATGTCAGAGACTGACGCTAACGCAGCGGCTTCGTCCTGAATAGCAATCACGCCGAGACGTGAGTTCTTGTCGAGCTCGGCGGTGGCGTACGAACCAAGCATTTCGACCGTGCGACCATCGCGAGTTGCCGAGAATGGAGCGAGCGCGGACTGAACCTGAGCGCCGGACTCCTGCCAATCCTGGACCACCTTCAAGTCGGTCATCGGTTTTTCGGAGAACGCGACACTCGCCTCTGGATGGGCGACTGCGCGCC
This sequence comes from Pyrinomonadaceae bacterium, assembly GCA_036006625.1. Taxonomy (GTDB): domain Bacteria; phylum Acidobacteriota; class Blastocatellia; order Pyrinomonadales; family Pyrinomonadaceae; genus PSRF01. Next base: position 5,610 of record DASYPN010000048.1, on the reverse strand, counting down.
CGTTCTGATCGACCACAAAGACAACCGGCAAACCGGCGTTGAGCAGGTCTCGCTCGCTCTTTGCAGTCGGCTGTTGCACCGCATCAAAAACTTCCTGAAACGAAACAATCGCCACCACGGCAGCAACAACGTCCTGATTGTTTGTGCCACCGAGGACGGGCTCGGCGATCGTGAGTGCCATCTCCTGTCCCGAACGAATAATTTGTGGGCGGCTCACGACAAGTCCACGTCCGTTCATGCGGGCGAGTACCTCGCTTACCCGGGCATCCACTTCCTCGAGTTTGATCACGTCGGGCTGGAACGCGCGGTGGAGAGTACCGTCGACCGGCCACAGAGCGAGGGCGATGAGGTTGGGATCTTCCTGAAGTGTCGCCTGGAGACGCTGATCGTAGCCCAAATTGTCGAGCGCCTTGATACCCCCGGAGATCTCAAACGCTCGGGCAAGACCCGTGACGACGTCTCGATATCGCTGGCCGTAGAGTTCAATCTGTCGCGCCTTATCCTGCACGAGTTGAGCCTGGTACCGGCCTTCCACCGAGCGCAGTTCGTCAGCGCTGCGTCCGGACAGTAGGAAGCCGGTAAAGCCCAGTGGCAAGAGACCCACCAGCAGCAGGACTCCCAGAACGATATATAGGAGACGGATTCGTCCGAGTTTTTCGAGCATTCTTCGAATCTGGCGGTACAATCGACGGCAGGTCGTCGGGGTTTGGCAGGCTACAGTATTGACCGAGTCACGTAGCTCGGCGTCTGACTATTATTGTCGAGCCCCGTCGAATGTGTCAACGAGTTTTAACACCGCGAGGAAATTCCGACTTCCGGACCATGGACAGCGTCTAAATCCTCGAGCCCGACGGCTCGTGAATGGAAACCTTGAGTACCGACGAGATCATCGTTGAGCGTGCTTTAACGGGCGATGCGGAGGCTTTCGGCGAGATTGTGCGCCGCTGGGAGCGCCGCATATTTGCGCTTACTTACGGCATGCTCGGCCGTGAGGAAGATGCCCGCGACGCTACCCAGGAGACCTTTCTTGCCGCTTTTCGGAACCTGCGTGGTTTCCGCGGCGAAGCGAAAGTCTCCTCATGGCTGCACCGGATTGCGGTTAATCAGTGCATTTCCCGGCAGAGACGTACGAAAGTGAGGAGTGAGTCGGCACTTGAAGACGAAGCTGAGACCAACGCCGGCCGCTTTGTCTCGCCGCTGAGTTACTCACCCGCGCGAGTCGTCGAAGGCAGGCAGGAAACGGCAGCGGTCCGCCGCGCGATAAACAGTCTGCCGATCGAGCTGCGGCAGGTAGTCGTGATGAAGGAGTTTGAAGAACTGACTTTTCGCGAGATTTCCGAGGCGCTCGAGCTGCCGTTGAGCACGGTCAAGAGCAGGTTGTACACGGCGTTGAAGCAGTTGCAGATGCGTCTGCAGAAGTTTGAAGGCAGGAATTAAATGAAAGAAAGAGACCACTCTCCCAGTTGTGAACGCGCATCGGTTTTGATTGCGTTCATCTACAACGAAGGCAGCGAGCAGGAAGCGCGGGACTTCGAGCTCCACCTCCGCGACTGTAGCAGTTGCCGTGAGGAAGCTGCATCGTTTGGTGTCGTGCGTGAATCAATCGTCACCTGGCGCGACGAAGCGTTAGCGGGCTTTGTCTCCACGCCTGTAACGACGACGACAAGAAAATCAGCACTCGCCGCGCTGCGGCAGTTTTTCGATCTGTCCCCGTTGTGGTTGAAAGGCGCGACGGGATTTGCACTACTCGTGTTCTGCCTGCTCGTGGGAATCGTGATTTTCAGAAATCGCGAGCGACAAGTAGAAATCACGGACAAGAATCCGAATGCGATTTACACAGAGCAGGACGTCGACCGAAAAGTGAAAGAGGCTTTGGCAAAAGCGAGCACGACGAAGCCCGTAGAAACTCCTCCGGACAAACCGCAGCCACAGCCACAGACGGTCAAATACCAGAAGCCGAAAACCGCACAGTTTGCAAAGGGCAGGCGACCACTTTCACGATCCGAACGGGAACAGCTGGCCGCAGACCTGCGCTTACTTTCAGCCAGCGATGACGAACAGCTTCAACTGCTCGGAGATCGGATTAACCAGGAATAATGTTTGAGGTAAAAATGAGATTCAGAACAGTGATACTCTTATTGGCGACAGTCTTACTATTTGCTGCGCCGAGTTATGCGCAGGATGTGCCCCCAGTGAATTCGGACCCGATCCAGCAACTTCGCCTCACGCCCGAACAGCGCCAACGGATTCGCATAATCTTTGCGGAAGGCAAAGACGAGCGCCAGATAACCAATCGACGACTGCGGGAAGCAAACGTCGCCCTGGAACAGGCACTCGATGCAGAGTCGCCGGATGAAAACCTCATCGATCAACGAATCAATGAGCTCGCTGCTGCCCAGGCTGCGCAAACGCGGATGAGGGTCCGCATGGAACTCCGAATTCGTCGCGAGCTTCGACCAGAACAGCTGGCGTTATGGAAACAATTCAGACTACAGCTAAAAGACTTTGCCGGCGCACAACGTTCTGACCAGCCGGCGGGCAGCGAGAACCTGCGCCCAAACCGGCGTCCAAACGCCAACACGCTTCGTCCCCGTCCATAACATTCACCGCCCGTAACATTCACCGAAACGTTAACGCCGAAGGCGTTGGCTAACCTCAGCCCAGGGTTGGAGCGCAAGCGACAACCCTGGGATTCTAAACCAAGAAAGCGATTAACCCTGAAGGGGTTCGCCGATCACCGAACCCTTTCAGGGTTTGTTTTCGTTTTTGAACTGATCCCTGGGTTCTCGCTGATGCTCGAACCCAGGGCTGAGGTTAGCGAACGCCTTCGGCGTAAATACGCGGATTCCTAAGCTATTACTTGACGCCCCGCGTACATTTTGCGCATGATAGGCCGCTCTTCTAAACGCGCAGTCTTAAAACTACTTAACGCTCTGGCGCAACCTAAAGTCCGACGTCGATAAGCTCTCCATGAACTTCGCCACGCGCGCCCTGCTTGAGTTGCAAGACACAACGCTTCTGGCCGCTCGTGCCGTTCGCGGTATTTTCAAGCGACCTCGATATATCCCTGAAACCATTGCGCAGATGGACGCGATCGGCGTTGGCTCTTTGACAATCATCATTCTGACGGGCTTTTTTACCGGCGGCGTCTTAACGGTTCAGACATTTCCAACGCTGAAGGCCTACGGCGCCCAATCCCAAACCGGATATCTCGTCGCCGTCTCGCTCGTTCGCGAACTCGGACCTGTGTTGTGCGCACTGATGGTCACGGGCAGAGTTGGCTCCGCGATCTCCGCCGAGCTCGGTTCGATGGTCGTATCGCAACAAATCGACGCGATGCGCGCCCTCGGCACTGACCCGGTCCGAAAACTCGTCGCACCGCGGCTTTTCGCGTTGCTTGTCAGTCTGCCTCTGTTGACTGTGCTGGCGGACGTGCTCGGAATTTTCGGCGGCTGGGTGACGGCCGTCGCGCTCTACTCGGTCTCGTCAAGCGTGTTCATTTCGGCAGTTCGCGACGGTATCACCACTGACGACCTGATCGGAGGTGTAGTTAAGCCGCTGGTCTTTTCTCTGATCATAGGCACCATTGCGTGCCGGCAAGGTCTCAGTACTGAAGGTGGAACTGTCGGTGTTGGCCGGTCGACAACGCGCGCTGTTGTCATGGCCTCGATTATCGTTATTATTGCGGACTATTTTCTCGCGAAAGCGCTTCAGGTTATTCTAGGAACTCAATAAACCCGCTCGGTGTTTTTGCATGACAACCGAAATACACGCCAGCTCTCCCTCGATCAGCGCGAATGCTGCGGAGTCGACTTTTCATGAAGTAGACGATCTGCACCGCGCTATACCCGCAATCGAATTTCGCAACGTCGTGCTCGCCTTCGACGATCGCGTCATCCTCGATAACCTGAGCTTCAAGGTTATGAAGGGTGAAACCAAGATCATCCTCGGTGGCTCGGGCGGAGGTAAGTCGACAATCATCAAGATCGTTCTTGGTCTGCTAAAACCAGACGAGGGAACGGTGTTAGTCGACGGCGAAGACATCACCCACTACAGCGAAGACCAAATGATGAGTGTGCGCAAAAAGATCGGGATGGTTTTCCAGGAAGGCGCGCTCTTCGATTCCCTTTCCGTTTACGACAACGTTGCGTATCGCTTGCACGAACAGGGCGTGCCTGAAGAAGAGGTTGAGCCTGAGGTGCGACGCATGTTGCGCTTCGTCAATCTCGAGGATGCGATCGATAAAATGCCGATCGAACTTTCCGGCGGTATGCGTCGTCGAGTCGGTATTGCTCGAGCATTGATCGGCGATCCAAAGATCGTTCTCTTTGACGAGCCGACTGCGGGACTTGACCCGCCGACGGCGCGAACGATCTGCGAGCTCGCAATGAAGCTGCGCGATCTCGAAGACGTCTCTTCGATCTTCGTGACTCACGAGATGAACAATCTTGAATACATCTGTTCCGAGTATGCAGTGGTTGACGAAGACGGCAAGGTCGTTTTCGAACGTGAAGGCGAGCGGCTCTGTCTAATCAACAGTAAGGTGATGATGATGCGTACGGGCAAAGTCATCTTCAGCGGAACAGACGAGAAATTGCGCCGCGCCGAGGATCCCTACATCCAGAAGTTTCTGCGAGGACATTAAAGAAAGAGTGAGGACAACGCCATGCCTCGATCAAGTACGAGTATCAGCCTGAGCCAGGTACGAGTCGGTATTTTCGTGCTCTTTGCAATCGTGGTGCTGATATTTCTGGTGCTCAACGCTTCCGGCGACATCAACCCTTTCAGCCGCAAACTCCACCTTAAAGCGCGCTTTGTTGATGCAAACGGATTGCGCGAAGGCTCGGAAGTGCGCCTCGCAGGCGTTCGTGTGGGCAAGGTCGAGCGCATTGTTCTACTCGAACCATCGCCGGTCCCTGGCGCGCCGCGAGTTGAAGCGCAGTTAACGGTAGACTCCACGATCGATGGTCGCCCTGCAAACGAACGCATTCGTTCTGACTCACAGGCTCAGCAAGGATCGCCAAGCCTGCTCGGCAACGAGATGCTGATCAATATCACTCCCGGAACTGCAGTGGGCCAACCTGTGGCGGACGGCGCTCTTTTGCCGTCGTCGTCGTCAAACACAGTCAACGACTTCGCCACTTCGGGCACGGACCTGGCCCAGCGTCTGAGTAAACTTTCAGACGAGATTAACGGCATCGTGAAAGATGTTAAGGAAGGCAAAGGAACGGTTGGACGTCTGTTCAGCGACGAGGCTCTCTACAACAACCTCAACGCCACGATTCGTGAAACCGAAGACGTGATGCAGGCGATTCGTTCGGGTAATGGTTCGGCCGGCCGATTAATCAACGATCCCGCGCTTTACAACAATGCGAATGAGATTACTGTTTCTCTCAAAGCCATCGCCGACGATCTTCGCGCCGGCCGCGGCACTGCAGGAAAACTGCTGACTGACGACGAGTTCTACAATCGCATCAACCGCACTGCTGATCGTCTCGACAAGTCAGTGGACCAGATCAACCTCGTGATTGCGGACATCAACGCCGGTCATGGCACCCTTGGCAAACTGATTCGTGACGAAGAGATCTACAACGACGCTCGCGCCGCGAT
>DASYPN010000047.1:0-9936 GCA_036006625.1 Pyrinomonadaceae bacterium | reverse complement strand
CTTGATAAACGCAAGTACTTCGAAGAAAAGGACAGCGGCGTCAAGATTCTGAACCGCGTCGCAGCGCGTATGGAGCCGCGTCCGGTCACAGTTTCGAAATTCGAAAACACGTCGATGCCGATGTTCAACTCGGCGGCGAAGAAAGCGTCGTCGTTGTTGGATCGTGTGCGACCACGCTGGGGTGGCGGCCGTGTGGGCGAAGTAATCGACAGGGTCAAGACGAGTGTCGAACGCGTCGAAGAGTTCACGCGCGAGACCAGCGAAGCCTTCGACATGTTTCGCCCGTTCACCGTCGAGAATGCTTACGTGTTTCGGTCTGACAACGTCCGCGCACTTTTCAATCGCATCGGTGAAGACGAACGCAATCTGATCAACTGGAATCCGGAAATGTTTGACTGGTACGACTACTGGCTCAACATTCATCTGCCCGGACTCACCAAGTGGGTATTTCCAACACTCGAAGACGAAATGCGCGCGCAACCGAAGCGCGTCTACACGTATCGCGATCTGCTCGAACTGTTTGAGACTGCAACCAAGCGTCATGCGACGAGGGTCGCGATGCGCATCGAGCGCGATGGGCGTAAGGAACAGTATACGTATGCGGATCTGCGCGAGCTGGCGACGCGCGTGGCGGGATTTCTCGCGAGCCAGGGAATCAAGCACGGCGACCGCGTCATGCTGGTAAGCAGCAACGCGCCGGAGTGGGGCATGAGTTATTTCGGTGTGCTCAAAACCGGCGCGACATGCATCCCGTGTGATCCGGAAAGTTCTACGGCTGAGATCCTCAACTTCGCGCGCGCAGGGAATGCAGCGGGCGTGATCTGCAGCGAAGCGCTTCTCAACGAGCATCCGGATTTACAGGAGCGACTTAATCAACAGGGACTGACGCGCGTCTGGACTTACGACGATGTCTTCGCATTACCAGACGAACAAACCGAAGACGAACGCATCGCGCTTCTGCCGCAAAAGGTGCACGCGCAGAGCGTCGCGTCACTCATCTTCACGTCGGGCACGACGGGCCAACCGAAAGGTGTGATGCTTTCGCATCGCAATCTGACGAGCATGGTCTCGATGTTGTCGTCAGTCTTTGACATGACAACTCACGATGGCGTGCTGTCAGTTCTGCCACTACATCACACATTTGAGTTCTCAACCGGTTTCTTAACACCACTGAGTCGCGGCGCGCAGATCACGTATTTGCCCGAGCTCACGAGTGACGCGCTCGCGAAGGCAATCAAGAATGGGCACGTCACGGGAATGGTCGGTGTTCCCGCGCTTTGGGAGTTGCTGCACCGTCGTATCAAGAATCGTCTCTACGAGCGCAGCGACTGGATCGGTAAGACGGCCGACAATCTCATCTTCGCAAACGCGTGGCTGCGCGATAAGACACCGCTGAACTTCGGTCAGGTTCTGTTCTATCCGATTCACGAAGGCCTCGGCGGGCGCATTCGTTATTTCATCAGCGGCGGCTCGGCGCTTAGCGAAAAGATTCAGCGCGACTTTCACGGGCTCGGGTTCACGATTCTCGAAGGCTATGGTCTAACGGAAGCTTCGCCGGTTTTGACTGTCACCAGACCGGAGAATCGAATGCTCACGGGAACGGTTGGGAAGCCACTGCCCGGTGTCGAAGTGCGCATTTCTGAACCAGACGCCAGCGGCGTCGGCGAAGTAATCGCGCGTGGTCCAAACGTGATGCTCGGTTACTACGAAGACGAGCTTTCCACGCGCAAGACGCTCGTCGATCGCTGGCTGTACACGGGCGATCTCGGTCGCGTTGATGACGACGGCAATCTCTACCTCGTTGGTCGTTCGAAAGAGATCATCGTCGATACAAACGGAAAGAATGTTTACCCGGATGAGCTGGAAGAGATCTACGGCGACTCGCCTTATGTGAAAGAGTTGAGCATCGTCGGCCTGGCTGACGGAATCGGCGAGAAGGTCGCGTGTCTCGTCGTTGCTGACGACGAATTCGACATTTCACTGTCGCGCGCTGCTCTGCATCGTTTGGTCGAGGAGCACTTCCGTGAAGTCTCTGCTTCCCTGCCCTATTACAAACGAATCAAAGTTCTGCATTTCACAGATATCGAATTGCCGCGCACCGCAACACGAAAAGTGAAGCGACGTGAAGTGGTCCAGATCATGGAATCGCTCGAGGAGAGTCAGAAAACCGGACGGCGCGGTAAAGCTCCGGAGAGTGCGGATGGCGATTCGACGTGGCTGATGGGTCTGGTCGCGAACGTTTCCAACCGTCCTCGCTCGGAAGTCGCCATCAATACGCGACTGAGCGATCTGGGTTTTGACAGCTTGATGTTTGTCGAACTCGCCACGGCAATCGAAGGTGCGGGCGGTTCGATTTCAGCGCCCGAGCGATTCAACGAAGTTCAGGACGTTAAAGAGTTGCTGACCGTCGTCGCCCGGCAGCCAGGTGCGTCCACAAAACAGGAGATCCCTGTCGAAGACAAAGGCAAGGACGATGAAATTCACATTCCATCGTTCGTACGCACGGCGGGCAATAAGGCTGCCGACTTCCTGCAGAGCTTTCTCTACGATCAGTTCCTGCGTACGCATTACGAAGGGCGCTCGAACATTCCGCCGCACACGAACTTCCTGGTCGCTGCAAATCACTGTTCGCACCTCGATATGGGTCTGACGAAGATGGCCCTCGGCGAGTTCGGAAAAGATCTTGTGGCGCTCGCCGCCGCCGATTACTTCTTCGACACGAAGTACAAACGTGCAGTGATGGAGAACTTTACCAATCTTGTGCCGATGGAGCGCACGGGCTCTCTACGACAGTCGCTGCGTCACGCGAAGTCGTTTCTCGATCGCGGCTATAACGCGCTCATCTTCCCGGAAGGCACACGCTCGATGACTGGCCTCCTCGCTGACTTCAAGCCCGTAGTTGGATATCTCGCACTACACGCGCGTGTCGGTATCCTGCCGATGTATCTCGACGGCACTTACGAAGCGATGCCCAAGGGGACGACCCTCATCAAGAACCGCGAAGTCGGCGCTCGTATCGGACGCTTTCTCGAAATCGAAGAGTTGGAAGCGATGACGAAAGGCTTGCCGCGCACCGAAGCTTACAGGCTAATCGCGGCTCGCGTGAGGCATGAGGTCGTGAACCTGCGTGACGGCACGCGCACTGAATTCGACGCGAAACTATTGCGGAAGCTCTGGAAGAGTGAGCGGAAAAAGGAATTGATAGCCGAGGAGGTGGCGGTATAACAGGTGGATTTCTCACGCAACGCCGCAAAGGCGCAACGGAAATCGCAAAGAAGGCCTCTGGAGCCCGGCATGCGTTGCGCCTTTGCGCCGTTGCGTGGAAACCTCTTAGCTGAACTCTATGCCCTCTAAAACCTCCGGCAAACGCACCGCTCGCATGACGCCGATCACTACCGGCACCAAGCGACGCGCGGCAATCGAGAAACGACAACGCGCCGTGACACTCATCACCGGCGGCACCGGCTTTCTCGGTTCACATCTTGTTCGCCAACTGACCGAAGACGGCGCCAAAGACATCCGCGTGATGGCAACTTCGATTCCCGACTGGCTTGTCGATCTCGGAGTCGAAACATTCGCCGGCTCCATTACAAACCCTGACGACAACAAACGCGCCGTCGAAGGTATCAGCGAGATCTACCACCTCGCCGGAAAAGTCTCACGCGAACGCGAAGACGCGCGCGGGATGTATGACATTCACGTCGAAGGTACGCGTCTTTTGTGTGACGCCGCTAAAGCAGCCGGTGTCAAAACAATCGTGCTTGCGTCCACCAGCGGGACGATCGCCGTCACGAAAGACGGCGAAGTTGTTCCGGACGAAACCTATCCCGTTCCGCTCGACATCATTTCGCGTTGGCCGTATTACGCGAGCAAAGCGTACCAGGAGATGGCAGCGCTCGAACGCTTCCAGGGCAAAGGACTGCGACTCGTGATCATGAATCCGAGTCTGCTGCTGGGACCGGGAGACGATCGTCTCAGTTCGACCAAACTCATTCTCGATTTCATGGCGCGCAAGATCGGCGCTGTGCCGGCAGGCGGAGTGAGTTTTGTCGACGCGCGCGATGCGGCTCGCACGTTCAGAGTGGCGATGAAAAAGGGTCGCCACGGCGAGCGCTACCTGCTGGGCGCCGCAAACTGGACCTTTTCAAAATTCTTTGGACGCCTCGAGCGGCTTACAAAAGTTTCCGCGCCGTGGATTGCACTCCCATCACGACTCGCGATCACGGGTGCAAGTCTCCTGGATTCACTTTTCAAACAATGGGACATGGCGTCGCCCGTCGAGCCCGGCGCGATTGAGATGGCGCAGTATTTCTGGTATCTGAACTGCTCCAAAGCCGCTCGCGAGCTGAACTTCAAGCCACACGACCCCGGCGAGACCCTTCACGACACAGTCTCCTACGTCCGCGAGAATTTCCTCGGCAGCAACGCCTTCGGTAAATAACGCCGAAGGCGTTCGCTAACCATAGCCCAGGGTTCGAGCGCAGCGAGAACCCTGGGTTCAAATTAAAATGGAAAATTTAACCCTGAAAGGGTTCCTCTCAAGGCGAACCCTGTCAGGGTTTATCAATTCTCTTAATGATTAACCCAGGGTTGTCGCTTCGCTCCAAACCCCGGGCTGAGGTTAGCCAACGCCTTCGGCGTACTTCAGGGAACCCTCCGCACACTTCGAGCGTCTTAGCACCAGTTCTTACCGCTTCCGACAATCAGGAGATACTCCCATGGGTAGACTTCGGGCGCTGCTTCTTCTCCCCTTACTCATCTGTGCCTCGCTGACAGCACGTGCTCAAACACCACTCCAGATGAGCACGCCAATTGATCGCACACTCGGGCCGGGCCAGACACACGAGTTCACTGTCACTCTTGAAGAGAACAACTGGATTCAGTTTGTGGTCGAGCAACAGGGAATCGATGTGCTCGTCAAGGTCTCCTCGCCGGAAGGCAAGGCCGTTGGCGAGTTCGATTCGCCAAATGGCACGGATGGCCCCGAAGATATTTCCTTTGTAGCTAAGACCGCAGGTATGTATCACATTTGGGTTAGTCCACTCGATCCCGCAGGTACAACCTCAGGTCGTTTCCAGATCAAGATCCTTGAAGTGCGTCCCGCTACCGACCAGGAAATCAAAGCCAACCAGAGTTACGAGATCGTCAAAGCAAAAGGCGTCGCGTTACTCCTGGAACTGGAAGAAACGATCACAGAGATCCACTCACCATTTACGCGCATAAATGCTCAAATGCTCGCGGCTCAGCTCTTGTCCGAGCCCGAGCCAAAACGCGCTGCGAAGTATTTGACTGATGCAGCCAATGGTGTGAAGGAACTGATCGCTTCGATCGACGCGAGCGATCCGGATTATCCGCAGCAGTATGCACTCATCTCGCAGTTGCGTTTTGAGATGATGCGGTTGCTGGCGCTTCACGATCCGGAAGCCGCTCTTAGTTTCCTATACTCGACCGTTCCGCCGCCCAACCCTTACAGCAATAAACGCGAACAGGTGTCGCAGGAAGCGATGATGGAACTCTCGATCGCGAATCAGATCGTGGAAAGCGATCCGAAGCGGGCGCTGCAGATTGCGCGCAAGAATCTCAAGACAGGACTCTCGAGCAATCTGATGGGCACCCTCTCGATTCTGAGTCGAAAAGATCCGGACCTGGCGGCGGACCTCGCAAACGAAATCGCAGACAAACTTCTCGACGAGAAATTGCTTAAGAATAACGATGCAGTCAACGTTGCAACTGGCCTGCTACTCAACGGCATGAGACCCGAACGACAGGCATGGGCGTCTAATTACCGGCCGCCAAAGGGAGGCGCGCTATTAACCGACACGCATTATCGTGACCTGCTGCAGAAAGCACTGACCGAAGCGTTGTCGTACTCTCCGCCATCACCTCAAGTCTACAACTCCGAACGAGATGCAGCGGGTAACTTGATAAGGGGGCTGCTGCGGTTGGGTCCGGAACTCGACACGGTGACAGCGGGCGGCTCAGCGGCCCTGAATAAGAAGTGGACAGAAATATATCCTCAACAAACTTCTGGTCCCGGCCAGTATCAATCTGCAATCGCCAACAGTCCCGTAGACTCTGCACTCGAAACAATTGCAAAGGCGCCGCAGGATCAGCGAGAACAACTCTATCTCCAGCTTGTGAACCGCGAAGCTTCCAGTGGTGACACCGGACGAGCGAGGCAACTTATCAAGCTCGTACCAACTCCGGGCCAGCAACGCAACGCGCTGAAGAACATCGACCAGCAGGAGATCTATCGCGCTCTGGCAAAGGGAAAAGTCGACGAAGCATTAAGGATCATCAGCACGTTTGCGACACCGAGAGAGCGTGCTGCTCAGCTAGCTCAGATCGTTAGTCAGATCGGACCCGGACAGAAACGTGCAAATGCCATTAACCTGCTCGAACAGGCGAGAGCAATGCTGGGAACTTCATTGCAGGCGCCAGACCAGGACCACATGAACGCGTTGTTTGAGATTGCCCGCGCTTTTGCTCGTTACGATTCAAAGCGATCTTTCGAGATCGTGGATCCTTTGATCGATCAAATCAACGACATCTGCACGGCGGCGCGGACCATGGAAGGATTCGGCGCTGAAAACTTTAGCGACGAAGAACTCAACCTGCAAAACGGCGGGAATGTAGCGCAGGAGGTGTTGCGACTATCTCAAGTGCTGGGCACCTTAGCGGTGACGAACTTCGAACGCGCAAAAACGGGGGCTGATCGACTGCGATTACCCGAGGTCAGACTCAAGGCGTATCTTGAAATCGCGCAACAATCGATCTCAGGCCCTACAAGATAGTAATAGGTCGTAGTATAGGTCCCATAGGAAATAGGACCTATTATTCTCCCATCGCCGCGTACTTGAAGACCCTAAACCTGTAGCGTTGCTGCGCTCTGATGTTCGCAGCGATCGCGCCGTGAAGGTTCTCGTCCCACTTCGTGTACTGATCGATATACTGATCCGAAGCAGCCTTATCGCCTTCATACTGCACCGACAGCGTCTTCTCAAGCATCTTACCGACGACATCGTGATACTTCTCATAGTGGACCTTCATCGTCTTCGTACCCGGATCGAAAGTCAGTAATCCGTTTTCGAGATAGAAGTTCCACTGCATCAACTGCATCGTGTTGTATGGCTGATCGCGCCGTGGACGATTGTTCTGCAGCACGCGTAAAATCCCGCCGGCATAGACGCTACGCAACTGCGCGTCGGTGTAGTAACCCTGCTTGCGCAGTGCTTCGGCGACGAACAACGAAACGAGATCGGCCTTCATCTCTTCCATCGCATTCGCATTGTCCTGCAATGCCTCGTCAAGCTCGCGGCCGTCTTTCGTTCGATCGACGCCGAGGTAATGGCCCACTTCATGCCACAAGGTGCGATAAAAGTTTCCATCAGGCGTGAGTTCCCTTGCCTGCTCTTCGCCAAGCGCAGCGGTGAGTGTTTTTGACGTTCCTTCAAAGATGTTTGGATCGCGCATGATGTTGGCGCGCAACAGAATGGTGCGACCATAACGACGCGCGACGTAGCTCTCGTTCGGGAGAATCGTGGCAGTGTTGCCGCCGCGAGATTGCCCGAAGTCTGCCACGACGTCGTAGACACCAACCGGAATGTCTTCGCGTATCTTTTTGTGGTTCTTGTAAGGCAGCGAGTCTTCGAGAGCTTGTAGTCCCTTCATCGCCTCGCGCAGCGCGCTTGTTTCCTGCTGCCTCGTCTGAAACAGACAGAAAGAAAAGAACGTCTTCACACCGTAAAGCTCGTCGTCATAAGTTTCGTACGACCCGATCTGCGCATTGAGATTCTTGAAGCGTCCGGTGACCCAACTCGCGTCGCCAGACTCATAATCATTCGAGAGCAAGTCGCGCGCACGATTGCGCAGGTACCTCGCAAACTCCTCGTCGTCTTTCGCAACTGCATCAGCGGCTTCGTTCAAGAGTCCGTAGACTTTCATCAGTTCATCCGCATAGGCGACTGCGTATGGGACTGCATAGACATCATTTTTCCCCCCAGATGAGAGTCGTTGCAGTTCCGTAAGTAGGCCCGGGTGCAACGTCTGAAGTGCGGGATACTTATTCAGCGTTGCGATGTCGGATTGCAGATTGTTCGCATTCACTAGACGAACGACAGAACGCAGATCGAGCAATTTGTCACGCTTGTTCGCCTGTCCACCGGGCGTTGCGAGTGCTTTTTCGATCTCTTCCTTTGTTATGGCCCACGGATAAACATTCTTTCCGGGCTTCGTTTGATCGACAGGCAGAAATGGCTCACGCTTGTTTTCGAGTGTCGTGGCGATTGGTCCTTGCGACAGTCGATACAGCGTCAAAAGATTCTGCGTCGCGGGCGTCGAACCGGTGCGCTTGTCGAGTTGTTCGAGCGCGCGATAAGACGAGAGCGCTTCAGGATGTCGCTGTTCCTCGTAAAGCTTCTGAAAGATCTGCCCGGCTTCGATCAACTTCGCCACAGCCTTTCGCTCGCCCTCCGATAATTTGGAGAGGTCGCCCGACAATCGAATGGTTTGCGTTTTGTCGATTATCGGCTGGCTCTTTTCGAGCGGCCAATATCCTGCGGGAAGAGTTTGCGTTAGTAACAGAGCAGTCATAAGAAGTTTCGTCATGAAGTTGATTTTGCCACAGTCATGCACGGATAAGCACGACGTCAGTAGTCATAAATTCTAGGCGACGGAAATTTGCTGCACTCGCAAATTTACGCGGAGTTTTTCAGATTTTGGCACGGCATCGAGGTTGCACTATGCAGTCGCAGTGATGAGTCTAACGACGGGGATCAAACGACGATTCAAGCGTGCACGACGACGACGCAAAGTGGGTCGAGCATATGACATGGCGCTTGAAGTTGCGAGTGTGCTGCCGCCGCGTGCTGACGTGCTCGATGTCGGTTGTGGCAACGGATTCATCGCGCATCATCTTCAGAGCATGCTCGGTACAACTGTTGTCGGGCTCGACGTGGGCACGAACACCGCGGACGCACGAATCAATTATCTTCCGTATGATGGCCGTCATTTTCCCGTAAGGGACGACAGTTTCGACGCGGTGTTGCTCTGTTACGTGTTACATCACGCACAAGATCCACAACTGGTGCTGAATGAAGTCAGTCGCGTCTTGAGAGACGGTGGCCTCGCAATTATCTACGAAGACATACCTTCGATCTGGTGGGACCGCGCGGTGTGCTGGACGCACGATCGACAGTGGCGTGACCGCACTGGACCGTGCACGTTTCAACGAGAGCACGATTGGCGCCGAACGTTCAGTCTGGCAGGTTTTGAGGTCGTGAAGGAGCGTGCACTTTCACGCTGGCGCAACCTCGCGCATCCGGTATCGCGACATTTCTTTGTTCTGACTTTGGCGGAGAAACCTATTCAGGTTCCGGAAATACTTCGGCAAGATCTCCGTACTGAGCCTTTGCTTTGCCACGACAGTTGAGTGTGGTTTCTTTGCCGCCAGGTGACGTGATTCGGATTCCCTGATCGCGTTGAGCCGGTTTCTGCTCGCCATTGTAGTCGTCAAAGATTGCGTATTCGAATCCATCCGAAGTGAAACTGATCTCAGTCTGATCAAACTGCGCGCGGAAATAGTGTGAGTATTTAAACGCCGACTGCGTCTGCTCGCGTTGCCTGGGAAACTCGAGCTCGATCTTTCCCGGCAATCCGAAGCGATACTGAAGGTAACCCTGGTCTTTCGTCAGTACTTTTGATGAACATAGCGAGACGAACTTCGAGGCTTTGCCCACCGTGCAGTTGAACACGATCTTCTCGGTACTTTCGCACAGCGATCCCGGCTGTGACTGCGACGCAGGTGTCGCACTAATTACGAGACCGCAAAGGAACAATGACGCGATCAGGACTGGGCGCCTCCCTGGAGTGCGCCAACTTGTTGGCGCTTTTTGATTGCGCTTTCTCGCAGGGATTACCAAAGCCCCAACAAGTTGG
>DASYPN010000046.1:0-6977 GCA_036006625.1 Pyrinomonadaceae bacterium | reverse complement strand
ATGAAAGCCGCGGACTTGCTCTATCTGCCGCTTGCTTTCTGCAAACGTTCGGCGCGTATCTCGCTGTATTCAATGCCAACAAAACTTCCCGAGTACCTTGCTTCCGGAAAGAGTGTGTTCTTCCACGCGCCCGAGGCTTCTGCTGCGTTCCGTGTCGCCGAGCGCTACAACCTCACACCGCGACTCGCGACGATCGACGCGCATGCGCTCGATGCTTTTGTCGAAGACTGGGCCGAGGGTAAACAGAACGGCGCAGACTCGGCTGCCAGGGCGACGAATGCTTTGGTGCAGGAGTTTGATATCGACACGCTTGCTGCGCGTTTTCAGTCGGCGTTTGTTTGATCCTTCATGAACTGCCGGATTTGTAATCGAGAAACAGATGCATTCCTGCGCATCTCCACCGATGAACTGGATGAACCGTTTCTCGATGCGACGTTGCGACAGCGGTTGCCGGCACTGGAGCTGCGGCGCTGTGCTGAGTGTGGCTGTCTGTGGGCCAATGATGCGCGCCAGGATGATCGCGTGCTCGCGGATGCTTACGAGCGCGTGGCTGCTACTTATTTTGACTCATTGGAGAACGATCCACGCTACGCGCAGTTCTACAAACACGTCGAAGAGTTTGTGAAGCGCCACGTTTCCGGTCGAACGATTCTCGACGTTGGCTGTGGTGATGGAGTGTTTCTCTCGTCGATGTCGAACGAGTGGTCCAAACAGGGTCTGGATCCGAGTACGACGGGCGCAAGTCTGGCGAGGCAAAGGAATCTCGACGTTGCTAACGCCACTCTTGATACAGCGTCACTACGATACGAGGCGGATGTAGTCTCAGCACTCGACGTGATTGAGCACGTGATCGATCCACACCAGTTTGTTGAATCCTTCAAGCGCCATCTACGCCCGCGCGGTGTGGTCTTGTTGCTCACGGGCGATGCTGATTCTTATTCGGCAAAGATTGCGGGGCCACAGTGGTCGTACCTGCGCTGGTGCGGACATATTTCGGTGTTCTCGCAGGCAGGTTTGCGAAAGCTCCTGGAGTCGCATGGCTACGAGATTCTCGACTGGAACCGTTGCGAACATCCTTCGAGTCCGGGACCGGTGGCGTGGTGGCGCGTGCATCTTCTGGAGCCGGCGCGGAGAGTGTTGGGACGAAGCAGATCGTGGTATCCATTCTGGCGCGACCATCAGATGGTTGTTGCGCGGCTGAATTGAAGTCGGTGACTGGACCTCGGAATTGGGTTTTTCTTGGCGACAGTCTCACGGAAGGCGTCGGCTGGAAACGGATCAGTCATGTTGCTGAACTCGCGAAACTGCTTCGTGCGTCCGAGATTCGATCACGTGACAAACACGCCCTCAAAGGCGCGGTTAAATCAAACATCGCTGGTTTGCGAATCTGGAATTTTGCATGTGAAGGAAAAACAATCGAGTCGGATTTCGAGTGGCTGCCGCTGATAGGCACGTTGCAGCCTGAGCTCGTCGTGATCTTCAGAGGAAGTCTCGAAAGCATTATTCGTCCGGCGATGATTGCAGATTCAGACTGGCCGTGGTGGGTGCCGCCATCGTGGCGGAATTATTCGGCGATGGATCCGCGTTGTTACTTCAGCACCACCTGGTGGCGGAAAGCCAAGCAGACCTCCGTTGATGCGCTGAAACAAAAAGCGCGGTTAAAGCTTCTGGAAACTCGACCGGGCAAGCCCTTGATCGATCTGAACACCTTCGCCGCACATCAAACGAAGCTGATAAAGCAACTACATGACTTCGGAACGCGTGTGGTCGTGCTTGGACTTCTGCCAGTGGACGGTGGTCGTTTTCCAGGTTCTGCCGAGCAATTTAAGTCTGTGAATGCACGTTTGCAGCAGATCGCTGAGGCTGAAGGTGTTGAGTTTTTCGATTGGGCGTCGAAACTGAATGGCGGCGCGCTGTTTTATCGCGACGGCTTCCATCCAAATCAAGCGGGAGCCATGGCGCTCGCAAAAATACTGCGTGAACGACTTATCTCACGAACATGACTGTGTCCAAGTGAAACCGTGATCTCGGCAATCGTAACAGCGTACGAGCGGGTCGACCAGACGTTGGCGACATTGCAAATACTTCAGAGCTGTGTGCCCGCGCCGGATGAGATTCTGGTCCACGTCGACGCGAATCAGATTGCGTGTGAGAACGCGATCCGAAATGCGTTTCCCGGAATTCAGATCCTACGGAGCGTGGAACAGGTTGGACCAGGTGGTGGACGCAACAAGCTCGTCGGTGAGGCGCGAGGAGAGTTCGTCGCGAGCTTCGACGACGACTCTTACCCGATCGATTCAGACTACTTTGCGCGTGCGCGACAAATATTCGAGAAGTTTCCGGAAGCATCGCTCGTCTGCGCGGCGCTTTACCACGCAGGTGAGTCGATCGGTCTCGACGAACGGAGCGCGCAATGGACAGCGGATTTTTCAGGAGGCGCGTGCATCTTCCGGCGACAGAGTTTCCTTGACGCGGGAGGCTACGTGCCGTTGCCCGTCGCCTACGGGATGGAAGAAGTTGATCTCGCGATTCGTCTTCACTCGCAGTGCGGCAGGATTTTGACGACGCCGTGGTTACGAGTGTTTCACAACACTGACTTGAAGCGTCATGGCGATCCGCAAGTAACAGCAGGCAGCATCGCTAATCTCGCGCTGCTCGCGTATTTGCGTTATCCGGTTTCGCTTTGGGGAATTGGCGTGGGCCAATGCGCGAACCGGTTGGTTTGGTTGTTGCGACACGGGCGACGCCGCGGGATTCTAAGAGGTGTGACAATGATCCCCGCGCATCTCCGTGCGAACCGCAGCTACCGGTTGCCGGTTAGCAAGCAAGTGGTGCGATCGTATCTGGCGCTACGCAGGTCGCCGATTGCTGCGGAGTTGTAAAGCAGTTCACGCAAAGTCGCAAAGACATACTAAGAACGCAAAGAGCTTGCTTCTTTGCACCCTTTGCGGCTTCGCGTGAAACAGTTCTCAACGCCTTAATGAACTCCTGGATCTGCTGTCAGCTTGGGGCGCGTGAGCATTACGCGGTTCCGCGGGCGCTGTTAGTAAGCGGTCTGCTAGGCGAATTCATCACCGACCTTTGGATTCGGCCCGGCACTCTTCTCCACACATGGAAAAAACGTCTCACCGGAAGATTTCATCCCGGCCTCGCCGGCGCGCGTATCAAAGCTCCGAATGTCGCTGCCCTCAAATTCGAGCTCAAAGCCTCGCTTGCACGCGAGAACGGTTGGAAGCTGATCAACCGTCGCAACGATTGGTTTCAGCAACACGCAGTCACTCAACTCGCAAACGGCTCAACAAACGGCAATCACACGATCTTCGCCTACAGCTATGCCGCTGAAGAAATCTTCAGATTCGCCAAAGACCGTGGCTGGCGAACGGTCCTGGGCCAAATCGATCCCGGCCCCGCTGAAGAACGGATCGTTGCCAAGCTGGACAGTACATCAGCGATAAAACACAAACATTGGGAACCTGCACCCACCGACTACTGGAAGCGCTGGCGCAACGAGTGCGCACTCGCCGACCGGATCGTCGTCAACTCCGAATGGTCCAGAGACGCGCTTCTTGCGGAAGGTATTCAAGCGGAAAAAATTCGCGTGATTCCGGTCGCATACGAAACCTCCACCGGCGCGGGCCCGCTTCAGCGACTCTACCCACGCTCATTTAGCGCTGAGCGCCCAATGCGTGTCTTGTTTCTAGGCCAAATAAATTTACGTAAAGGCGTGGGACAGTTGCTGGAAGCCGTCGAACTATTGTCGGGTGAAAACGTAGAGTTCTGGTTTGTTGGTCCAACTCAGATTCACGTCCCACAAAGCTTGAAACTGCATCCGCAGGTTAGATGGTTTGGCGTCGCGCCACGCGTCGAGGTGGCGAGTTATTACCGAGACGCTGACGTCTTTGTCTTTCCGACGCTCTCGGATGGTTTTGGTCTGACGCAGCTCGAGGCGCAATCGTGGAAACTGCCGGTAATCGCGTCGCGCAATTGCGGCGAAGTGGTGCGCGACGGTTACAACGGTGTGATTCTCGAGGAAGTTTCAGGACCGGCGATTGCCGATGCGTTGATGAGTCTCTTGCGATCACCGGAGACGCTTTCTGCGCTGTCCATGAGATCGGCAGTTGATGATCGGTTTAGCTTGAAGAAATTGGCTGAATCGTTGAAGAAACTGTAAGTAGTTTTTTGACAGGATGATCAGGATTTACAGGATTGAACGCGGAACAGATCATCTGGAATAGACCGGCGTTAGGTACGACGGTCACACCAAGCCTGCGCTCGACCTTGTTGGCGATCCTCAGCACGAGTATGGCCACGACTTTGGCGATCCTTCTCGTCCCTGATGATCCTTCAACCGAGGGCGCGTTGCTTTATCCGGCGCTAGTGATGACTGCGGGTCTCGCGACTGCGCCGTTTGTGGCCGCGCTTCGCCAACCAAAAACACTCTTACGCGGCGAGTGTTTGCTGTCACTCGCGCCGATCTATTGGCTCCTCCTCGATTTGCTGCAAGGCGTTTACGCGATGGAAGACATCACTGCCGATCAAGTGCGAACGGCGTTTCTCGCGATCGGGATCTTTGTGGTGGTGGTTTGGCTGGCGGCATTGCGACGCTCCTGGACACTTCCAAAGATTGTGATCAGCTCCGTTTCGCAGGAGTTCCCGATCAATACTTACTTCGCGCTCGCGATCGCCTGCTTCATCATAGGCATGTTGAACTTCGCCGTGCCGTGCAACTTCAACCCCGTTGAGATGGTCTATTACCTGGGCCAGGAACGTTGGGCCGCGCCATGGGGGCGCGGGCAACTCGGCGGCTGGGATGCATTCCTCGATCATCTGCAATACTTCGGATACCTGCTCCCGGTTTTGACAGTCGTCATCGGACGCCGTTTGGGTGTGCGCAAGGTGCGCACCTTGATCTGTATTGTTCTGTCAGTGGTGGTCGCGCTTTTCCTCGCGCAGAGTGGCAGCCGGCGAGTTATCGGTGTGGTTGGTGGCATGGCTTTGATCCTGTGGGTGTTGGACCAGCAACGCCTGCGCCTTAAGCATCTACTCACAACTGGACTGGCAATTATCGCCCTTCTGGTTACGCTTCAGGTCATGCTGGAGTATCGGA
Organism: Pyrinomonadaceae bacterium; assembly: GCA_036006625.1. Taxonomy (GTDB): domain Bacteria; phylum Acidobacteriota; class Blastocatellia; order Pyrinomonadales; family Pyrinomonadaceae; genus PSRF01. The sequence continues at coordinate 1,870 of DASYPN010000046.1, read as the reverse complement.
ATGTTGGTCTCAGCGTGCTGGTGGGCCAGGGAGAAATTTCGAGCGGACGCTACGAGAAAAGACAGGTCCTCGAGGAAAAACATCTGCGCGTAGACGATAACTTCTATCGTCTTTGTCAGATCATTCAACTCATCCCTGCGCAGTATCCATTTGTCTATCACAAGTATTTGATCTACGTGATCGTGCGGCCAATACCGAGAGTTTTGTGGCCCGGCAAGCCTGTCGATGCCGGCTTCGATCTTCCGACCGCGCTCGGTGTCGAAGGGCTGTCTCTTTCTTACTCAGTGATCGGCGAGCTCTACATGTCGCTGGGACTCATCGGCGTTGCCCTCGGCGGCTGGCTTTACGGCCGCATTGCTTCGACTGCAAGTGGTTTGCTCGCACGTTGTCGCACGCAGGGCGCGCTTGTGATTTATAGCATCGTGGTGATGGCGCTGTTTTCGGGTATGCGCTCGATACTGGAATTGATACTCGTCAGTTACGTCGTGCTGGCGTGGGTGGGTATCACGCATTTGTTTATTAAATTGCGACGCGTGAAGACGCAGTGAAAGTTCTTGTACTGACAGATTGTCCGTCGCCGTACCAGGTCGAGCTGTTTAATGAGATCGAATCGCAAGGTGACTGCGCGCTTGAAGTCGCTTACTTGCGCAATCGCGATCCGGAGCGACAATGGAAGTCGAGTGAGATTCGACATGCTGCGGTCGATATAGCGCGTGCATCTGAGTCTGCGCGTGCTGCAGATCTCGTAGTGTTCAACTACTACCGTCACGCAAATGCGGAGCGGTTGATTGGTCAGCGCGCGGAGCTTCGCACGCCGTGGTGTTTTTGGGGCGAGCGGCCCGGGTTTCATCAACCAGCGTGGGCTGGACGGCTTCTGCGTAAGTGGAAACTATCGAAGTTGCATGCGTCGCCCGTGCCGATCTGGGGCATTGGGAAGTTTGCGGTTGATGAGTACAGGCGAGAGTTTGGTGCGCGACGACCTTACTTCAACTTGCCTTACTTCTCCGATTTGAAGCGCTTCGCGAATTCCGAACAACGAGCGCGAGCTGAGCGAACGTTTCTGTTTTCGGGAGCGCTGATTCATCGGAAGGGTGTTGATTTGCTGGCGGCGGCTTTCGTTGAGATCGCGCGCGAGTTTTCGAATGTGCGATTGAAGGTGATTGGAGACGGGGGGTTACGTGAGTCTGTTGAGCAAATGTTGAGTAAGGTTCGTGACCGAGTCGAGTTTGTGGGGTTTAGAGATTGGGATCAATTGCCTGAGGCGTATGCGAATGCTGATGTGTTGTGTGTGCCGTCGAGATATGACGGGTGGGGGCTTGTGGTGCCGGAAGGTTTGGCGTCTGGACTGCCGGTGATCGCAACGGACCGCATGGGTGCGGCGCTTGAGTTTGTAGAGACTGGTCGTAATGGCTGGCTCATTTCGGCCGGTGATCAAAGGCCGCTCGTTGCTGCGATGCGCGAAGCCGTGGGACTGTCAGCGACCGAGCTTGAGCGAATGGGACGTCACGCGCGTGAGAGTGTGAGCGCGCACACGTTGGAGAACGGCGCGGCGCGATTTGTGCACTGCGCGCGTGAGGCGGTGACCGGTTGGACATGATTAACAGGATGTTTTCAGGATTTACAAGATAGCCATCCTGCTCATCCTGAAAGAATCCTGTTAATCCTGTCTAATTGATCTGTTGAATGTGCAGCATCTCGGGAATATTTAGCGTCGACGGTTCCGCATCATCTGATGTAGTTCAGCGGATGAATGACGCGCAGCGGCATCGTGGCCCTGATGATCAGGGTGTCGCGCGGTGCGGAGAAGTCGTGCTCGGCAACACGCGGCTTGCGATCATCGACACCACAGCCGCCGGTCATCAACCGATGA
>DASYPN010000045.1:0-15556 GCA_036006625.1 Pyrinomonadaceae bacterium | reverse complement strand
TCTCGATTTTGAACTCGGCGAAGCGCAGGTTGGTGGCGCCTCTGATGGTAACTTCCTCGCGGCTATGGGAATTCCGGTGCTCGATGGACTCGGCATCAGCGGCGACGGCGCTCACGCCGTCCACGAACACATCGAAGCGGACGACATCGCACGGCGCGGCGCTCTCATCGGCGGTCTGCTTTTATCAATCTAATGCTCATCGCAACCTGGAATGTAAACTCAATCCTCGTACGCACGCCGAATGTGCTTCGCTGGCTCGACCTCGTGAAGCCCGACGTCCTCTGCATGCAGGAAACAAAATGCACGGACGACAAGTTTCCCACGCTCCTCTTTCAGGAACGTGGTTACCAGTGCCAGCTATTTGGTCAGCAGGCGTACAACGGCGTCGCAATCCTCACACGTGAAGCGTGCGACACGAGTCATCGTGGCTATCCGGGCGATGATGAGTCGGCGCAGTCGCGACTGATCACGACGTGCGTCAAGGGGATCAATATCGTCAACGTCTACATTCCGAATGGACAGGCAGTTGGGACTGAGAAATTTGCGTTCAAGCTGGCGTGGATGCAACGGCTGCGAGAGTTTTTCGATACCAACTTCGATCCTAAAACGCCGGTGTTGTTGTGTGGCGACTTCAACGTGGCTCCGGAAGAGCGCGACGTTCACGACATACGACTATGGCAGGGACGCGTGATGTTCAGTGAACAGGAACGCGGTGCGTTGGAGCACATCAAGTCGTGGGGCTTCACGGATGCGTATCGTTTGCACGTCCACGACGGCGGACATTTCACCTGGTGGGATTACCGTGCCGGAGCGTTTCGACGCAATCTCGGTTTACGGATCGATCACATGTGGATCACTGAGCCACTGGTGGGGAGAAGTGTTCAGAGTTGGATCGACATCGAGCCGCGCAAATGGGAGAAGCCTTCTGACCATGCGCCCGTGATCACCGAGATCGTTTAGCCGCGGATGAACGCGGATTGAAAACGCGGATTTTAGTTAGAAGTTAGTTCGGCTGTCTTTTCTGTAATGTCTTTTTGGGCCCACTCGTTGTCGCGGCTCGCTTCGCCTGCCTTCGAGCGTTTCGCGGCTTTCATGCGCTGAACGAGATCCATGTGTGTTGAGAAGTAGGGAAGACTCTTGCCGACAATCTCCTGGACGGAGTTGAAGCCTTTGTCGACCATGAACTTCTCCACACCTTCCTTCAACTCATCGACCATCTTCACGCCTTGCAGCATCACGCCCGTGCAGATCTGGACCGTCGAAGATCCGAGCAACAGGAACTCGAGCGCATCGTGCGAATTCTCAATGCCGCCGATGCCGCTGATCGAAACATCGTCAGGCTTCGCGAGCGCGAGTTGACTCACCATACGCAACGCAATCGGTCGCACCGCTTGCGCTGAATAACCACCGGGGACACAGTGACCTTCAACAGTCGGCATCGGCCGCAACGTGTCGAGATCAACTCCAATCACGGACAGGATTGTATTGATCGCAGAAATCCCGACGGCGCCACCGCTGATCGCTGCCTGCGCTGGCTCGCGAATGTTTGTGATGTTGGGCGTCATCTTGGCCCATACCGGGATCTTCGCGACTTCCGTCACCCAGCCCGTCACTTCCTCAGTGAGATCAGGATGTTCACCCATCTCCGACCCCATCTTGCGTTCGGTCATGCCGTGCGGGCACGAGAAGTTGAGCTCGAATCCGTCAACGCCCGTATCCTGGACCATGCGCGTCAATTCCTGCCAGCGACTCTTCTCATACTCCTCCATGATCGAGGCGATCAGGATGTTGTTTGGATACTCTTTCTTGACCTGGCGAAACTCATCCAGCCAAACGTCGATCGGTCGATCCGAGATCAGCTCGATATTTTCAAAACCGATTACTTCGCCTGTCGATCTCGAGCGGAGTTTCCCGTAACGCGGAACGACATTCACGACCTTCGCCGACTCAAGACTCACAGTCTTCGCGACAGCGCCGCCCCAGCCCGCGTCAAATGATTTCGCAAGCACGCGAGCGTTTGTTCCCGGAGGCCCCGAACCGAGGACGAACGGGTTTGGAAACTTCATGCCGTTGACAGTGATTGATAAATCCATAAATGAAAACTCCTTAGTCGGCGACGAGCGAACCGTAAGTATCCGGACGGCGATCGCGGAAAAATTGCCACGTGTTGCGCACTTCGCGAATCTTGTCGAGATCGAGATCGGCAACGACGAGTGCATCCTTGTCGCGCGGCGCTTCGGCCACAAACTGCCCACGCGGATCGCAGAAGTAACTCTGACCGTAAAACTCGCCGATGTCCCACGGCTGCTCGTGGCCGATACGATTGATCGCGCCGATGAAATAGCCGTTCGCAACTGCGTGTGCCGGCTGTTCCAAACGCCACAGGTACTCGGAAAGTCCCGCTACCGTTGCGGATGGATTGAACACGATCTCGGCGCCGTTGAGACCGAGTGCGCGCGCGCCTTCAGGGAAGTGCCGGTCGTAACAGATGTAAACTCCGATGCGAGCGAACGCCGTATCGAAACAAGGGTAACCGAGATTGCCGGGACGGAAGTAAAACTTTTCCCAGAAACCTGGATTCACGTGTGGGATGTGGTTCTTGCGATACTTGCCGAGATACTTACCATCGGCGTCGATGACGGCGGCGGTGTTGTAGTAGATGCCGGTCAGCTCTTCTTCGTAGATCGGCACGATGATAACCATGCCATGCTCTTTCGCAACTTCCTGCATCAACCGCACGGTTGGACCATCCGGAATTCTCTCGACCGCTTCATACCAGCGCGTCTGTTGTTCAGCACAGAAGTACGGCGTCGTGAAGATCTCCTGCATGCAGATTATCTGCACGCCCTGCTTCGCGGCCTCTTCGATGTAGGTCAGGTGCTTCTCGATGTTCAGCCGTTTGATCTCTTCGATCGGTAGATCGGTTGAACCGGCATTGGAACACTGTATCAGGGCGCATTTAACGGTGCGTGGCATTAAGCTGACTCTCCCTTCGAGGCCTTAGTCAAAACGTAGTATATGACGAATCCGAGGGCAAAAGTAACGAACCATGCATAAGTGTACAGGCTGTCGAAGAAGTTTGGATCACTGACTTGACCACCCGGCGTGGTTGCTGCACGCAGAAAACCGGGGACCACTGGAACTATCGCAATGCAGAGTGTGGCAATTGCGCGCCAGTTGAAACCGTTGCCGTAAGAATAAGGCCCATGGGGTTCAAAGAGCCCGGCGAGGTCCAGGCGTTGTTTCCTGATAACCCAGTAATCACAAATCAGAATTCCTGCAATGGCGCCCATTAAGCCTGAATAACCGATCAGCCAGGTGAAGATGTAAGCGCCCATCGACGCCATCAATTTCCACGGCATCATTAGTATGCCGATAACGGCCGTGATCAAGCCGCCCGTTACGTACGAGATTAGTCGTGGATTCAGATTCGAGAAATCATTTGATGGCGAGACGACATTCGCAGCCATGTTGGTTGTTAGCTGCGCTGCGAAGATCACCGCAGTCGCGAACAGTATGATTGCGATACTGTCGAAACGCGACATCAAGTCGACTGGATTGGGAATCGCAACGCCGTAGATTAGTAGTGTCGCACTGGTCACGGCAACGCCTATGAATGCGAAAGCGGTCATCGTCAGGGGCAGGCCCATAGCCTGGCCGAGCATCTGTGACTTCTGCGAACGTGCGTAACGCGTGAAATCAGGAATGTTCAAGCTCAACGTGGCCCAATAGCCCACCGAGGCAGTTAGTGCGCCGGGGAATATGTGCCAGAACTCTCCGTGCTGTTTTTGCAATGCAGCAGATTGCGTCAACACATGGCCCAATCCACCCGCACGCCACGATGCCCAGATCAGCAATATCAAACCACCACCCAGCAACAACGGCGCCGACCATGTTTCGAGATACTTGATCCCTTCGACGCCCTTCAGAATGATAAAGACCTGGATTCCCCAAAACAGGAAGAATGCGATCCACGTGTGAAGCGCGACGCCGAGGATCATCGTCGCAAGCGAATTCCAGGCGGGAAACATTACAACGAAGAGGGCATCGATTGCAGTACCACCGATCCACGTTTGAATTCCGAACCAGCCACACGCCACGATTGCACGCAGCATCGCCGGCACGTTCGCGCCCTTTGTTCCGAACGCAGCACGACTGAGAACTGGAAACGACACGCCATATTTTGTGCCTGCGTGCGCATTGAGGATCATAGGGATGAGCACGATCGTGTTGCCCAACAGGATCGTGATCATTGCCTGCCACCAGTTCATACCTGCCTCGATAAACCCGCCGGCGAGTGTGTAGGTGGTGATGACGACGCTCATGCCAATCCACAAGGCTGCGATATTCCAGGTGGACCAAGTCCTCTCTTTAATCGTTGTGGGCGCGAGGTCGCGGTTCCAGAGTGGACTGTGTGAGACGTCGGATTGCAGTTCGACAAAGTCGCGTTGAGTGGCGGGGGATTCGGTTGTCATGTTTGTCTGTGTAATCTGTGGCTTACATTGCGACGCAGGTGCCGCGTTTCAAAAACTGCCCGTTGCCGGCTTTGCCTTTGAACTCGCCTTTGTCGATCACGACGTTGCCGCGCGACAGAACTGTATCGACCACGCCTTTGATCTTCTTGCCCTCGTAAGCGTTGTAGTCGCAGTTCATGTGTTGTGTCTTCACGCTCAGCGTCTGTTGCTGTTCCGGATCGAAGATCACGATGTCAGCATCTGAACCGACTGCAATCGTCCCTTTCTTTGGAAACAGGCCAAACATCTTTGCCGCTGCGGTTGAAGTCAGCTCGACGAAGCGATTCAGGCTGATGCGATTCTCAACGACACCACCGTTGTAGATCAGGGGAACGCGATTTTCGACACCGGGCGCACCGTTCGGGATCTTCGTGAAGTCGTTGCGGCCGAGCTCTTTCTGCTCTTTCATGCAGAAAGGACAGTGATCGGTTGAGATCACCTGAAGGTCGTCCATCTTCAAGCCCTTCCAAAGCTCTGTTTGGTTTGACTTGTCGCGCAACGGAGGCGTCATTACATACTTCGCGCCGTCAAAGCCCGGTTCGTCGTAGTTGTCGATCGAGAGAAAGAGATACTGCGGACACGTTTCAGCGAACGCTGGGATGCCACGATCTCGCGCCTGCCGCACCTGGTTCAGGGCATCGGCACATGAAAGATGCACGATGTAAACGGGCGATTCAGCCATCTCAGCGATCGCGATGGCGCGATGCACGCCTTCAGCTTCGGCGATCGTCGGTCGTGTTAAGGCGTGATACTTAGGTGCAGTGCGGCCATTCTCGAGAGCGCGTTTGATGATCTCATTGATGACGATTCCGTTTTCGGCGTGCATGCAGATGAGACCACCGCGCTGACCTGCGGCTGACATCGCGCGAAAGATCGTGGCGTCGTCGACGAGAAACACACCGGGATAGGCCATGAACATTTTGAAACTCGTCACGCCCTCGTCCATCGCGGTGTAGAGTTCCTCGATCTGTTTGTCTTCGAGTTCGGTCGTGATCAGGTGGAAGCCGTAGTCAATGGCAGTCTTGCCTTCGGCTTTCTTGTGCCAGTTGTCGATACCTTCGATCAGAGATTGACCCTTGTACTGCACGGCGAAGTCGATGATGCTGGTCGTGCCGCCGTGCGCTGCAGCAATCGTGCCGGTGCGGAAGTCGTCGGACGACTCGGTGCCACCAAACGGCAGTTCCATGTGTGTGTGCGGATCGATGCCACCGGGAATCACGAGCTTTCCATTCGCGTCGATCGTCTGATCGGCTTCCATCTGAAGGCTAGCCCCGATCACCGAAACCTTTTCGTTCTCGATCAAAACATCAGCGCGGTAATCATCAACCGCAGTCACAACGCGACCATTCTTGATAAGAGTTTTCATGAGTTTCTATCCACAGACTACGCAGATTGGATTACCGTTTAAGACAGGGCTTGGTTGAGGCGGCGTCGGCGGCGCGACGGGCGTCCTCGTTTGCTTTTGCGCCGGGCGAAATTTTGTCGGTGACGCAGATTTCAGTCGGGGTGATCTTCGCCACGGCCAGGTACGATGTCAGTTTGTTTGGCGACTCGGGATCTTCGCTGGCGTTGTAGCGAATGATCAAAGCAACAGGTATCAGTTTTCCCTTTTGCGACGCGACGCGCCACTCGGCTTTTGGACCAACACTCGAAAAGCCACCGCTGACGACATTCCACAAATCGAGCGAATGCTGCGCGCCTTTCGGCGTAATGACCGTGATGTTTTGCCTGAGATCGCCCTCGCTGAGTAACAAGCTGTACCCGGCTGTGCCGCGACAGCGTCCTTCGTAGCCGTCATCGCCGGCCTCGGCCGATTTGATCCTGCGACACTGCTTGTCGCCGAGTCCGGTGTAGACGCTGCGGTTCGACTGCGCTGCAGCCGGCGTAGCGCACGCCAGAGTCGCGATCAGACAAAGAAGGAGCTTCAGAGTGTACATTCGTCAGTAGAGATTGCCTTCGCGCTTGCGACCGGTGTAATCGACGTAGACCACCTTCAACTCTGTGTAGAAATCGAGCGCGGTGGAACCCTGTTCGCGATCGCCGATGCCTGTGCCTTTTGTGCCCCCAAACGGAATGTGCGCCTCACCGCCGGTGGTTGGTGAATTGATGTGCGTCATGCCCGTCTCGATGTCGTCGACAAAACGAAAGATGCGGGACGCGTCGTTGCTGAAGATCGACGACGACAGACCATATTCGCAGTCGTTGGCCACTTGCATCGCCGTCTCGAAGTCTTTCACACGCAACACAGACAACACTGGTCCGAAGATCTCTTCGCGTGCAATGCGCATGTCGGGTGTGACGTGATCGAAGACAGTGGGGCGAACGAAGTAGCCTTTATCGAGTCCGTTGCCGGTCGCACGCTCGCCGCCGCACACGAGAGTCGCGCCGTCTTCCCGACCAATGTTGATGTAGTTGAGAACGGTGTTGAACTGACCCTCATCGACACTCGGACCCATCTCGGTTTCCGGATCCGCACCCGGACCGATCCGCATCGACTCCGCACGTTTTGCGAGACGCTCGACAAACTCATCAGCAACCTGGTCCATCACGACCGCTCGACTCGTCGCAGTGCAACGTTGTCCGGAAGATCCGAACGCGCCCTGTGCGGTTGATTCCACTGCCAGATCCATGTCTGCGTCTTCGAGAATCACGACCGGATTCTTGCCACCCATCTCGCATTGGACTTTGGCGCCGCGTCTCGACGCCTGTTCGTAAAGGCGAATGCCGACGCCATTTGATCCTGTAAACGAAATTGCTTTAACCGCTGGATGGTTGATGATCTCGTCGCCTGCTTCAGAGCCCGATCCGATCACAAGATTCAAAACGCCCGGCGGAATTCCTGCAGCTTCGAATAGCGTTGTGATACGAACCGCGGTCGCGGGTGTGATCGATGCGGGTTTGAAAACGACGGTGTTACCTGCGACGAGAGCAGGCGCGATCTTCCAGATCGGGATCGCGACCGGAAAATTCCACGGCGTCACACAAGCAACGACGCCGAGCGGTTGCTTGATCGTGTAGGCAAAGTTTAGTGGCAGCTCCGACGGAATCGTCTCGCCATTCATGCGTCGCGACTCGCCCGCGCAAAACTCAGCGACGTTGATAGAGCGCTGCAGCTCACCACGCGATTCGGCAATGGTTTTTCCTTCTTCACGCGTGAGAAGCTGGGCTAGCTCCTCCTTGTTCTCTTCGAGCAGGCGTGCGGCTTTCGCGACGATGCGACCGCGCGTGGGCGCCGGAGTCGCGCGCCAGCCGCGAAACGCGCCGGCTGCCGCCTCGACAGCTTCTCGAGCCTCGTCGCGTGTCGCCTGGCGGATAGTGCCGAGTATGTCGTCAGTATTGGCCGGATTAATATTTTGAGCTGTGCGGGTGGAGATGGATTTATACCATTTGCCGCCGATGAAATTGCAGTAAGTATTGATATTCATACGAGTGCTCGAATATATCATGCTACAAGAGCTTTTTTAATCCGCGTTCATCTGTGGCTTAATACGGCCATGACGACTGCGGAACCCCGAAGCATCCCTGAACTCCTGAAACAGCGCGTTGAAGCCGCGCCCGATAAGCCATTTCTGTTCTCAGAAACCGATAAACGCCAGTTTACTTATAAAGAATTCGAAGCCGCCGTCCAGCGCACCGCGCGGATGCTTTCGGCACATGGAGTAGGGAAGGGCGATGTCGTAAGTCTGCTATTGCCGAACAGCGTCGAGTACGTGATTGCGTATTTTGCGTGCTGGCAAATCGGAGCTCTTGCCGGACCGATCAACTCGCTGCTGAAGTCGCAGGAAACTGCGTACGTGATCTCAAACTCAGAAGCAAAGGCTTTGCTCGTCAATTCGGAGTTTCTGCCGGTCGTCGAGACGATTCGATATGAACTGTCGAGTCTTGCGGCTGTAATCAAGTTCGACAACGAGGCTGAAGTAACCAGTTATCATGTTGAGGGGCCGGCGCAGCTCGCTGATATCGATTGCGATCACGAAGCGATCATCATTTACACCTCCGGCACAACCGGCAAACCAAAAGGCTGTTTACTCACACATGGAAACGTAATCGCGAATGCACGACAAATCAGTAGTTGGCTCGGCTTCACGGAAAACGATCGGCTGCTCACGATAATGCCGTTGTTTCACATGAACGCGGTTTCAGTAACCACGATGTCGGCACTTTACGCCGGTGGCTCGAGCGTTGTGAGTGCGAAGTTTTCGGCGTCGCGCTTCTGGCAGATTGTCTCCGATTATCAAATCACTTCGTTTGGCTCAGTGGCGACGATGCTCTCGATGTTATTGAGCACGTATCCGGACGGCGTTCCTGCCGATCTTAAAACCGATCAATTGCGGTTTGCGATGTGTGGTTCGGCGCCGGTGCCGGCGGAGGTGTTGCGACGATTCGAAGAGCGATTCAACTGTCTCGTGATCGAAGGATATGGTTTGTCCGAGTCGACCTGTCGCTCGACTTTTAATCCGCCTGATCAGCGGCGGCGTCCGGGATCGTGCGGAGTTCCGATCGGCAACGAAATGAGTGTCGTGGACGAAGAAGATCGCGAAGTACCGGATGGCGAACTAGGCGAGATCGTTCTGCGCGGAGAAAACATTCTCAAGGGTTACTACAAGAACGACGCCGCAAACGCGACAGCATTTCGCAACGGCTGGTTTCACACCGGCGACATCGGTTATCGAGACGAAGACGGGTTTTATTTCATCGTCGATCGCAAGTCAGACATGATTATTCGCGGTGGTGAAAACATCTATCCACGTGAAATTGACGAAGTGTTGTACCAGCATCCAGCAATTGCTGCTGCGGCTGCGGTGGGCGTGCCCGATGCGCTTTACGGCGAAGAGGTCGCGGGAGTGGTGGTGTTAAAGCGTGGAGCGAACGCGACTGAGCAGGAGGTCATCGATTTCTGTAAAGCGCGCCTCGCAGACTTCAAATGCCCGAAGACGGTGCACTTCGTTGAGGATATTCCGAAAGGTCCGACAGGGAAGTTGTTGAAGCGTGAACTGGCGAAGATGTTGAGCGCGTAACTCCCGGCTTGGTTCTTCTATCGATCAGCCAGGCGCCCAGCAACCACAACGCGCAGATCCCGATCATGATCGGTGAAAACCATTTGCCGTAAAGCCCGTCAGGCGAAAACTTCTCGGTGGCTTCATGAAGGAATTCGCTGTTCGGTAACAGTCCCGCCTCTGCAAATTCGTGAAAAGAATAAATACTCACCTGGACCATGAACAGCAGCAGAAAGATTCCGGTGACCTGAAAGAAACGTCTGATATTGATCAGATGTCCAAACTTGGCCCAACCAAGCGCGAACCCGATCGCAGCCACTAGTCCGAGCAGTGCTCCACTGATCAGGTTTGGATCCTTGACCTGCATCAGCATCAAGGCAGTTTCCATCCCCTCGCGAGTGATCATCAGGAAAGTAAAGAGGAAAACGCCCAACACTGCTGCAACGCTTGAACTCTTTGACGAAACAGCCTCAAGTTTCTCGCGCATGCGCTGCTGAACTTTGGGACCGTGACGCCACATATGAATCACGAGCGTCCCCACCATCACCACCGCAATCGCGCCGAGAACCGCCTCACGCAGGGCCTCATTGGCGAAGAACTGATTGACGTAAGCGCCAAGCGAAGCGCCGAACATTTTCGTAATCGTCGTTTCTTCAACGCCCGCATTGAGCACGTAGGCGAGTCCGCCGCTGGCCGCGAGGGCGAGGGCAATGGCCACGTAAACCGAGGAATTGAGCCACTTTTGTTCGGACTTACGCAGGTAAGCCAGAATCACGGCCACGAGTAAAAACGACTCAAAGCCTTCGCGCATGACGATGATGAATGAATTCAGCATGATGACGCCGGAGTATAACCTAGTTGAAATTAATTTTCAATTTCAGATCGAGTGCCCATCCCTGTTCATCGGTGGCTAAGTTTTACTGAGGAGTTGTCGGAAGAATTGCGAGGTCGGCACGAAGGGGACCGAGTTTGGTGGTGCAGGTGATCCGCAGCGGCATGCGCTGCTTGTCGTCGCTGACCCAAAGGCGTAACTGATACTTGTCGGGTTGGGGGTCGTCGGTTGTAATCATCAGTGCTATCGCAGGAACACGTCGCTCGCCGAGTTGGATCACTTCGCGTTGCAGCGTATCCACAAACACGGTCTTCGGTTTGTTTTCAACCAGAACTGCGAGGGCGTTTCGTTTCTTAACCAGATTAAAGGTGCGCATGATATAGAAGAACGAAAGGTAATCGTGGGTGCCAACCGGAATCTCAATCCGCGCTCCTTTATCAGTAATCGCAAGCCCATTGTCCTGATTCACGGTGAGCGTCTGAGTGAGATGACGCGTGCCTTCGGACAGATTCATCACAGTGCGATACGGCAGAAATGCTTTCGGATCGACGTAAGAGTCTATCTGATCACGCGCGACAAAAAGCGACGCCGCCGCGCCCGTCGTTTGCGCAGTCACAGACAGATACACGCCATCGCGATCGAAGTATTTCGAACGTCCGCGCACTTGAAAGGTCGCAAGTCCGAGTGGCGTGTTGTTGGTGCCTATAAACACCTGGTAATTGAGTTGCTCACCGACCTTAAAAGGCAGACTCTCACTCAACGCCGGGGGCGCTGCCGGCGTAGGCGCGGGCGCGGCAACGATCGCGGGCGTCGGCGTCGGCGCAGCCTCAGGTGGCTTGACGATTTCAGAACCCGCGAGTTCGACAGTCAAGTCACCTGAACTTAAACGCGTATTCATCAACACGGGCACATGTCGTTCATCGTCGCTGAAATAGATCTTCATGCTCTTGATCGGCGAGTTGGCGACTTTGACTTGGGTAACAATCGTCGGAAACGAACCAACATTTGTTCTGATCGTGTCTTTTCCAACTACCTTCAACTCGGCCTGGTACTCGCCTGAGTCACCACGCACAGTAAAGTTGTAGACCTCACCAACCACGAGCGGCAGAGCACGCCCGCGATAAAAAGCGGAGACGAAGTCATACGTTCCGGGAAATCCTTTTTGCTTCGGCGGTATGGCCTCATTCCCGGCCGGCTGACTGAAATCGTGAACAAAATCCGCGGTCCGGATCGCGTCACGCGGTCTTTCCTCCGAGCGAAAAGGCAGGCCTGTTTGCGGATCGATATAAGTGGTGTAGTCGGTATTTATGGCGTAAAGAGCGACGTTGATGACGCCTGTCGTTTCCACGTGAGCTCGTAGCTGAATCGCCTCACGACCAAATTGCACACCGCGTGAGACGACTTCAACTTCCACATGTGCAGCGCTGGGGAAGTTTGAAAACGCTACGTTGTAGGTCAATCTCTCGCCGACGCGATAAGGCGACTGCGAGAAAGCGAGCGGCGTTCCCCCGTCCTTTTCCTGAGCGAACAATGGAAAAACGGATGAGAGGAGGAGGATGAATAATGTGGAAATAAACGAGGGTTTCAAGCTGCGCTTCACCGTGGCATGATAGTTTTAAATCAGTAGTTGAGCAAATAGCTACTGCGCCAACACATTGTACACGCTACCTTTATTAATCAGTTCCTTTCGTTAGTAAAGTGCCTTGTTCCATCTCGTCGAGGGTTTTGTGTGCGGCGGCGACGGGGTCTGCTGCTCCAGTTATCGGCCGTCCCACGACGAGGTAGCTTGCACCTGCGGCAATAGCGGCGGCTGGCGTCGCGACTCGTTTTTGATCTTCGGGCTCGTTTGACGATGGTCGTATTCCGGGTGTGACGACGAGAAACTCGGGATTCGCGATAAGACCGCGGATGGTTTGTATTTCCTGAGGTGAAGCCACGACTCCATCAACTCCTGAATCTTCGGCCAGCCGGACCAGACGTTGCACCGATTCGCTTGGACTCGAGCTCACGCCGATTTGCGACAGTATCGTCGCGTCGATGCTTGTTAGAACGCTGATCGCGAGGACTTTTGCGCGCGTGCCGCTTTTTTCGGCGACTTCGTTAACGGAATTGACTGCCCGTCGCATCATTTCGCTTCCGCCGCTGGCGTGAATTGTGAAGAGGGATATGCCGAGCTCTGCGGCAGCGCGTGCGGCGCCGGCGACTTGATGTGGTATGTCGTGGAATTTCAGGTCGAGAAATACTTTTGAGTCGAGCGCGATGATGTCTCGGACGATTTGCGGACCGGCGGATGTAAAGAGTGTCGAGCCGACCTTGAACATGCCTGCGACATTGTGAAGTTGTTTCACGAGGTCGAGCGCTTTTGCGGGTGTGTCTACGTCGAGTGCAATGATGAGTTTTTCTTTCGTGGTCAATTGGTCTCCTTTCATGTTGTCCACAGATTACACAGATAGTTCCTTTGCGCGGCTGCCGACTGCAGCATCGATACTGGCGCATTTCTCGCGAGCGAGAATGCGCGCGAGGCCTTGGTTGATGTCGTTAGCGATGTTTGGTCCCTGGTCGATAAATCCTGTGTACAACTGCACGAGGCTTGCTCCGGCGCAGATCTTTTCCCATGCGTCGCGTGCGGTGAAGATACCGCCGACGCCGATGAGGGGAATGCGGCCGCGGGTTAGTTCGTAGAGCTGGGCGATCATTTGTGTCGATCTCCTTTTTAAAGGCTTGCCGCTCAGGCCGCCTTCACCGGCTGCTGTCACGAGGTTTGGATCTGAACTCAGATTCTCGCGGTTGATGGTTGTGTTAGTGGCAATGATGCCGTCGATCTGGAGGCTTTCGAGAACCGCGACAATCATCTCGAGGTCTCTACGTTCGAGATCGGGTGAAAGTTTGACGAGGAGCGGAACGCGTTTTTGATGACGTTGCTCGAGTTCGCGCCCACGTGTCTGAAGCGCCGACAGCAGTCCACTCAGTTGCTGCGATTGCTGCAGTTCGCGAAGTTGCGGCGTGTTTGGTGAACTGACGTTTACGGCGATGTAATCAGCGACGTTGTAAACCAGCTCGAAACTCGCCAGGTAGTCCTGAGTCGCTTCTTCCAGCGGTGTGATCTTGCTTTTGCCGATACTCACTCCGAGGACACAATCCGGCCGGTTGCGCTCTACTCTTTTCACAAACGCGCCCGCACCTTCGTTATTGAATCCCGCTCGATTAATTAACGCCTGATCTTCAGACAAGCGAAACAGTCTCGGTCGCGGGTTTCCCGGTTGCGGATGAAACGTGACAGTGCCTGCTTCGATGAATCCGAAGCCGAGCGCCGCGAGTGGTCGCAAGGCGATACCGTTCTTGTCGAACCCGGCTGCGAGTCCGACAGGATTCGAGAATAACAATCCAAACCTGCTGATTGGATTCTGTGTCGAGCTGCGTTTTGCGAGGATTCGTGATGGAAGAAGTGAAAGAGAATGTAAGGCCAATTCGTGAGCCGTCTCGGGTGGGAGACGGAAGAGTAGCGGCCGTACCAGTGAACGATAGGACATCGTTTCGCTACAAAGTATCAAGTACTGAGCACAAAGCCAAATGCGAACTTGTCACGCCACCATCTTCTTGTTAGTATCCGCGCACACACATGGAATTCGTCGAGAAAGCTCGCATTATGGATGGCCCGCGCATCAATCGCGCATTGGCTCGTCTTTCGTCCGAAATCGTCGAAGAAAATCATGGGGCCGGCGACCTGTTTCTGGTTGGGATCAGGCGGCGCGGTGTTCCGCTCGCCGAACGCATGGCGCAGAAGATTGCCGACCTCGAAGGTTATCGTCCGCCCGTTGGTGTGCTTGATATCACTCTTTATCGCGACGACCTTTCAACTGTCGGCGCCAAGCCCGTAGTAAATCGCACAGACCTTCCCGGCGACATCGAAAATCGCAACATTGTCCTGATCGACGACGTGCTATACACCGGCCGCACGATTCGCGCGGCACTCGACCAGTTGATTGACTTCGGTCGTCCGCGTCGCGTGCAGCTCGCAGTCCTGGTCGATCGCGGCAAAGAACATCGAGAGCTACCGATCCAGGCTGATTACATCGGCAAACTCGTTCCCACGAAGAAGAGCGAGATTATCAAGGTGATGCTCCAGGAGTTTGATGAGGAAGAGGGAGTGGTAATCGTCGAAAGGCCGTCCGATACGGCGTAAACGAAGCGGCCAACAGGCCGCTTTTTTTGTGTCAGACTAAAATGGAACAAACTTTTAATCGCCGCCACCTGCTCGGTATCCGCGAACTCGAAGCAGGAGAAATTGCCCAGCTCCTCGACACTGCGGAAACGTTTCGCGAAGTTTCAAAACGCCAGATCAAGAAAGTTCCCGCGCTTCGTGGTCGCACTGTAATCAATCTCTTCTTCGAGCCGTCGACACGCACGAGAACGTCCTTCGAGATTGCCGCGAAACGTTTGTCTGCGGACGCGGTCAACGTCAGCGTTTCGACTTCAAG
Source organism: Pyrinomonadaceae bacterium (assembly GCA_036006625.1). Lineage (GTDB taxonomy): Bacteria > Acidobacteriota > Blastocatellia > Pyrinomonadales > Pyrinomonadaceae > PSRF01. The sequence continues at coordinate 735 of DASYPN010000045.1, read as the reverse complement.
CGTAAGCAAAGGCGAAACGTTGCTCGACACTGCGCGAAATCTTGAAGCGATGGCGCCTGATTGCATCGTCATTCGTCATTCGATGGCCGGCGCGCCACAACATCTCGCACGCATGACCAACGCGCCGATTGTTAATGCCGGTGACGGCGCGCACGAACATCCGACACAGGCTTTACTCGATGCGCTCACCATTCGTGAGTACAAAGGTCGACTCAGCGGACTAAAAGTCGCGATCGTGGGCGACATTCTGCATTCACGGGTCGCTCGCTCAAACATCTACCTGCTCACAAAAATGGGTGCGAACGTCAGCATCGGTGGTCCAGGAACACTCGTCCCCGAAGAGTTTGCCGAACTTGTTGAAAGCGGGCTGCGAATCGAGAAACACTTCGAAGACGCGATCGACGGTGCTGATGTGGTCATGATTCTGAGGATTCAGCGCGAGCGCCAGGACGCCGCGTTCTTCCCGTCAATGCGCGAGTATGCAGTTCACTACGGTTTGCAACCGCGACATCTCGAACGCGCCGCGCCTGACGCAATCGTCATGCATCCCGGCCCGATGAACCGCGGCGTCGAGATCTCTTCTGAGATCGCGGATGGGAGTCGTTCGTTGATACTGGATCAGGTAACAAACGGAGTCGCTGTGCGCATGGCGGTTCTTTATCTACTTGCCGGCGGCAGTCCGCATGAAACGGTCGAGGAAAAACCACCAGTCAAAAACAAAAGACGCAAGGTAAC
>DASYPN010000044.1:0-5321 GCA_036006625.1 Pyrinomonadaceae bacterium | reverse complement strand
AAAGCGCTCGATCAGTCGCTTCACCACCGGCGGTGACGAGCGCGGCGTCGATCCCATCGGGCGCAAATTCAAGCGCGACATCCAACACGTTGTCACTACGACCATCGACTGCTGCATCCGCGCCGAGACGTTTGACAAAGCCTACTCCATCTTCGCCTGATGCAACTGCGAATACGCGAGCTCCCAATCGCTTTGCGAGTTGGACCGCGAGATGTCCGATGCCACCACTGGCGCCGAAGATCATTACCGACTCGTCCGGCTGCAGACGCAGCACATCTTCCAGACCTCTCAGTGCAGTGAATCCGTCACTTGGCAACACGGCTGCCTGGTCCATACTCAAACCGCTCGGGATAAGCGCGGCATTGTCTGCCTTGACGACTGCATACTCTGCGTAAAAACCGCCTTTCGGGTTTCCGAGTTCCGCGGCGTACACGCGGTCGCCTTCTTTAAGCTCCTTCACTTCTTCGCCCGCTGCGGCGACTGTGCCTGCGCCGTCGGTTCCCAACACGTAAGGAAACGTAGGTGTCTGGCCCAGCACTTCCACGAACCCGCCTTCGCGTTCGAATGGATCCCACGCGCCTACACCGGCGCTTTCGACGTGAATCAAAATCTCGTCCGCACCCGCTTCCGGGGTCGGTACAGTTTGCACCTTTAGTGTTTCAGGACCACCGAAACGATCAAGCGCGATCGCACGCATCGTTTTTTCCTTAGCTTGTTTTGTTTGCGTCATATGATTACTCCTTATTTGATTCTTAGGATACTAAGTTAGGATATGGAGATTAATGCAAACAGTTGTTGAAATGGTTGTGGGTTTGTTTCTGGGAATTGGTTTTATTCTGCTTGTCAGGTTGAGCCGAAGTTACGCGAGGGAGAAGCGAGCCTTTGCGATTGGTTTGGTCGTTACTGCGCTGATTTACGTTGGGTTGGCATTCTTCAGCGATTCGCGTACGTGGATACCGATTGAACTCGCGGGCGTTGCGGTTTTTGCGGTGTTTGGGTGGTTGGGGTTGAAGAGATCGGGATGGTTCCTCGCGGCGGGTTGGGCGTTGCATCCGCTTTGGGATGCGGGCTTGCACGACTACTCGACGCAGTTCGTGCCTCACTGGTACATCGGCGCGTGCGTTGGGTTTGATCTGCTCGTGGCAGTATATATCGGCTTCCGCGAAGTCAATTTTCCTGGAAGAAACCTCGGCACCAAGCCGTCTTAATCTTGTGGCTACTCGGAACGTACTGTAGGGGCGGCCCTCCGTGGCCGCCCTTGGTTGAGGACAGGATTCAGAAAACGACGGCCTCGGCTTTGGCGAACATGATTTAAACCGAGGGCGGCCACGGAGGGCCGCCCCTACAGTACGTTCCGAGGGGAAGGAGATGGATGTGAGTTGTGTTGTGAGATTGAGTTTGTTGTTGGTTGTGACGTTTGTCTCGTGTCAATCAGGAAATATAACGTCAACCGGCCCGCAACAGCCGTTGTTCACCCACGCTCAAGGTTCGCCTGTGCCTGTCGAGTGCGAGCCTGGCAACATTCTGATCGGCGATATGAACAACGATCGCAAACTCGATCTGATCCTCGCCTGTGCGCGCGCTCATTCAATCACCGTTCTCGAAGGCAAAGGCAACGGCCAATTCGGCGCAGCCCTCAGCAACACGACAGTTCCCGACCCTCCACACGAAATCGCAGCCGGCGACGTGAATGGCGACGGCAAACTCGACCTCGTGGCTGCAACTCACGACAGTTACGGAGTCACGTTATTGACAGGAGACGGTAAAGGCGGTCTAACGATCACACCGACTCCGATCCTGATGAAGCAGGGCGAGCATCCACACACGCACGGTCTCGCACTCGCGGATGTTAATCGCGACAACAAACTCGACCTGATCACTTGCAATGCCAGCGATAACGACATCTCACTCGCATTCGGAGATGGACGCGGTAATTTCACTCGTGCCCCGCAGTCGTACCCCGTTGGTCCAAGCCCCTATCCTTTCGGTGTCGGCGACCTCAACAACGACGGTTCACCGGATATCGTTGCCACAGCTACTGCAACCGGACCAAAACGAAGAGAACAACTCCCATTGAGTCGCGCCTTGACCTTGCTCGTATCTGACGGCAAAGGCAGCTTCTCACCACGTCAACTCCCGATCCGTACCGGAGAACCATGGTTTGCCGCCATTGCGGATCTGAACCGTGATGGTAAGGCAGACATCCTCGCCACTCATCACGATCAAAGCGCGCTGACAGTCTTGCTTGGCGATGGTCGTGGCGGGTTTACAGAAGCAAACGGATCTCCATTCGACTTTGGAGGATCAGTTTTTCACTTCATCGTCGCCGACGTGGACCGGGATAAAACGCTGGATGTCGTCGCGGTTGGTGGCGCCACCCTGCGTGTGCTGCTGGGCGATGGACGCGGTGCGTTTAGGCCGGCTACTTCGATACCGGTCGGACCAGGCGCATACCGACTTGCAGCCGCTGACCTTAACGGCGACGGTGCACTTGATATCGTGACTAGTAATTCCGAGAGTAACAGTGTGAGTGTGCTGCTGGGGAAACCTACTGTGCCTTAACTTCTGGTAGCTTTTTGAAGCCGCTCTCCAATGCCTTTCGCAGTCGATCAACTGCGGTTGTCGGATCGCCGGCGAACATCGGATCGGTATACAACAACACCTCACCACTTCGAGCATCAATCATCCCGATCTGTAATCGCAGATAAGCCGGCATTCCGCCAACCAGCATCCTAAACGCCGTCTTGCCGCTCGTCAGCTTCTTCCCTTCTCCACGGATGAATATGACCGCATCTGTGTTCTTCTCCAGATTCAGATTCAGCACTTCATCGCCCATCGAGAAGCGACCTTTCTTAACGTCGCTGCGCTTCTTCATGATCTTGGGCAACAGATCGTCAAACTTGGTTTGAAAGTCAGCGATGTTGTACTTCTGCTGAGAGTCAGCATCGGACGCAGTCGGCACAGTCGCAACGTTCTTCTTTTTCGACAAAACTTCGGCGACCATCGTTGCTACGCGCAAGCTCAACTCGTCAGACTCGGCGGCCATGCCTTCAGGCCCCTTCATACTATCGCGCACGACGTTCACTTTCGCCGGCAGCACAACCACACGCCGAATCGTAGTTTCCTTCGACTGAATCTTCGGGTGAAGAAACTGAGCACGAACCTGATGCGATCCCGAAACGGTCAGCAGTACCACGAGGGCAAACATCATTGCGCGAGCAGTCATTTATTTCAGCTTCTCCTTTAACACTTCAATGCGTCTTTGAATTCGTTCGCGATCAGTCGCCGAGGGCGACAGCTCGAGGTACTTCTTATATGCGGCGGCGGCATCGCTTCCTCGTCCGAGTTTCTCGTAAAGCATGCCAAGCCCCCGATGGGCCACGGGCGCCGGATTCTCCGTCTCGAGGGCGCGCTTGTAATAATCTTCAGCGAGTTGTTGATGTTTTTGCCAGTTGTCCTTACCCGCCGGCGTCCCCAAAAGTTCGCGCTCCTCTTCTTCCGCTGTGCGCTTCTCGCGTTTCTTCGCGGCATCTTTCATCGCGCTGTTCGACAATTCTTTTTCCGTCAGTTGTGACGCGCGAGGTCCGAGTGCTCGATAACTCTCCGCTAACCAAAACAGGTTTTCAGAATCGGGATGAAAGTCGACCAGACGCTGCGCGTCGTACAAGGCTGAACGAGCGCGTCCTGCATTGATCGCGAGCTGAATGTTGTGACGCATTACTGGCTCAATGGTTTGGAAGTACAACTTCCGCTCTCGATGCAACTCCATCTGCGGCGTTACCCTGTCGGCGCGCGCACCGAGATAACCGCTCAGGTACTTGATTCGTTCATCGAGCGATGGATGGTCGTTGTAGAACAGTCTGATGTTCTCGCCTTCGATGTCTTTATCGAGCAGCTTCATCACGGTGACCATTTCTTCGGGCGGGTATTCGGCACTGATCATCATGTCGATGCCTCTGAGATCAGCTTCGCGCTCGAGGTCGCGGCTGTAACCATACATCGTTGCCATCATGATGAATGGAGCCACTGTCGTGACAGCCATTATGACTGCTCCAACAACGCTCAATGGCGCGGCCGCGCCGACCGCCGACATCACGTTCATGGTGAGAAATTTTTTGCGGTTGCTGCGATTGCTCAGATACGTATGTCGTCGCATCACGTGCGTGAGTTCATGTGCGATGATCGCCGCGAGCTGTGATTCGTTATCGAGAAGAGTCATCAGTCCTGTGGTGACGTAGACCGTGCCGTTCGGGAGAGCGAAGGCGTTGGGCTGCGGGTCGCGGAGCGCGCGAAACTTCCACGACACTTTTTGGAGCTCAAGGTCACGAGGAATCAGCGATTTCCCGATGCGACGCAGATAAGCATTAGCAGCTTCGTCGGCGAGCACGAGTCCATCGCGCTCGAGCCGAATGTCGAGCAGATCTGCCTGTTCAAGCACCTCGAGGTCGACATCACCAAACTTGAAGTCTGCGTTGACTGGCGGAGGCGTGGCTTCGACTGGCGCAGTCTTCTTTTGCGCGCGCGCGACGGGAGCAAACGAAGAGAAGGCTATGCAGAAGCAAAGCGCAAGTGGGATCAGATTTGTCTGCTTGCGGGGGAACATAGCGGGCAGTTTCCAGAGCCAGGTACGGGCTGACAATGGGGGATTAACGATACAAGAAGGCTCGTCAGTTGTAAATTGGGAACTTGCGACGCGGCGAGTTGTCTTTGAGACGGAAGGGCGGCAAAGTAGGATCCTTTTTCGCTGCTCGCAGATATTTTTCTTTGTTTAGGCGGACGCCGCGAATCCAGTAACGCGGGAATCCACGACGCAACTTGTTCGCCGCGTTCCATTGCCGCTCGATGCCATGATACTTGCCCTCGTACCAGTGAACTTCGTGCCATGCTGTTTGGGTGTTCTTCAGCCGCCACTCATAACCGTGTGGCAAGCCGTCTTTCAGAGTGTGAATTTCGGAGATGGTGACGGTGCCGTCATCGCTTTCGTCACGCCAGATGTCGTAACCAGTTCCGTGACGAAGTGTGTAGGTGCCGATGACTGAACCGCGACGTCCATACTGTTTGGCAGTGCCGTGGTTTTTGCCGTTCGCGTACGGCTCGATCAGTGATAGTGTGCCGTCGTCGTGCCACTGAAATTCACGTCCGTGTTTATTTCCGTTCTTCAGCGGCGTCTCAGAAACGAGTTGACCTTCTTCACCGTAGGCGCGTTGTCCAACCACTTCGCCATTCAGGATGCAGGCTGTGAGCCGGTGATAGATCGCCCCACCATCGCGTCGAAACTCACGCGTCGTTTGCTCGATAATGTTTGTCGGAATGTCCGACTT
>DASYPN010000043.1:0-2596 GCA_036006625.1 Pyrinomonadaceae bacterium | reverse complement strand
ACGAGATCGCGCGTGATAATCGGCACGTCTTCACTAATGCCCAAAAGTTTAAGCGACAAACTCGCACTCCTGATATGACCACTCGTCGCAATCGCCCACGGCACTTTTTTCTCCGTCAGATACGACAACAACTCCGTGGCGCCCGGCAGCGGCCGAACCTGCGACGCATAACGCTTGAACGCGTCACCATGCGCCTGCTGTAATCGCTCAGCTTCTTCCTTCGAAACGGTATGTCCGGTTTCGCGTAATAACGCATTCACGAACAGACCGCCACTCATTCCGATCTGCCGGTGAATCCGCCAGACGGCCAGTTGCATGCCGTCCGATTCGAGCGCTTCGCGCCACGCAAGCACGTGCTGATAGACGCTGTCGACGAGTGTTCCATCCAGATCAAATAGAAATGCTGTTTGCGTTGTTGTCGTGTTGCTTTGTGTCATCTCGTTTTATCCAATATCATCAAACGCCCTGGGAGGACCATCGATGAAGCCCTTGTTTGCATGCGCCGCCGCATTGATCATTGTCGCGGCCCTTATCAGTTCGAATGCCGCAGCGCCAGCCGCGATACTCTTCGATGATTTTAGCTACACAAGCAAGGATCAGCTAAAGAAGAACGGCTGGATCCTTCGTACTGAACCGGGCTGGCCGGGTGTGCCCGGGGCAACGTGGTCTGAAGACGGCGTCTCGCTGCATAAAGAACCGCCACTTCAGTTCCTGCGAATGACTTCCTCAACTGAAGGAACAGGCGCAACCACGACACAAACCCAGATCTGTCATCAACGAAAGTATTTCGAAGGCACTTACGCGGCGCGCGTTCGCTTCACTGATGCTCCCGCTTCAGGTCCAGGTGGCGATCAGATCGTTGAGAGCTTCTACACCATCGCTCCACTGAAAGCACCGATGGATCCCGACTACAGCGAGTTGGATTATGAATACTTGCCGAACGGCGGCTGGGGCATCGATGGACCAACACTCTACGCCACAACGTGGGAGACATTTAGTCCGGAGCCAAACTGGAAGAAAGACAACGTCTTCAAGACAGCGAACGGCAGTCAGGCAGGCTGGCACACTCTCATAACGCAAGTGATGAACAAGAAGGTCAGTTACTTCGTCGACGGGAAATTATTTGCGGAACACGGCGATGAGTATTATCCGGAGGACACGATGTCGATCAACTTCAACCTCTGGTTTATTCGCGACGGAATGAAGAATTCGACGGAACGGCGACAGTATCAGGAAGACATCGACTGGGTTTTCTTCCAGGCGAACACTGCTCTGACGCCGCAACAAGTCGAAGCAGCAGTGGCTGCAATGCGGCGGTCGTCACGCGGTTTCCGTGATACTGTCCCTCCCAAAGTCCCGGCTCTTGTGAGCCCGTGCAACTTCTAAAACCATCCACAGATTACACAGACTTATTTTCTGTGGAATCTGTGGACCGCTTCTCCTGTTTTTTGTGTTTCAGCCACTCGTCTATGCTTTCGCGAATGAACTCGCCCATGTCTTCAAACTCACGCGCTGATTTCTCCCAAAACTCGCGAAACTTATTCGAGTCAAAGGCGAAACCATAACCACGCCCGAAGCCCTTCGTTGGTCCAAGTTCGTCTTCGTAGTAAGCCGCCAGTTGACGCGAAGCCATTGCCACGACAGTCAACGAACTGCTCGCCGCCAAAGGTTCAAAGACCACACCAACACCGGGATCAAGTTCCTTGAGACGCGCGAGCACGCGATTGTACTGCTCGGTGCAGAACGCCGCCGCGTCTTCCTTACCACCGGTCCATTCTGATTGCAGTGCCATACGCGAAGTGCGTCGCAGCACATTGATCAGCTTCACCAACTCCTTCTCTCTCTCCATACCCACTCCCATCTTGTTAATCTGGTTAATCCTGCAAATCCTGTCTACTCACAACTCACGGAAATCGGCACACATCGCACTCTCCTGCGCCGTGGCCCACATCCGCCGACGTAGAATCCCCGCCCGAATCCACGCATAAACTCCGGCTCATCCGCTTCGAAGTAAGCCAGCAGCTCGCGCGCAGCGATCCGCACGACTTCCGGCGACGCTGATTCACTCAACGGCGTGAATAACGGTTTGACGGCCGGCTCGAGTTCCGTGAGACGAGCGAGCACACGGTTGTATTGCGACACGCAGAACTGTGTCGCGTCTGGTCCCGGCTTGGTCCAGGCAGCATAACCAGCCGCGCGCGCGATCCGTCGCAACACGTTAAGCAGTTTTACTGTTTCTTTTTCCATCTGGTTCTCCTTTAATTCTTTCCCGCAACAGTTTCTTGCCGTGATGAATCCTCCACTTCACCGTCGACAACGGAATTCCCATAAACGCCGCAATGCGGTTCAGCGGCATCTCGTCCAGAAAGCGCAACCGCAAAGCCATTGCGTAATCCGAGGGAAGACTCTCGAGCGCCGCGATCATCTCTTCGTCACGTTCCTTCTCCGCGAGCGGCTTCGCAAGGGCCTCGATCTTTTCGAGCAGCGCTTCGTCGAGTGCTACTCGCTTACTCATATGGGCCGTCTCGCTCTTACTAAACCGCAGAGCGCGATGACGCGTTATCGCCGAGAGCCACGCGGGAAACTTCCGCGGCTC
>DASYPN010000042.1:0-23044 GCA_036006625.1 Pyrinomonadaceae bacterium | reverse complement strand
CTCGCGCAACAAGGACAATCAGGTGAATGTCGCGCGCCTTCAGAATATTTCCCAGCTTTGCGATTTTGACGCGCTCTTGCGCGATTGTGCGCTCGAGTGCAGCCGGCTGCTCGGCGATCTCGGTTAGCATTAAGGACATGTTGACGAGGTGATACTGTAACACGGATAAACGCGGATCTGGAGACGGATTGAATTCGTGATAATCTTGGCGCCATGTCCCCTACTGGCCGCCTGGTCTCGCTCGACGTTTTTCGCGGAATCACAATCGCCGGAATGGTGCTCGTTAATAATCCCGGCACATGGTCCAGCATTTACTGGCCTCTGGAACATGCCGAGTGGAATGGTTGGACGCCGACCGATCTCGTCTTTCCCTTCTTCCTCTTCATCGTCGGTGTTTCGATCACGCTCGCTTTCGGCCGTCGCGTCGAAGAGGGCAGTGTCAAACGCGATCTGTATCTCAAAGTAATCAAGCGCAGCGCGATCATTTTTGGGCTCGGACTGTTTCTCAACGGGTTCCCTTACTTTCAACTCGGAACAATCCGCATCGCCGGCGTGCTGCAGCGAATCGCGATCTGTTATCTGGTTGCGTCGCTGATCTTTTTAACGACGAAGATCAGGACCCAGTTTCTGATCGCAGTCGCACTTCTTATTGTTTACTGCATCGTGATGACGCGACTCGCGGCGCCGGGATATGCGCCCGGTGACCTGAGCAAGGAAGGAAGTATCGCGTCGTTTGTCGATCGCGTGCTGCTGGGCCCGCACATCTGGAGACAAGGCAAGGTTTACGATCCGGAAGGTTTACTGAGCACGATTCCCGCGGTGGCGACGACGCTCTTCGGAATTCTGACCGGACACTGGTTGCGCAGCGAGCGGCCGCGATTCGAGAAAGTCGTCGGAATGTTCGTGGCCGGCGCAGTGTGTGTCGCACTTGGTTGGATGTGGAACCCGTTCTTTCCGATCAATAAAGCGTTGTGGACCAGTTCGTATGTCCTTTTCACTGCCGGACTCGCGTTGCAGTTTTTGTCGCTTTGTTATTGGCTGATCGATATTAAAGGATATCGACGATGGGCATGGCCGTTTGAAGTGTTTGGCGTGAACGCACTCGCGCTGTTTGTCGGATCCGCCTTGATGGTGAAGTTGATGGGATTGATCAAGCTGGACAGTGGCGACGGCAATCGGATCTCGTCGCAGGGATGGATCTTCCGAAAGTTCTTCTTGTCGTGGGCCGAGCCGATCAACGCGTCGCTGGCTTACGCGATCGCGTTTATTCTGTTGTGGCTGTTCTTGATGTGGCTGCTGTATCGCAAGCGGATTTATATAAAGGTCTGAAGGAGAAACGACATGCCAATGTATATCGCGTTATTGAAATGGACTGGACAGGGAGTCGCAAACATCAAAGACAGTCCGGCACGACTTGATGCCGGGCGCAAGGAATTCAAGAAGGCCGGCGTCAAAATCAAAGACACATACCTGACGATGGGCCGCTATGATCTCGTTTGTATGATCGACGCTCCCGACGATGAGGCGTATGCGCGCGCGCTGCTTAGTCTCGGTGCGCAGGGTAATGTGCAAACGGAAACCTTGAAGGCTTTCACGGAAGATCAGTATCGAAAGATCTGCGCGTCGGTAGGCTGATTAATCCTGTCTATAACCAGGTCCACGGAGCACGCGTCCAGCGAGTGCTGATGTACGCTGTCCTTTGTCGACACTGATCTTGCCGTTCACGATTACGTAGTCGATGCCGATCGGATATTGGTTTGGCGACTCGAAGGTGGCGCGATCGATGACCTTCGTTGGATCGAAGACCGTAATGTCTGCGAACATTCCTTCCTTGATTAATCCGCGTTCCTTCAACCCGACACGAGCGGCGGGCGCTCCGGTCATCTTGTGAATCGCCGCTTCGAGTGATAACAGCTTCTCGTCACGCACGTATTGTCCGAGTATGCGTGGATAACTCCCCCAGCCACGCGGATGCGACTTCGAACCGGCGAGTGGACCATCAGTCGCCCGCGAACCACTGTCAGTGCAGAAACTCACTAACGGCGATTTCATCGCAGCGCGCATGTCGTCTTCACTCATCATGAAATAGATCGCGCCGGTTTGACCGCGGTCGGCGACGATGAGATCGAAGACTGCGTCGAGTGGATCCTTTTTCTGTTGCTCGGCGATCTCAGAAATGCGCTTGCCTTGCAACGGCTCGAGCTCACGATTCACCACCGATCCAATCAAAACGCCGCCTGGTCCACCACTACCCAGATAGATGTTCTCCCAGGTAGTTTGCTCCTGAGATATTTCTGTCTTCAAGCGTTGGCGCGTCTGCGCATCGCGCAGCCGGGCGAGCATCTTGTCGGTCCCACCTTCGAGCGCCCACGGCGGAAGACACGCGCTCAGCGCTGTGCTGCCCGCGATGTAAGGGTATATATCGGCGGTGACATCCAAACCACGATCGCGCGCTTGCTTGATGCGATCCAACACGTACGGCATGCGGCCCCAGTTTTTCTTGTACGCTGTTTTAAGGTGCCAGATCTCGACCGGGATTTTTGCTTTCTGTGCGATCTCGAAGACTTCGTCTAGCGAAGCATCGATCATGTTTGCTTCGCTGCGTTGATGTGTAGCGTAGATGCCGCCGTACTGTCGCGCCACTTTCGCGAGCTCGACCAGCTCGTCAGTCTTTGCGAAACGCGCCGGAACGTATTGGAGCGACGTCGAAAGACCGAGCGCGCCGTCACGCATCGCATCGGCCACCAGCTTCTTCATCTGCTCCAACTCCTGTGGCGTTGGCGGACGGTCGTCGTAACCGATGACGTATTCCCGCACTTGAGTCGCACCAACAAACGTGCCGAGGTTTACTCCCGATCCCTGTTTTTCGAGACGCTTAAAGTATTCATCGAGCGTGCGCCAATCGATTGTGAGATTGAATCGTCTGAGAAAGTCTTCCTGCTCCTTGATCTGGCGCTCGTTGATGGGCGCGATCGACTCGCCCTCGCCTGTGATCTCAGTCGTCACACCCATCATCACCTTGCTCATCGCGCGTGGATCGATCAATAAGTACTGTTCAGACTGGCCGAGCATGTCGATAAAGCCCGGCGCAACCACGAGACCTTGCGCGTCGATCGTGCGCGCGGCGGTGGCTTGCGACAACTTGCCGATGCTCACGATGCGATCGCCTTTGATCGCCACGTCGGCGACGTAACCCGCGCGTCCTGAACCGTCCACGATACGTCCGTTTCTGATCAGCAAATCGTATTGCGGTTGTTGGGGCATAAAGAATATTAGCGACAGAAAAACACAAATGAGTGCGGATTTAAACATCGAGGAATTTGCTCCTTTGTTTCGGATCGGGGAGCATGCAGGTGTCGTATTTACCAAACACGCGATAACGGTTTCGAGCGACGAGGCGATAGACAACATCGCGAAGCGTTCGTGGAATGACTTTGGCTACTGATGACAATCCCGGCCAGACTCCCCCGAGCTCACGTCCAGCACGCAGAACTGCGTCCGATCGTTGCAAGACGCGTTCGTCCGGCTGCTCGAAATTCTCGACAACATGAAGGGTGTCGAGATCCTTCGGGTCGAAGCCATGTCTCTGCAATACCTTTGCGGCGAAATCACTTTGCAATGACGCGTATCTCAGTCGACCATCCCGATCGTGTTTCAGTAAGAACTGGACCAGTCGATTGCACAGCCCACAGACCCCGTCGTACAGAATAATTGGATGCTCACTATCCATCACGGATTCAGCGCCGGCTGATTTGCGGCTTTTAACTGCACGTTAATCGCCGCAACGTCTTTCGTCTTGAACGTGTCCCAATCGGCCAGCAGTTTTGTCAACGTCTTTTGCAACTCGATTGCTGCGGTTACCGTCGCCTGCGTCGGCGCGAGATCCGCACTCTGAAGGTTCTCGAGCAGGGAAGAGAAGCCACCGTTCAAGCGGGTGAGGTTAGGATCGCGCACGTCGATCGGTCCACCGGGTCCACCACCGTCACCGCGTCCTTCGCCGCCAATCGCAGCCGCCTTCTTGTCCAGTGCGCCAAGCGCTTCGGCGAGCGGGCCACGATCGACGCGTGAGATCAAATCTTTGATCTGGGCGCGCAGTTTTCTGATCTGGTCTGCCGTTTCATATGACTTTTGCATCCCGCGATACGCGTCAAGGGACAACGTGAACTGCTGTGTCAGATCGGCGGCGTTCGTCGTTATGCGGGGATCGATCTTCACCGTCAACCGCTGCGTCAGCGACTTTCCGTTAGTGGTCAGCTTCACGGTATAAGTGCCGGGTAACACTGATGGTCCAAGCGGTTCGAGAGGCGTGTCGTTGTAGATTGCCGAGATCGGAAACCCGTGACCAAAAGACAGCGGCGGCGCGTATTTCAAATCCCACACAAACCGCTGCATTCCCGCTTTGGTCGACGGCACTTGCGGTGGGCGAAACCAATATGGCGTCACTGGATAATCGTTAGGATTGATGGACGCGGGCTTGTCGTCGCTCGACAAACGACGCACGAGTTGATTTTTACTGTCGAAGATCTCGAGTATTACGGGCGTCGTCGAATCGCTTCGTAAGTTGTAATTAATGATCGCGCCGTCCGGCGGATTTTGGCCGGCGGGTTCTTCGGGTGGCAATGGCGTGTCAGTATTTACGTTGCGCTGGACACGATACGCAACTTGCGGCGCGAAGAGATGGACCGCGGAGTTTGTCACCGTCGCATTGAGCTGCCGCAAGGGTGTGATGTCGTCGAGGATCCAAAACGAGCGCCCGTGTGTTCCGACTACAACGTCGTCGTTGTGGATCACAAGATCGCGAATCGACGTCGCCGGCATGTTGAGACGGAGCGGTTGCCAATTGTTGCCATCGTTGAGAGAGAAGAAAACGGCGAGCTCCGTTCCGGCAAACAACAAACCACGCTTCTGTGGATCTTCTTTGACAGTGTTGACTGGACCATCCGGCAAACCGGTGACAACTTCCTGCCAGCTCGTACCGCCGTCAGTGGTGCGGTAGATGTGCGGTTTCTGATCGTCAAGCCTGATGCGGTTAACGGCGACATACGCTGTGTTGACGTCGAAGTGGCTTGCATCGATCTGCGAGATCTTGCTCCACGCGTCGATTGCGGGGGGAGTTACGTTCTTCCAGTTCTTGCCGCCGTCTTTAGTAATGTGAATCAGACCATCATCCGTGCCCGCCCAGATCGTGTTGATGTCTTTCGGCGACGGTGCGAGCGCATAGATCACACCACGTCTCGGTTGCGTCGCCATTTCAGGACGACGAAAGATGCCGATGCTTGCGGGGACTTCAGGTTTCTCACGCGAGAGATCGGGACTGATGATGTCCCAACTCGAACCGCCGTTCGTCGTTTTAAATAGGACGTTGCCGGCGAGATACAACACGTGAGGATCGACGGGCGAGAAGAGTATCGGCGCCGTGCGAAGAAATCTGTACTTTCCACTGCGCAGAATTTCAGGGGCAACGTTTTGCACTTGACCGGTCGTCGTGTCAAAACGCGTGGCTTTGCCGCCGTAGATCAGGTTCGGATGCAGCGGGTCGGGCGCGACGTACCCATATTCTTCAACACCAACAGTGCGCCAGTCGCGAAAAGTGATCGCGCCGTTATCGCCGCGACTCTTCACGCCGGCGGAACCACTCTCCTGCTGGCCACCGTAAACCCAGTATGGAAACTGATTGTCAGTGATGACGTGATAAAACTGCGCGGTCGGCTGGTTGTACCACGAACTCCACGTCTCGCCTCCATTCACACTGACGATGGCGCCCTGATCAGTTGCGAGCAACATGATGTCTGGGTTCTCGGGATTGATCCAGAGTGTGTGGTAATCATCGCCGCCGGGCGCGCCTTTGAACGCCGTCCAGGTTTTGCCGCCGTCAGTTGATCGATACGCTGCGATTGCGGCGGTGTAGACGATCTCTTTGTTGCGTGGATCGACATCGATCTCAGCGAAGTCGCTGCCACGCGCCCATGCGCGTCGATCCGTGCCGACACGTTGCCAATTCTCGCCTGCATCATCAGAACGATAGATTCCGCCGAGCTGCGTTGAATCGACGGTTGCGTAAACTGTGTTCGAATCACTCGGAGCGACGGCGATGCCGATTCGTCCGAGACCTTGCTCGAAGGTCGGCAGTCCTTTTGTTAGTTGACGCCACGTGTTGCCGCCGTCGGTAGTCTTGAAGAGTCCGCTGCCCGGTCCTTGCCATGCGCCGTTCTCCCACGGACCTTGTCGCGCTGACCACAAGACGCCGTAGATGACTTTTGAGTTCTTCGGATCGAATGCGAGTGCGATCGCGCCGGTGTTCTCGTCCTTATAAAGAATCTTCTGCCACGTTTGGCCGCCGTCAGTTGAGCGAAAGATTCCGCGCTCTTCATTCGCGCCGTACGGATGGCCGAGAGCGGCGACGTAGACGAGATTCGGATCGCGCGGATCGACGAGTATCGCGCCGATCTGTTGTGCGTTGCGTAATCCGAGATGTTGCCAGGTCTTGCCGCCGTCGGTTGATTTGTAAATACCGTCGCCGGTGGAAAGATCCGGGCGTTGTAAACCTTCACCACTGCCGACGTAGATCGTATCCGGCTGCGATGGCGCGATGGCCAGCGCGCCAATCGATCCGGTTGGCTGATCATCAAAAATCGGTTTCCACGTGT
Source organism: Pyrinomonadaceae bacterium (assembly GCA_036006625.1). GTDB lineage: Bacteria > Acidobacteriota > Blastocatellia > Pyrinomonadales > Pyrinomonadaceae > PSRF01. The sequence goes on along the minus strand of DASYPN010000042.1, from coordinate 16,397 downwards.
GACCGTAGTCCGTCGTCTTCCAAACGCCGCCGTTGTTCACTCCTATATAAAAGACGTTTGGTTGACCGGGAACACCGGTCGCTCCGACTGTCCGGCCTGCCCGGAACGGCCCGATCATCCGCCACTTCATGCCCTGAAACAGATTGCTGCCCGTTTGCTGGGCGTGAGTGGCGTTATTAAATAAGGACAGAAGACAGAGAAGCGCGCAGACAAAGCGTAGGAGCATCAAGATGTCCCTCAGTGTTAGACAGGATTTACTGAGGTTTCTTTTACTGCATCTTGAAAGCCATGTAAATCCTGTTCCTGCCGCCGGCGCTTTCTGAGGATTAGGGCAGAGAGCAGCGTCATCACCAATCCCGGTGGGAGTGGTTCGAGTAAAGTGAACGCGATATTGACCAGGATGTTGCTGTTGTAGAGTTGCATCATCGATCTCATGTTCTCGATTTCGTTTTCAATCTCCTGCGGCGACTTGCCAGAAGCGCGCACCCGCTCGATGGACTGAGCCAGATACTTCTCGCCGAAGTCGGGTATGAATTTGTGCGACACAACTTCCCAGGTAGCCACGTAGCAGGCGCAACTGATGAGCATTATTAAAACGCCAACTCCAAAAGCCCGGCCAAAACTGATGTACCCGTTGCCGACATTCTCACGATAAGACCTGACTCCAAAGAAAATGAGTAGAAAGGACAACACCATTATGGTGTAGCCGATGACCATGCCACGGGCCGGATCCGTTTGGTGGGCGAACACGATTACGGCGGTCATCAACGCGGACATAATGGCGCCTGAGATCAAGCCGAAAGTTAAAACAATCTTTTTCATGACAGACTCTCCTCACTGATTTTGAAGAACTTGCGGCGCAATCTACGTTCGAAGCGCTGTATTGTCGTCATACTTTTGAGTGATTTTGGATGTTTGCGCTGAGAATACTACTTTCAGGCTACGGAAGCAGCCCTATTTCTTTTGCGATCTGGACAGCCTGCGTACGTCGTTTGGCGCTGAGCTTGTCGAAGAGACGGCTCGAGTGGGTCTTAACCGTGTTTTCGCTGACGAAGAGTTTGTTCGCGATCTCGCGGTTGGACATGCCCTGGGCAATGAGTTCGAGGATTTCCAGTTCGCGCTTCGTGATGCCGAGATCTTTCAGACGCTGTTCATTCAGAGCAAAGGGAACGGTAGCCGGGACTGTGACTTCCTTGACGATCAGGATTTCCTTTTTCTTTGTCAGCTTCAGGCCGAGCCAGATGCCGATAGCTGCGAAGAGTGCGGCGATCAGGCCGCCGTAGATCTCAAACGAGTGTTCGACGATCATGAAGCGAAATTCGATCAACCTGAGCGCCACAATCAGAATTCCACCGCACAGGCCGTAGATCAGGATGTGGATAAGCATCGGCTTCTTCACGGGTCCTGGGATTCTACAACGAAGTTTCACGCAAAGGCGCAAAGGAACCGCTAAGACGCTAAGTAATACTTTGCGGCTTCGCGTTGTCTTTGCGGCCTGGCGTGAAACCGACTCCTAAAAAATTAGTTGACACGTCCCGGCCGCGTCTCTATACTCCTAAAAACTTAGGAGACAGTATGGCGCGACCGAAGACTGAGAACTTAACTCCGCTCGAACTCGAAATCATGCACGTCCTCTGGGAAACAGGTCCGGCAAACGTGCAGACAGTGCAGCAAAGACTCCAACGTGAACTTGCTTATACCACTGTCCAGACAATGCTCAACATTCTCGAGCGTAAAGGCAAAGCCAAACGGACGCTAAAAAACCGCGCGTACTTCTACAAACCCGCCGTGAGCCGCAAGCAGGTCGTCGGCAAACACGTCAAAGACGTTGTCGACCGGCTCTTCGGCGGTTCGGCTGAAAGTCTCGTGATGAGCCTCGTGGAAACCAAACACCTCACACCTGAAAAACTCGCGCGCCTGCAGAAGTTAATCGACGAGGCAAAAGAGAAGGGAGTCGTTGAGAATGAGTAGCCAACTGTTGCTGACTTTTCTGCTGAATGCCTGCTGGCAGATCGCACTCATCGCCGCGCTTGCCGCGCTCGGTTCATGGCTGCTGCGCAACTCCGTCGTGCGTTATCAACATTGGGTTTGGGTGAGTGCGCTTTGTCTCGCGCTCGTTGTTCCAGCATTCACTTCGTCGCAGACGTTGCTCGACACTCCTGTTCAAACAGCTCCGGCAGTGCCGTTCGTCACGGAAGGTATTTCGCTGCTCTCTCAGGATCCGGTGCCAGACCTTCCCGGCACCACAACCGCACTGCCGTCCACATTTTTACTGAATCAAAAACTTGGACTCTCGCTGCTCGCAATCTATTTTGCGTTTCTCCTGTTTCGCATCTTCAAACTCGTCCAGGCGTGGACAACGACGAGAAGCATCAAACGCGATGCTGTCGAATTAGAGCCGGACGATCGAGTCGCAGCAATCATCAATCGTTGTGAGCTCGAATTTGGCACGCGTCCGGGCGCCGTCAAAGTGTTTCGTTCAGAAACGCTGCCGGTTCCAGTGACAATCGGACTAACGCATCCAGTAATTATTCTTCCTGACTCGCTCCTGCGCGAAGGTAATATCGAACTGCTGACTTCGGCGATCGGGCATGAGTTCATTCATGTAGCACGCCGTGACTATTTGCTTAATCTTTTCTACGAACTAATCTTCGTGCCGATTTCGTTTCATCCTGCCGCGGCTTTTTTAAGACGACGGGTCAAACAGACCCGTGAACTCTGCTGCGACGAGCTTGTTGCGGAGCGCATCTTGAATGCCGAAGTTTATGCTCGTTCGCTCGTTAGACTTGCCGGCTCCGCGCCCCCTCTGCGTCGTCTCTCCGTTACTACAACCGTAGGCATCGCCGATGCTGACATCCTGGAGGCTCGTATCATGTCGTTGTTAAAGAAACCCAATTTACATACACGCTGGAAGAAGTTGTTGTTGGTGGGAGTTGCCTTGCTAATTGCGGTGCCCTGTTTTGCTGCCGCAGCGTTCCCAATGCGCTTCGATGTCGAGACAAACGCACAGGATCCTGCAGTGCAGGATAAAGAGCGCAGAGAAAAAGAAGTTCTCGAGACAAAGATGCGTCGCTCGAACGATATGGATGAAGTGAAAAAGAAGATGATTGAGGATCCGGCGTTTCGCGAAGAGCTCGAGCGCAAACAGCGAGTGGAAATGGAAATGCGCGAGGTGCGACAGGCTGCACTCATCCGTCTCTCGAAGATCAACATGGACCAGGCGATCCAGATCGCGACCAGCCAGCAGCCTGGAAAGGTTTTGCTTTGCAGTCTCGAGGCGAAAGGCTGGGAAGAACCCGGCAAGTTAGCTAAAGACGGAATCGTCTTCTATCACGTGATGATTGCAAACGAAGGCGAGGTTGGGGCCTCCCACATTTGGGTCAACGCCATCGACGGCTCGATCATCAAGACCGAGAAAGAACTACCGAGAAAGCCCAAACAGCCTGAAAATTAAAAGCTCTTAAGCAGCAATGGCTTCTCGCGCTATTGTTTGCCCAAGGCTCTCCATTAACTCCTGAAAACCCGGTAAATCCAGTGATTGAGGTCCATCTGAAAGCGCACGCTCGGGACACGGATGGACCTCAATCAACAATCCATCAGCACCCGCGGCCGCCGCGGCTTTTGACATTGGCGTAATCAAGCTTCTCATTCCAGTTCCATGTGAAGGATCAGCCAGCACAGGCAGGTGCGACAATTCCTTCACGAGTGCGACTGCTGCGAGGTCGAGTGTGTTGCGTGTCGCGGTTTCGAAGGTCTTGATGCCGCGTTCGCATAGAACCACATTCGCGTTACCACCGGCGAGCAGGTACTCAGCCGCCAGCAACCACTCTTTCACTGTTGCTGATGGCCCGCGTTTCAGCAGTACCGGCTTCGACACGTGTGCAAGTTTGCGCAGCAGTGAAAAGTTCTGCATGTTGCGCGCGCCAACCTGCATCATGTCAGCATACTCTTCGACGATCTCGACGTCCGCTTCACTCATGACCTCCGTCACGATCGGCAGTCCAGTCTCAATGCTCGCGTGTTTGAGAAAGCGGAGTGCTTCGACGCCGAGTCCCTGAAAGTCGTAAGGCGAAGTGCGTGGTTTATAAGCACCGCCGCGAAGCATGTTCGCACCCGACGCTTTCACGGAACGAGCAGTCTCCATCAGTTGCTCTTCTGACTCGACCGAGCAAGGTCCCGCGATCACAACCAGATCGCCCGCGCCGATCTTCGTTCCCGCAACGTCGACAACCGTTCCCGCCTGTCGCAGTTGTCGACTGACGAGCTTAAACGGATGCGAGATCCGGATTACTTCAGCAACACCCGGAGCTGCGCGCAGCGCTTCGATTTCGGAGTGTCGCCCGCTGCTTCCGATGGCCCCGATGATGGTACGTTCAGCACCTTCGACTACGTGTGCCTGGAAACCACATTCCTTGATCCGATCGATGATGTGGTTGATTTGGTCGGGGGTTGCGTTGTTTGACATGTTGACGATCATGATTGTGTTCCTTTACTGACGGGTGAGTAATACAAATCGGGTGTAGTTGTCGGAATGGTCCTGAATGCTCTTGCAAATGATTTTTGCGCCGTAGAGATCAGCGGCGCGTTGTCCGGCGATGGCAGCGCGTTGCGGTTCGCCGAGGCGAATCACTTCGGCAACACTGCCGGCCGTATCGTCGGCAACGACTGACTTCAGTTGCGGATGTGTTTCAAAGAAGCGGCTGCACTGCGCGAGTGCGACTGGATGAGACTGCACTGTCTCAATCGTCTCGAAAGCAGCGCCGGGACAACCGATAAGATGTTGTTCGATCTTTATCTGAATCTCATTGAGAACATTCAACGAGCTTGCATTGAGCAGATCAACTGAAGGCTGTACGACACCGGCAATCGTGTTTTGGACGGGAGCGAGAAGGTAGTCGGCCACGCCGTTGTCGAGACTCACGTAGAGATCTGCGAAAGTCTTTCTCGGCACGAGCTCGATTTCAGGGCCGAGCAATTTTAGCGCGGCCTCTTCGCTGAAGGCGCCGCGTTCGCCCTGAAATGCGACTCTCGGTTTTTGCAAATGTGTGCTCATGAACTCGCAACGCCCTGGACGCGTCTCGACTCGCGAATGATCCTGCGAAACACTTTATCGACGGCACGTTCATCGAGTGGACCTGAATTGAGATCCCGCAGTCGATGTAACACGATGCGTTCGCGTTCGGGATCGCAGAATGGGAGGTGTGCGGCTTGTTTGAGTGCACCGACTTTCAGCGCGAGCCGCGCGCGTACGTTTAAGAGTCGCAGCAACTCAGCGTCGATTTCGTCTATTTCTCTTCGCCAATGCTCTATGTCCATGATTCAGCTCCGGGCAACAAAAAAACCAGCCGCGACTTTAGGATCGCGGCTGGCTCGTTGAAGGTGTTGTGCTTTTAGGTCGTCAGCACATCGATTTCAAACTTCGCCCTCCGCTCTCCTCCGTAAAGAAGAAGCGGTAGGTAAAGGCGAAATAGAAAAATGTGCGAGTGCTAACCATAACCTCGGGCTACTATAGGGAGCGTGGAAAAGGCTGTCAAGACTTTAATCAGCCCTGGTAGTCCTAATCTGAATCTGTCATCTCCACTCCAATCGCTTCTTCGGCATCAGCGTGCGATAAAATTGTACCGAATCACCCCTGTAACTTTGACAGGTTCGCCTTCCAACAATGTCGGTGAGAACCGAGCCTGACGAGCAGCAGCAACACAGACAGACTGCAATAACGGATGGCCGTCCACAGCGTGTGCTGAGGTGACGTTACCTTGTTCGTCGATGAGGACCTGAACCGAAACCGTTCCGGAAATATGTGCTGCTCGGGCAAGAGGCGGATAAGCTGGTTGTGGTAGTGCTAAAGCCTTTCCATTGAGCACTCCGCCCTCAATCTTCTCGTTCTCAGGTGGTTCCCCTCCAGTTACCATAGCAGCGATAACAGGCGGCTCGATTTTCAAACTGGAGCTAACGGTCCGCCAGAGCTCGGACCCAACAGACTCATCTGAATTTGATCTAACAAAAGCCAAACCTATCAGGCGCAAACTCCATCGCAGCCAGATCACTTCACCAGTTTTTGTCCCACTACGTGCGGAGCGCAGTCGAATACCTTCCGCTTGCTTCGTTCCAATCTGGGTTTGGAACGAGGAGCGTTCTGGAGGATTCTTACCAGCTCCCAGCGTTACCGCTACCTTTTTAACTAATGGTTCCGTAAAGTTCGTGATCGCTGCCGGCAATTCATTCTGCAGAATCAGTCGCTGCGTTACAACAATCGTAAGCTGTATTGAATTTCCTTTACGGTCGATTACATACTGGCGCGTTTCGGGTGTGCTCTGTTCCGTAACTGAATATCCGGCGGGATAATCGAACGAAATCCCGTCAGCGGCAAAATGATTTAATTCGGTGCCAGCGGATTGTGCGTAAATGCTGGCACTGAGAAACGAAATAATCATTCCTATAGCTACAGCGAGTTTATTAGTTGAAGTCACAAGCGTTTCCTTTCAATGCTCACTGTTCAATAACCAAACTCTATTTTCGTTTTACAATCGATGACGATCAATAGCTATCCTCACATTCTGACTTTGAGGCAACCCGGGTCTCTAGGGCTTAAGTAACAACTTGCCGGTGGTCTTTCTTCCTTCCAGATCTCGGTGCGCCTGTTCAGCGTCAGCTAGTGGATACGTTTTGTGAATTCTTAGTTTGAGATCACCGCGCGCGATCGCTCCGAGGACGTCGCTTGCGCGCCATTCGAGTTCCTCGCGAGTCGCAGTGTAATGAGCGAGTGTCGGTCGTGTGATGAAGAGTGATCCCTTTTGCGAAAGCTTGATCAGATCAAACGGCGGCACGGCGCCGCTCGAGCCACCAAACAACACGAGGTAACCACGTGGACGAAGTACGTTGAGATCTTTATCAAACGTCGCTTTACCGACTCCGTCGTAAACAACGTGTACGCCCTCATTGTTCGTCAGCCGTTTTGTTTCAGTCTCGAAGTCGGCTTCGGTGTAGACGATGCACTCGTCAGCACCTGCATCACGAGCGAGTTGTGCCTTCTCGTGTCTGCCGGCCGTGGCGATCACTCGGCCCCCGAGCTTCTTCGCCATTTGGACCAGCAATAGTCCGACACCTCCCGCTGCTGCATGAATCAAAGCAGTCTGGCCTTTTTGTAACGGGTAACTGCTGTGTAACAGATAGTGCGCAGTCATACCTTGCAACATCGCCGCTGCCGCTTGTTCAAAATCAAGCTCCGCAGGAATCTTCACTAAACGATCCGCAGGCACAGCCGCATACTCCGCGTAACTTCCCAGGACGCTCGAATAAGCAACCCGATCGCCGGCTTGCAACGTTGTGACAGCAGAGCCTACTTCGGTCACTACACCTGCCCCCTCCTGGCCAACGATGAAAGGAAGTGGCGTCGGATAACGACCTTCGCGAACGTAGACATCGATGAAGTTCACACCCGCAGCTTTGATCTGCACGAGTGCTTCATTTGGTTTCGGTGACGGAACGGGCACGTCGACCGGAGTGAGCACCTCCGGCCCGCCCACTTGAGAAACTTGGATGACTTGCATGGACACAGCTTAGCACGGATAACCGGGTCCACGGATTCGCAGATTAATCTGTGTAATCTGTGGATACAGTGGTAGCGTCGTAGTCGAAGACGATCTTCATCAAGCTACGAGCGATTGATTCGGGCATGAGAGCGAGCGCGGTTTTGCGCAAGCCTCGTGCCCATTTGTTTTCCCACTGACCAACGGCGCCGTAGAAACGTGAGTACCGAGTGACTGCCGCGGTGCGTTTGTAGCGAAGACGTTCGTAGTTTCGCAACGACTCTTCTGTTGCGCCGTGCTTTTTGAAGCATCGCGCCAACACGAGCGCATCTTCAATCGCAAGACAGCCGCCCTGTCCGAGGTTGGGTGTTGTCGGATGAATGGCGTCGCCGAGAAGAGTCATTCGTCCGGCGCCCCAGGTTTTATTTGGTTCGCGATCGAGTGCGCTGGTTTTGAGAATCGACGTCTTTGGAGTTGCTGCGATTAGTTCGAGTACTGGCCGGTACCAGCCGGCGAACAGTGAAGACAGATCGTCAGTGTCTGAAACGTTTGCGGTGGCCCACCAACCGACTCTTCCGTGACCAACCGGACCAATGCCAAAGCGTTTTCCGCGTCCGTGAATTTCGATTGCAGTTGCTGGGGGGATCAGGCCCGGAATCGTTGGTGCGATACCGCGCCAAACGGTGTAGCCGCGATTGACCGGCTCGCCATCCTTGATGAATTGCGCACGCACGTCTGAGTGAATGCCGTCGGCGCCGATCAGAAAGTCAGCCTCAACTGAATCACCATTCCCGAATGTCGCGATCGTTTTGTCACCGTGTTGTCTGTAGCTGACGAATGAATGATCGAGGTGAATCGCGGTGTCGGGTAGTGCGTGCAGGAGCGTACTCTGTAAGTCAGCGCGGTGAAGAGCAACTGCAACTGGAATCGAAATGCGGTTAATTAAAAATCCAGCTTGATCGAGCCAGCGAATCTCTTCCATCACGCCCGCTTTTTCAAGAATCTTCTCGGATAGGTGCAACTCTTCCAGCACGCGCAGCGCGTTGGGCCAGATCGCAATTGCCGCTCCGACGTCGAGTAAAGCCGGCGCTTGTTCGAAGACTTCAGCCTCGAAGCCGGACTGTCGAAAGGCGAGTGCTGCAGTTAGACCACCAATGCCTCCGCCGATGATCGCGATCTGCGCCACAAGAAGAGGTTGCCACAAAAAGGCACAAAAAGCACAAAATGATTTATGTGCCTTTTTGTGGTTGAGACTCAGAGAGAGACTTTATGTGCAGCAGGACTCGTTGATGAATGCGGTGAATGATGTAGTCGGACCAGAGATGCCAGTACGTAGCGGGCCAGAAACGGTTCTCGTACCACGTCGTTCCTTCCAGGAGCGTGGTACCGTCTGGCAGGGCTTTCAATTCAAACTGTCCCTTTCGTGAAAGGAAGTAGTTATCCAGATGCGGAGGTCGCAAGTCGTTATAGAGTGACAACTCCTCCATCGCCCGCGGTTGCTCCGTAACATCGAATGCGAGGAGACGAGGTTCATCCCACACCGTTATCGGTTCCACGAATGGCCCCGTCGAGAACACGCAGTGTCTTACTGCGCCAACACCTTGACCTCTTATCTCCGCGCGCATCGGATATGCGATTCCGGTACTGAACAACATTTCCTTTGGTGGCGCTAATTCTGAAAACGTCACGACGTGCGTCCAGACTGTCTCCGGATTGCTCTTGATAACAACTGAAGTCTTCACTGCATAGAGCGGCGCTGGTCCACCAAAACTATGTTCGAGAAGAATCAGTCCGGGGATTAAGAGAAATCCGACAGAAACGACATTCAACGTGCTGGGCGCAAAAGACGGGCGCTTTTGAAGCACCCATCCTATGAAAGCACCAAACACGGCAAGCACGAGAGCGAGGGGAAGCGCCATCGTCAGGCAGATGACCCCTTCAATGGCGAGGGCAAATAGAGTCGCCCCAAGCAGTCCCGTTGCAATCGTTGCGACCACCAGACACATCCCGAGTGAGCGCGGCCGGTGGAAGCTGTAGATCATGGTCGAGCTGAGTCCGAGAAAAAATGGAATACCAACGAAGAGGCCCCACCCGTAGTTGCCGAGTCCATTGGTAGTGAAAACAATTTCCAACAACGTGAGGAAGACTGTAGTTACTACGCCGAACACGGCGCTGCCAAATTCGCTTTCAGGGATCAACCGGCCGATGCGTGCAGAAAGCCTCGACGGTTTATCGGATGATGGACTCGATGGAACCGCACTGAGAATGGCGAAGAAGATCAGATTGAGAAACGGGATAAAGAAAAGTGCTACCAGCCAACGGGGCAAGTCAGTATCTCTGAGTCGTCGCAGCGTCATCGCCGTGCCGATCCATATAAACGGCAGGGCAATCACCAGCAGCAGGATGTAGAACGTGGCACGTTCCGGCGGCAAATTAGCAAGACCTTTCGCGCCGATGACTGGATCGATGGTTTCAAACACCCAGTAGTTGAAGATTCCCCAGGGATAACCAAACGCTGTGGCCAACAGCCGATCAATGTTGTGTTTCACAGCCAGAAGGACAAGGCCCGTCACAAGGTAACGCGCTCGACCAACTCTGCCGTGCCATGTCCAGACGTTCAATGGGTGTGAGCTCATTGGGTTCCTTTTCTATGAACACCAGCGCAGGTCGCCTACGCAGAATGGTTTCGGTTGAGGTAAGCCGTTGCGGATCTGTTCGGCGGTGAAGCGGCGCGTTGGCACCAGATCGTATGGAACAGGCACGACTGGTGAGCCGGCCTCAACAACGCCCTCCGATAAGATGCGAACCTGCGCCAGTGATGTGAGGGGAACCTTCATCGTCCGTTCGAAGACGTGGGCCATTAACTCGTGACAGAAGATCGGGAGGCGAAACATCAACGGTCGTTTACCGACCACTTCGGCTACGCGACATACGGCTTCGCTCAAGTAGATTTCTTCCGGACCGAGGAGTGCGATCGTTTGTCGTTTCATGCGCCGATCGACGATTGCGGCACGCACTACGTGTACAAGATCTTCAACCGCGAGCGGACGGACGCTTTTCTCTTTGAGACCAACGAGGGCAAAAACAGGGAAGGTGTGTAGCGCATGGCTCAGGTGATCGAGCATGTGATCGCCGAGACCGTAGACCACGCCGGATTTAATGATCGTGTAGTCGAGACCGGAGTTGCGCACGATCTCTTCCGCTTCCCACTTCGACTCGTGATACGGCGAACCGCAATCTGCTCGCGCACGCAGGAAACTAATCAGCACGATCTTCTCAACACCCGCGGCTTTCGCAGCTTCGACGACGTTGCGTGTGCCATCGATGTGAACGCGCTGGTAAGTTTGAGTACCAATCTCACGATTGATGCCCGCACAGTGAGCAACCACCTTGCAGTCTCTGAACAACTCTCGCAGTACGCTCGCGTCTGACAGGTCATGAGCGAATATTCGCTCGTCGTTTCGCCTGCGTCTGGAAATCAGTACCAGTTCGTGACCCTCAGCTTCGAGACGATGAGCCAGGTGTGTGCCGATAAAGCCGTTTGCTCCAGTGATGGCGACTCGCATAATTGTTCTCCTTGCTAAGCTGCACGTTGCTGCCATTCCGCGAATCTTGATCCGAGACATTTATGATCGCATTCACACGCGATGGAAGGCGTCACAGCGATCGTGCTCGGTTGCTTTAGTGATACTCCACCGAAGAAAAGACTGAAGAACTTTTCGATGCGTACTCGAGAACCGATTAGCAGGCTGGTCGGTAGGGAGTACAGAAAAATGACGCCGGAACTAATGAGGAGAGTTGAATTCGAAGCCCCGCCGTCGCAAATTAATAGAAAGATCCCGAACGACGTCGAAACAACTCCGCCTATGATGATTCTCGGGACTACGCGCAAAGGCGATCTGCGAAAACAGCTCACCGCCCAAAACGGAGTCGCCTTAATCGCGCCCAAAAAACCACCGATCACCAAAAGAATTGCAAGCCCGAAGAAACTGTCAAAAGTTACCCCGCGAATGCGACACCACAGAATCAAGGCCATGCCGACGAGTATTCCGCCCACAAAGCCCTGCAACATATATCCGCCGAGAAGAGTTAGTTCCGGCTTACAAGATGCGGTATGGGTGGTCATCTCGACCTCACAGTCTTACACAACCTCTTCACTCCCAGTTGGTAAGGCCTTGTCTGGAAGAATGCTCAGCGGCATCAGTTTGCTGGTGTCAACACTGAGGCGCGCCATCAGAAAAATGGTCCACGAGAAAACAAACGCCAGACAGATCTCGGAGAGAAGAAGGCGGGTCGTGCTGTGAAAGGAGGTGTAGAGTGAAAAACAGATCAAGCCGGCTATCACTACAGGAATGTTTCCTCCGATACCGAGTAACAACAGCAGTAACTTGCCAGGCGATCTGAAGGTCAGCAAAGCGCTGATTCCCGTGTAGAGCAATGGCAGACCACTAACTATAGCGATCTCGATAGATGACGCATTACCTTTTGGTGCCTGGGCAATGTACAGCAGCCACAGACCAGCGGTAACTAAACTCAGGAAACGGAGCGGCAACGTCCCCGCGATCGCCCAACCGCTCTTGGATTCGAATAACTCATCGAATCCAACACCGCGAACGGCGATGGTTCCAAACGTGAACAACTCCGACGGCCTGAAGTTGGAACCGGCCAGCAGTGCTGGTGGTACTGCAAACGAAAGCGTCATCATCAGCAAGTAAGTAAGAGCACTCTCGACGCCCTTAAATTGAAAATCTGCCAGGACAACGAGCAAAGTGGCAACAACACTCACGACTGATACTCGCGTCGCAGCGCGCAATTGAATTCCCGAGTTGTAGAGACCCCAGGTGCACGCGGCCTCGATGACGCCGATAATGCTTCCCACAACCATGCAAAAAAATGTGGAGTAAACGGTCGCCGCGAAACCAGAGCTTCCTTCCCGAAGAGTACTAAGGAAAACGAATATGAATCCTCCCAGCGCGCCGCCTGCGAGACCTTGTGCAAGAAAACTGCCGACAGTGGGTTGAATTTTCATTTGCGTCTCTCAACCTGAAGTAGTGTCAGCCGGTTCGTCGTCGAGCGACTCGGCGGCATCGCGCAGCTCGTCCACCAGTAGCAGTGCCTGCTTTCGCAATGGTCGCATAAACGGATTACTCGCGAGATGGATCAACCTGTCGAGCAGCTCGACAGTGGAATCGATCAGACGGTACGTGCGCCGGTGCTTCGGCGATGAGTCGTGAATCCAAAAGAGAACGATGCCCATGCTGTAGACCCACAGCAGGTAGGGGAGCTCAGCGCGCAGGTCCTTCGGGATTCGTCTGGTTGAACCTTCCAGCACCTTGTCGAAGAGTTGAATCTGCTGGTTTCGCACCGGATCGGACTCATCTCCGAAAGGGTTCAGAGGACTCTTGGGATTGGCGGCAGTTTTAAAAAGCACGCCCGCGAACTGGTGATACGGTTTCATCGTGTCGATCTTTGTTCGCATCGCAGTCAGCAGGCGTGCTTTCAGGGTCTTGTCATGATCGAGCGCAGGTAGTGCGGCTTCGATATGACTGTCGTGCAGACGTTGATAGAACGCTTGTATCAGATATTCCTTCGAGCGGAAGTAGTAGTACGCGTTACCGAGCGACACGCCTGCCTTTTGCGCAACGGCGCGCATCGTGGTTTCGTCGTAACCGCGCTCGCGAAACATCTCGAGGGCAGTCTCAAGGATCAGCGCCTTCGTTTGATCTCCCTTACCGCTTTTGCTCGTCTTCGTTTTGCGCATCCCACTCAACGTCGTTAGCGTGTGAGCCGGTTTATTCCCGTAGCTCGACTTATCTGGTAACGGTTTTGAGAGATCATTGAAACAACACGCTTGGTAGTCGGCAGCAGTTCCGGTGTTGCGAGTCTATACGCCCAGTCGCGATAGCGGACGAGTGACCAAAGGACCATCAGCCATGCTTTTGGTCCAAAATATACACCACCATCGTCGCCCACCACTGTTAGATCTTGCTTGGTCAGGTCGTGATTGAGTTGTGGATAGCGCCGGCGTGCTTCATCAGACGCGCACGCGACGAAGTTTAGCTCCACTATCTTTGACTGGTCCGCGAGCCACTCGTGTGCGCGCCGGCATAACCCGCATTCAGGATCGTAAAGCACGGTTAACGAGAACATGGCCTTCACGCCTCCTGCTGGACGGGTGTAAACGCATCGGGAGCGACGGGAGGTGGCTGGTTGTGCTGCGCTGAGCGGCGGCGCATGCGACTAAAGATGAAGAGATTGAAGAAGTGCATCCCGCCGAGGACGAGGAGCACCATGCCGACCTTAACGGACAGGGCTTCAATGCTTTGTTCAGCCGAAGTGATGGCGTAACCAAGCTTCAATGCGAGCGTAACGTAGCCGAAGTTGATGAGGTAAAAGCCGACGACGAGCAGGTGATTGACCGAATCAGCGAGCGCTTCGTTGCCGTGAAAGACGTCGACAAGAAAGACTCGTCCGTTTTTGTGGAGTGTTCGGGCGACCCAGATAGTCAGCGCGACGCTGATGGCCAGGTAAATCAGGTATGTGCTTATTCCGATTGTCATGGTCAGCCTCCTTAGCTGAATTTGAACACGTTCAACTATCGGCAGAGTACGCCGGATTCGAGAGGGTGTCAAGAACTTTTTTGAACAGGTTCAAAAATAAGGCACGATAGGTCCTATAGGTCTTCCAGGTCCTATGTGTTATCGTTGCCGCGCAGCAAAAAATCTCCAAGGAGAAACTGATTGGCAGCAGAAGATCTGATCCCCGCGCAAGGAACCATCATCGATAAACAGCCCAACGCCTTCTTCAAAGTTCAGCTAGACAACAGTGAGCACGTGGTTTTGGCCGCTATCTCCGGCAAGATGCGCAAAAATCGCATCCGGATTTTGGTTGGTGATCGCGTGAGTGTGGAAATGTCGCCCTACGACCTGTCACGTGGGCGGATTACCTACCGCTACAAATAACTTACTTAAGCTGGAAAGATTTGAGGTAGTTCAGGAACGATTCGTTCCACTGGGCTACCGTCTTTTCGGGCCCGACGAGCTTCACGAAGTAGTTACCGTTTGGCGTCTCGACCACTGCAGCGCGCAGGCGATAGCCGGCGTTGTTGTGAAATGTGCCGCTACCCGGAGCCGTCTCGGCGACGTACGTTCCTGAAACGTCGACCGTAGTCAGTTTCAATCCATTCGTTTCGAACTGTTCCTGTTTCGCGTCTTTGACTGCACTTCCATCCGCCTGCTTTATCTGGCCCACCCATCGTTCGACATTAGCAGCAGTGGATCCACCCTGTCCCTGTCCGAAGTAATAAACGACCAGCGATGCATCTTCGGCATCACCAGCAGCCTTCGGCAGTTTGTACTGCGCCACACGCATGCTCGAAGTTCTCGTCTCTTCCACCCAACCTGTGGGAACGGTGAACTTCAGCTCACTTTTTTGCGACGCTGCCAGCACCTGAAGGCTCGCTGCACACACCACGCCGATGAGAATCGCGATTACTGATCTTTTCATGGTGCTAATTTAAGCGCTGAAACGGGTCTAATTGCAAAGGTTTGCCGTGACGGTGCTGATATTGGCGTGGTAGTATGCCTTTATTATGCGTGCCGATGTCGTCTTAATACGACTAATATTTACGGCAATTTTAGTAGTGGCGGGATACAAGCTGGCACCCGTCCGCGATGACCCATGGCTCTCAGCGGCGGCCGGTGCATTAATCGCCATTTGTATCATTGTTTTTGAGCTACGAATTCGCCGCGCAACTCTAAAAACGCTGATTGGCGCCGCCGTTGGTTCGATCCTGGGTATCATCGGAGCTTATCTGATTGGATCGCTGATCAGCCGCCAGGAATCGTCCGCACTGGAAGCGCCGATGAAGACCTTCCTGACGCTCTCACTGACGTTCTTCATGGCTTACGTCGGGTTGATGGTCGGCGCTGCTAAAGGCGACTATCTCGATCTCTCGGCTCTCGGCGGAATCTTCAGCGACAAAGTAGCGCGACGCGATTTGAAGATACTCGACACCTCTGTGATCATCGACGGTCGCATCGCAGACGTCGCCGAAACAGGATTTCTAACCGGCTCGCTAATCATTCCACAGTTCATCCTTCGTGAGTTGCAACAGGTAGCTGACTCGCCTGACTCTTCCAAGCGCCAGCGCGGCCGGCGTGGACTGGACATGCTGAACCGGCTTCAGAACAATAGTTCACTCGACATTCAAATCGTCGAGACTGACTTTCCCTCCGTGCGTGAGGTGGACCTGAAGCTGATCGAGCTCGGCAAGCAACTCGACGCAGTGATCGTCACGAATGATTTCAATCTGAATAAAGTCTCCCAGTTGCGCGGAGTCAGTGTGCTCAATATTAATGAGTTGGCAAATGCGCTCAAGCCAGTCGTGCTCCCAGGCGAGGCAATGCGGGTTTTCATCCTGAAGGAAGGCAAGGAATACAATCAGGGCGTGGCCTATCTCGATGACGGCACGATGGTGGTGGTTGATAACGCACGCAGGCTGATCGGCAAGAACGCCGATATCGCAGTGACCAGCGTGCTGCAAACAACTGCCGGCAAGATGATCTTCGGCCGTCTCTGGGAAGAAGCGGAAAATGGCGGACACAGCGATATCCATCGTACCAACGGTGCTTCGCGGCGCCAGGCGCGTGAATCGCGTAATACTCCGGCGCCGGTGCGTATTTCGGAGAGCGAGCCGATCATTGAGAGCTAACTCCGCCGTCACGAATTCCTAACTCTCTTCATGAACATCGCAATTATTGCCGCCGCCGGCACTGGCACCCGGATGGCGAGCGATCGGCCGAAGCAGTTTCTGCTTCTTGCAGGAACGCCGATAATTTTTCACACGCTCAAAGTGTTCGAGCAGTG
>DASYPN010000041.1:0-8925 GCA_036006625.1 Pyrinomonadaceae bacterium | reverse complement strand
GAGTCTTCAAAGAGCACTGTCTTAGCCGTCGGATCCTTCGACTCGCGCAGATAGTCGGCAAAGCTCAGACCTTCGTGATGCGCCTCTTTAACTTCCTGGTAAATGGCCAGCGCAATCGATCCGCTCTCCAACGCAAAAGAGATGGCGAGAACTGCATAGGCCCAAACCAGGTTTGTTGGTGCGTGCGGATGCGCGAGTTTTTGAATGCCCTCGTAGATCGCGTAAGTCGCACCAACGCCAAAAATAAAAATAGCCGCTATGAAAGACCAGAAAAACCGTTCCTTCCCGAAACCGAACGGGTGCTTGTCGGAGGCTGGTCGTTTGTAGAACCGCAAACCGAGTAAAAGAAAGACCTGGTTTGTCGTGTCTGCAACCGAATGGAGAGCCTCAGCCATCATGCCGGAGGAGCCCGTAATCAGGGCGGCCCCCAGCTTCAGTATCGCGATCAATCCGTTGGCAAAGAGCGCGCCGATGACAGCAAGCATATCCACAGATTACACAGATTTCTCAGATTATGTAAAACAATCTCTGTAATCTGTGGATGGTTTTTATTTGCGTTTTTTGCGTTTGAATTTTCCGCTTTGCAGAAAACCGACGAGTTCGCCCGTTCTCCCCACTACTGCGACCGAACCAATTCCGTTTCGCCTCATCAACTCCTGCGCGTAATCGAGAGTTGTGTTTGGTTCTACGAAGAAGCGTGGAGCAATCGGGCGCATTATGTCGCGAGCGCGCGTCAGGTGCCATCGTTCACGTGGCAAGGTCTTGAGATCTTCGAGTGACAGCATTCCGTGCAGACGCTGGTTCTCGGCGACGGGAAATGCAACCTGCCGGTGCATCGGCAGGACAGAATCGATCAGGTTACTGATCAGCAGATCCGGTTCGATTGAGTAAGGAGCCGACATCGCCTCGCTGACAACGTTTCGTAATTTTCGGCGAACATGTTTCACCACGCTGTAAGCGGCGTCGAAGAGAAACAGTCCAACGAGTACAGACCAGAAACCCATGAAGTACGATCTGAAAGTCGGAGCAATCGCCATGTAGACGCCGAAGATGATCAGAATCGCAGCGATCAACATGCCGCAAATACCTGCGAGTCGCGTCGCCTCTTTCATGTCGCCGGTCCGACTCCAGAGAATCGCACGCAGAACGCGTCCACCATCGAGTGGATAACCAGGAAAGAGATTGAAGATTGCGAGCAGCAGATTGCCGGCGCAGAGAAGCAACAGCACGCCGCCCGCAATCGTATAACCCGTCATCATCGCCGGAAGCATCAGTACAAAACTAATAGCGGCAAAGAGAAAACTCGCGGCTGGACCAGCGACCGCAATGCGAAACTCGGCACGAGGGCTTTCAGGTTCGTTGCGAAGCCGTGCGAGACCGCCAAATGGATGAAGCACGATCTCTTCGATCTCGATTCCTTCGGCACGGCCCATCAACGCGTGTGAGAGTTCGTGTCCAAGCACTGAAAGAAACAGTCCAACGGTCGTAACTACCGCCAAACCCCACGCTGCTGCACCGCCAACCGGGAGCAGTTTGTAAGACCCAATCCACATGCCACCGCGACTGAGATTCATCGCGATCAGCCAGACACTGAAAAAGAAGACAACAAACCAGCGATAATCGAAACGCACCGGAATCCCGAAGATGTGCGCCACGGTTATTTGCCGTTTGTAAAAGTCTGCGATGCTCACTACGTTTCGAAAGCGGTCGCTTCAGTATCGATCAATGGGTGGGGCTCGGTCCGGGCTACGCGACGGAGCAATAGGGGTTCGTCATAAAGTTGGGCCAGACCGCGCACGATCGCGAAGCGTGGATCTTCTGCAACCGTCACGTCGAGATCGAGTTCTTTGTGCAGATAACTCGGCAGGCCGTCTAGTTGCGCACCGCCGCCGGTCAGGACCAATCCGCGCTCGAAAACATCTCCCGCCACTTCAGGCGACAGGTCGCCCAGCAAAGTTCGCACTTCTTCAGCGATACGACGGATTACCGGCAACGTGATCGCGTAGATCTCACCAGCCGTGATGTCGACAGCAGCGGGACTTCCTGTTTGCACATCACGACCACGCACGTTGATTTTCTTGTCTGGATCGGCTGGCTCGATCGCGGAGCTTAATTCGAGTTTCAGTCGCTCGGCTGTTTGTACGCCGATCGTAAGACCGCGGTGACGACGCAGACGATCCATGATGGCGACGTCGATGTCGGAACTGCCCATTCGTTCAGCTCGGGAAGCGATGATCGAACCACTGATGATCGCGGCGACGTTTGTTGTTCCACCACCAATGTCGACCACCGCCGCGGCTTTTTCGTCGTTAATCGGAACACCGGCGCCAATCGCTGCCGCTTGTCCTTCTTCGATCATGTACACGCGGCTGATGCGCGCTTCTTCAGCGGCGGCAAGCAAGGCGCGCTGCTCGACCTGGGTGACTTCAGAAAGCACGCTCATGATCGCGCGGCGGCTGAAGTGAGAAATACCACTGCGTGCTTCCCTAACGAAGTGGTCCAACATCGTCCGCGTTCGTTCAAAGTCTGCAACGACGCCATCGACAAGCGGAGCAATAACAGTGACGTCGCGCGCCTCACGACCCTGCATCTTGTGAGCTTCGTAGCCCACCGCGATGACTTCGCCGGTGACCTTATTGACAGCAACGACAGATGGCGCATCGACGACTATGCCGCGACCACGAACAGAAATG
The DNA here is from genome assembly GCA_036006625.1 of Pyrinomonadaceae bacterium. GTDB lineage: Bacteria > Acidobacteriota > Blastocatellia > Pyrinomonadales > Pyrinomonadaceae > PSRF01. The sequence continues at coordinate 6,232 of DASYPN010000041.1, read as the reverse complement.
ATCGTGCTTGCGGAGCCCATGTCGATTGCCATCGAATCTGAGACAAGATTCTTTAAGGCGTTGAGGCCAAGGAGGGTTTTAGTTTTCCCAATGAACGACATAAAGCAGAAAGACTGAAGTAGGTCCTATAGGACGTATAGGTCTTATAGGACCTATAAAACGAGCGAGCTCGCGCTTAGAAAGAGCCGCTGGCTCTTTGCCAATCAACTTCCCAAAGATTCACAGGCTGCTGGCGATTTTTAACCATGATCGCTTCGCGTGGCTGCAATTTATACCGGCTGTGCGCTGCCTTCGCGGTCGCATCGCTGATCAGAATCTCACCGCCACGTGCATTAGACTCCAATCGCGACGAAGTGTTCACAGTATCTCCGATCGCGGTGTATTCCGAGCGGCGTTCCGAGCCGATATAACCCACGACCACCTCGCCGGTGTGTAGCCCCATCCCGACACCGATCTCCGGAATTCCCTCATCCCGCAGCTCTCTATTGATTCCCAAAAGCCGGCGTTGCATCGCGACCGCGGCATTCAGAGCATTGGATGCGTCGTCGGGGGTCGCGGTGGGCGCTCCAAAGAGAGCCATTAGACCATCACCGAGATATTTATCGAGCGTGCCGCCGTGCGCAAAGATGATGTCGGTCATGGCCGAGAAATAACGATTGAGCAAACTGACGATCTTTTCCGGTGGCGCATGTTCTGAGATGCGCGTAAAACCACGTATGTCCGCAAACAAGATCGTAATGGTCTGACTCACGCCGCCGAGCTTGAACGACTCGGGATTCTCGAGCATCTGCTTCACAACATACTCGGGCAAAAATCGACTGTAATTCGCCCGCGCTACCTCCTCGCGCGCGAGCCGTTCGTGTGCGCGTGCGTTCTCGACCGCGATCGCAGTCTGTGCAGCGACTGCACTGATCAGCTCGAGGTCGTCAGGCTTAAAAGCCGCAAACGGATCGAGACGATCGGCATACAGCGCACCGTGGACACGCGACTCCGCCACGAGCGGCGCACAGATCGTCGAGCGCACTCCCTGCGAAACAATCGAATCCACACCGGCAAACTGTTCATCGGAAGCCGCGTCCTGTGACAGCAACGCCACGCGCTCTTTCATCACCTTGCGCGTGATCGTGCGCCCAATCGACAGCTTGCGTGCGTGAGCCTCGAGCTTGTTGTCGCGCGCCCGCATCGCAATTGGCGTCAGATTGGCATCTTCGCTCCCGTCGTCGGAGAGCAGTGCAACCACGCGATCTGCCGGCGTTGAACGGAAGATGATGTCAGTGGCCTTTTCAAAAATCGCGTTCAGATCGAAAACAGAGCCGAGCGTCTTGCTCATCTCATACAATGCGCTAAGGATGTTAGCTTTGCGTTGCAGAGTTTCGAGGACTTTGTCACGTTGTGGTGACGTTGTTACTTCGTCTTTAGACCGAAGCACGGTCGACATCACATCGTTTGCAGAGATCAGCAACTGCGTGTGGCCCAGTGGCTTGTCGTCGTAACGGACGTCAGTCGTTCGTTCCTCGACCGGCTGCTCAAACCGCAATGTGCTCGCGCCGATTGTGATGCGATCGCCATTCTTCAGCTTATGCTCAAAACGCGGGTCACCATTTATGAAGACCTTGTTTGCGCTGCGCCGGAGCTGGCCATTGATAACCGCGCCGTCAACAATCGTGAAATTTTGATCGTCTGCCTGCGTGATATGAGCGTGATAACGAGAGGCACGCGGATCATCCAGGACCACCGTATTGTCGGGCGCACGACCGATAGTGCACGTGGCTTGTGGCAGAAAACTAAACTGCCACTGTCGCCCGCTGGCGTCGGTGATCTTTAAATGAGCCATGGCGGGCGATCCTAACAGTAGAATTTCAGGCTGACAACAGTAGTATCCTCAGTCTATGATGCGTCGCGCGTAGCCTACCGATAATCAAAAGGAGCAAACCTGTATGCGTTTCTCCGCTCGCTATCTATGCATGGTCCTGCTCACGGTGCTGAGTCTCCCAACTCTCGTGGCAGCCCAGACCACGACCCAGCAGACCGCCAGGGCCCCCCGCAGCTCAGTATCGGGGCGAGTGACAATCAAGGAAAAAGGTGTCGGTGGTGTGCTAGTAGGGCTGCGAAAGACTGACTTTCAATTCCCTACGGAGTCTTATCAGAAAGCTACCACCGATGCGGACGGTTCTTACCGCATAACCAACATCCCGCCGGGAAACTACGAAGTCGTCCCATCCGTTCCGGCTTTTGTGGCGGCCAGGGGAACTGCGAGAAGCAAACAAGTCATAGTTGGTGACGACGACAACATCGAAGGAATCAACTTCGCCCTGGTCCGTGGCGGCGTTATCACAGGTCGAATCACCGACGCCGACGGACGCCCACTGATTCAACAGCAGGTGGGTATCTACTTCGAGAATGCCTTCACGCCGAGACCACAGCAACAACCAAATCGGCAAGTCTTTCCAGCCATGTCCGTCCAAACCGACGACCGCGGGATCTACCGAGTGTTTGGACTGCAGGCCGGCCGCTATAAAGTCGCATCGGGTCGAAATGACGATGTTGTCATGACCGGGCCGAGTCCCTTGGGGCGTGCTTCGTACAAACTGGTTTTCTATCCGGATGCCGACGAGCCTGACAAAGCCAAGGTGATCGAAGTAAGTGAAGGGAGCGAGGCCACAGAGGTTGATATTGTTCTTGGCCGCGCGCTACAGACCTTTGCGGCCACCGGACGAGTGATCGATGGCGAGAGAGGATTGCCGCTGCCGAACATCCGGTTCAGTGTTCACCGAATGATTGGTCAGCGTCCGGAATATGTGAACACCCCGATCGCATCGAATGTCCAGGGTGAATTCATTATCGAAGGACTGCTTCCCGGCAGGTACGCAATAAACCTGTTGCCGAATCAAATTCCAGGAAACGAAATGCGCGCAGAGGCGTTGAACTTTGAAATCATCGATCAGGACATCAGCGGAGTAGTTGTCAAACTCCTGAAGGGCGCAAGCGTGAGCGGTGTGGTCGTAATCGAGAGTGAAGACAAAGCAGTGCAAGCGAAACTGTACGAATTGCAGTTGAGAGGATTCGTCGCCGTTCCGGGTGGAGGCGTGGTTGGAACTTCGGTGGCGTCGCCTATCGGTCCGGATGGAAGCTTTCGCCTGGTCGGGTTGGCAAGCGGAACTTTGAATCTCAATATCGGAATGCTGAACCGGCCCATGCCACCAAAAGGTTTCAGCATCGCGCGAATGGAGCACAATGGCGTAGCGACGCGTGGGATTGAAATCAAAGATGGCGAAAACGTGACTGGCGTTCGCGTGATTGTGGCGTACGGCAACGCAGTTATTCGCGGAGTTGTTACAACGGAAAATGGCCCGCTGCCGGAGGGAACCAGGGTTACAGTCAATCTCACGAAACCGGGTGAAAGAAATGGTCCTCTCGTTCGTCCGCCTATTGTCGATGCACGTGGGCGATTTTTGATCGAAGGCATACCGGCAGGGACTTACGAGTTAACAACGGTCATCGGGATTACGACGCAGCGAGTTCCGGCACGCGTGCTCAAGCGAGTCGTAACAGTTCAGGAAGGCTCGACCCAGGACCTGACGATCGCAGTCGATTTGGCTGACCCACCGGCGAAGCCCTGAGTTGCAATGATTCGTAATCGATCGATTCTTGCTGTGGTAGTGTTGGCTCTATCAGTTGTCGCGCGTTCCCAGGTAGCGTCAACTGGATCCGGGACTGCGCCGAAGAAGACTGAGCAGCCACCAATCGGAACGATCGACGGCAAAGTCGTGAACGAGAGCGGCCAGCCGCTGGCTGGAGCGATGGTGTTCGTGAGAACGGTTAACGCCGGAATCGCTCGTTCTACCATTACTGATCTCGAAGGAAACTTTCGAGTGAATGGGCTCGAAACGGGGCTCTATCTCGTGAGCGGCAATTCACCCGCGTATACGAATGTAGTCGGCGATCCGGATGCTCCGAAGTATTACCGCCTCGGTGATTCAGCGCGCGTCGAGATGGTTAAAGGAGGAGCAATTACCGGAACGGTTACGAGTGCGATGGGCGAACCACTGATCGGTGTGCGAGTGCGCGCCATCATGATTCGCGACGCAAAAGGACAGACGGCAAGGTTGCCCGGAAATATCGAGCAACCGACAGACGATCGCGGTATCTATCGAATCTACGGACTCGCGCCGGGAACATATCTCGTCAGCGCCGGTGGATCCACTTTCATTAATTCACTCAGCCCCTTTGAGACTGACGTTCCAACATTTGCTCCGTCGTCAACGCGTGATACGGCCGCCGAGGTCAGCGTGAGAAGCGGTGAAGACGTTTTGGTCGACATTCGTTATCGAGGTGAGCCCGGTCACAGCATCAGTGGATCAGTAAAGGTTCTCGGCACGAACAATGTTTCGATAGCATTGAGACGGCCCGGCAGCACCATTCCGATAGCGAATACGATTCAAATACCCGGAAGCCGAGGTTTCATAGTAACAGGACTGGCCGACGGCGATTACTACCTGACGGCGCAGGAAACAATCGTCAATCAAACAACACCAGGTCAACTGACGCTCGCGTTTTCAGAACCGAAGAAAGTCACAGTCAAAGGCGCAGATGTTACCGGAGTCGAACTGGTGACAAAACCACTGGGTTCGATAAGTGGGAAGATATTGCTTGAGCCAGGGAAAGTTGCCGGGTGCCAGGGAAAACGACCGCCGGCGATGGCGGAGACACTCGTGCGATTTCGGCGTCCCGAGAAGGAGATCGAGCAGGACGAAGCACAAGCACTGCGATCGTTTGCAGGTTCAGCGACGCCCGATGCGAACGGCGCGTTCACGTTGCGCAACCTGCAGATGGGTAGCTATCAATTGGAACCACGGTTCTACGCGCGTTACTGGTATCTGCAGTCGATCACGATGAACAGCGCCGGTGCAAAGCCGGGACGAGTTGATGCTGCCGCAAACTGGGCCATGTTGAAGTCGGGCGAGCAACTATCGAATCTCAGCATCACACTTGCCGAAGGCGCCGCATCACTTCAAGGAAAAGTGCCGGCGGTGGATGCAGCGTCGCCTCCCGCTGTGGTTGTTTATCTTGTTCCAAATGATCGCGACAAAGTGGATGACGTCTTGCGGTACTTTGTCACTGATGTCGATCCCGATGGCATGTTTACATTCACTAACCTGGCGCCGGGAAAATATCTTGCTCTCACGCAAACAACCGTCGATCCACAAATCGCAACCGTGGCAAAGCTTCGCCAGCCCGACGCCAACGCCGCGCGCGCTAAACTTCGTCGCACCGCGGAAACAAAGAAATCTGAGATTGAACTAAAGCCCTGCGAGAACCTCGCGGATTACCAGCTAAAGCAATAGGGCCACAAAAAAGCACAGGAACCACAAAAACAGGAAAAAATCATTTTGTGTTTTTGTGCTTTTTTGTGGCTGGGTTCCTGTGGCTCCGGAAACCTTGACCAGCCGCAAGATCGCTTGCTAGACTCAAAGCACTTACCAAACAGGGCTTCGACGCAATCAGCGTCCTCGGAAATTCCCCATAGACCCGCGCGTGCGGCGCAGTCTGATATTTTCAAATTCGATGGAGGTGCATGGTGGGCTTCAAAGTCGGCCAGAAAGTCGTTTACCCGAATCATGGAATCGGGACCATCGAGCAAATAGAACAGAAGCAAATAGGCGCTACGCTCCTACCCTTTTATACGCTTCGTCTTGCTGCTAATAACTCAGTGGTCTTAGTTCCCGTATCCAATGCTTCAGAAGTTGGCCTGAGAGCCCCAATCTCGTCGGGCGAGTGTGAATTGCTATTCAAAGCATTAGCAGATGATTTTTCTTCCCCCGCTAACGATTGGAAGGATCGCTTCAAAGAGTTCTCAGAAAAAATGCGCAGCGGCGACATCTTCGAGGTTGCCGACGTGCTCAAGCATTTAACATATTTAAGCAATATCAAACCTCTCTCTTTTCGCGAACAACGGATGCTCGAGCGTTCCCGATATCTCGTAGTGTCTGAGTTGGCAGCAGTGTGTCGCCAGCCGGAGTGCAGCATCGAGCCTCGCGTCGATCAGGCACTCGCTCGTGCCCACAGCAAACATGACCGGCGTCCGATCCGCGCCCGCGCCGCGGGGGTGTCAGTCGGACACTAAACCAACTGCGCAAGAAATTAGAGCTAATCAGTACTGTCCGTGCTGTCTGTGGAGATCTGTGGCCGCACCCTCTCCGTGCTATGATTTCCGTCCCACATGAGTTCCGCC
>DASYPN010000040.1:0-5583 GCA_036006625.1 Pyrinomonadaceae bacterium | reverse complement strand
CTTATTTGATTCGTCGACCCCTCTAAGTCTAACTATGACTCCGCGGCCTGAAAAAGAACCAATTACCCGACCTTCAGAGCGTGCGCGCGGCCGCGTCTTATTGATTGCGGAACAGAAGCAGCCCGAATTTGTCGATGCCGTTTCTGCACGTGCCATCGATGTTTTTGGCGTTTCAAACGGCGCCGCCGCGATGGTGTCGCTGACACGAACACGACCGCATCTCGTCATTGCACACGCTTCCACGCGTGGCTTGCGATTCAAAGAGCTGGCGAAGATGCTCGCGCAATCAGAAGATGGCATTCCGTTGCTGCTGACCGGATCCGAACCTTCCACCGTGAGCCTGCGATATGGCGCGATGGTCGAAGGCGCTTTCGACTACTTCTCGTTGCCTTACGAGCTCGATCTATTGATCGAAAGAACGCAGCAACTCGTGTTGCTGCGACAGAAAATGGATCTGCTGCGCGCGGACGCTGATCTGGATTCGTTGACGGGATTAGCTAATCGTCGTCGTTTCCGTGTTGCGCTTGCTCGTGAAGTTGAGCGATGGCGACGTTATCGCGTGCCCTGTGCTTTGTTGATGCTTGACATCGATCATCTTAAAGCGGTGAACGACCAGTATGGTCATCCGGTCGGTGACATGGTCATTCGCCAAATCGCGCAGACGTTGCGAGAGGTTTCGCGCGACAACGACACTGCTGCGCGACTTGGTGGCGAAGAGTTCGCGCTGTTACTCGCGGGTGTCGATCTGCAGCGGGCCCTCCTGGCTGCAGAGCGTTTGCGAGTGGTGTTGAGTGGAAAGCGTGTCGAGGGCGTGGGGACGGTGACGGTGAGTATCGGTGTTGCCGGCTGTCCGGAGAACGCAACCTCCGAGCGAATGCTCTACTCCGCCAGCGACGGAGCGTTGTATGTCTCGAAGAATTCCGGACGCGATCGGGTTTCGGTTGCGCCACCGTTGCAGGAAAAATTACCAGGGGTGTGATTTCTCGAAGTTAGTTTCACGGGATTAACAGGATTTGCATGATTTACAAGATAATCCTGTTCATCCTGATAATCTTGTAGGTCCTGTCTAAAAATGACCTCGTCAATCACGCAGCCTGATTCCCGTGGCCACTGGGGCCAATACGGCGGACGCTTTGTGCCGGAAACGTTAATGGCGCCGCTCGAAGAACTGACAGCCGCGTATCTCGCCAGCCGCGACGACGAATCATTTCAATCAGAGCTTCACGATCTTCAGCACAACTACGCGGGCAGGCCAACTCCGCTCTTCCACGCCGCAAGACTAACCGACTATTGCGGTGGAGCGACGATCTATCTTAAACGCGAAGATCTCCTGCACACCGGCGCGCATAAGATCAACAACACGATTGGCCAGGTTCTCTTGGCGCGCCGCATGAACAAGCAACGCATCGTCGCCGAAACTGGCGCGGGCCAGCACGGTGTCGCAACCGCAACTGTCTGCGCGTTGTTCGGCCTCGATTGCGTAGTCTACATGGGCGCCGAAGACATGCGTCGCCAGGCGTTGAACGTTTTCCGTATGCAACTACTCGGCGCGGAAGTTCGTGAAGTGAACGCCGGCTCGCGAACTCTGAAAGACGCGATCAACGAAGCCCTGCGCGATTGGGTGACAAACGTTGGCGACACTTATTACCTGCTCGGCAGCGCGCTTGGTCCGCATCCCTACCCGCTCATGGTGCGAGATTTTCAGAGCGTGATTGGCCGCGAAGCACGCGCTCAGATTCTCGAACACGAAGGACGCTTACCCGATGTTCTGATTGCATGTGTCGGTGGTGGATCGAATTCCATCGGTCTCTTTCATCCGTTTCTGTCCGACTCGTCGATCAAAATGATTGGTGTGGAAGCCGGTGGCTCGGGTAATGAATTGGGCCAACACGCGGCGCGTTTCAATGCTGCCGGCGGTGGGCGGCCCGGCGTGTTGCAGGGAACGATGAGTTACGTGCTTCAGGACAATAACGGCCAGGTCGCTGCGACTCACTCGATCTCGGCCGGTCTCGATTATCCCTCGATCGGTCCCGAGCACGCGTTTCTACACGACGCCGGTCGCGTCGAATATGTTTCGGTATCTGACAGCGATGCCCTTGAAGCATTTCAACTCCTCTCTAAACTCGAAGGAATCATTCCTGCACTCGAGTCGGCACACGCTGTAGCTCACGCAATCAACACAGCTCGCCAAATGACACGAGATCAAATCCTAATCGTGAATCTTTCCGGTCGTGGTGATAAAGACGTAAATTCCGTGCGCGAAGAGTTGGGGGCGTAACGCTTTGGGACGCATCACCGACGGCTTTACAGATCTGAAGCGCGCAGGAAAGAAGGGATTCATTCCTTTTATCACTGCCGGCGATCCCAACCTTGCCGCCACCGAAAAGCTTCTCGTTACACTCGCTCAATCAGGCGCAACATTGATCGAACTCGGCGTTCCGTTCAGCGACCCGATGGCTGACGGGCCAGTGATTCAACGTGCCTCAGAAAGAGCGCTCAAGAATAACTTTGGTTTGCAAGAGATTCTTGATCTCGTCGTTCGTGCACGGAAGAAGATCGACATCCCGATAATTCTCTTCAGTTACTACAATCCGCTGCTTCAGTTCGGATTGAAGCGACTCGCCGAGGCCGCGAAGGACACGGGCGTCGATGGTGTGCTGGTCACTGATCTCTCGCCGGAGGAGTCTGCCGAGTTTCAAAGAGAACTGCGTGTTCGTGATCTCGACATGATCTTCCTCGTGGCACCGACCTCGACAGACGAGCGCTTGAAGCTGGTTGCTGAACGCGCGAGCGGATTTATCTATGCCGTGTCGCGTGCAGGCGTGACTGGAACGCGTGAGACAGTAAGTGCAGAAGCCGAAAAGCTTACTAACCGTGTGCGGAAGTTTTCAGAGTTGCCGGTGGCGGTCGGATTTGGGATTTCAAACGCGGAGCAGGTTAAGGATGTGCATCGTTATGCCGATGCCGTCGTGGTAGGGTCGGCCATAGTGGCTGAGATGGAGAGGTTCGGAGATAGTCCGGATCTCGTGGAGCGGATTGGCGCGTTCTTAACAGGATTAACCTGATGTTCAGGATTTACAAGATGTGGTAAAGTGCATGCTCGATCACGCACGTTACCTCACGAGGGGTCGTTTCCAAAACCTCACCCCTCAAGCGAAAATTTGTCTGTTGCAAGTGTGAAACACTGTGCTATCATCTGCTCACTTCGAAGAAGAGGAGCGGAAGAAAGAGATGTATGCCATGGCTGATGACAGAGCAAGTGCAGACCGCGGCCGCGCTGTTGAAGCGGCTTTAGCGAACATTGAAAAGAAGTTTGGCAAGGGATCGATCATGCGGTTGGGTGAACGTGAGGTGTCGGATATTCCGGCAATTTCCACGACTTCGCTCAGCCTCGACGCTGCTATCGGCGTGGGTGGAGTCCCACGCGGACGCATCGTCGAGATTTATGGACCGGAAAGCTCCGGCAAAACCACGCTCGCGCTTCACATCGTGGCCGAAGCTCAGAAAGCCGGTGGCGTCGCCGCGTACATCGATGCCGAGCACGCGATGGATGCCGACTATGCCGGCAAACTCGGAGTCGATGTGGATCAATTACTGATTTCACAACCTGATTCCGGTGAACAGGCGCTCGAGATTGCCGAAGCGCTCGTGCGCTCGAATGGAGTTGATGTGATTGTCGTCGATTCTGTCGCCGCCCTCGTTCCACGCGCGGAGCTCGATGGTGAGATGGGCGATTCGTTGCCAGGCTTGCAGGCGCGTTTGATGTCGCAGGCACTGCGCAAGCTCACGGCGATCGTGGCGCAGTCAAACACCTGCTTCATCTTCATCAATCAGATTCGTGAAAAGATTGGGGTCATGTTCGGCAATCCGGAAACTACGACCGGCGGCCGCGCGCTCAAGTTTTACTCTTCTCTTCGACTCGATATCCGTCGCATCGGTGCGATCAAGGACGGCGATCGAGTGGTCGGCAATCGCACCAAAGTAAAAGTGGCAAAGAACAAGGTTGCGCCGCCGTTCCGCGAGTGTGAGTTCGACATCATGTATGGCGAAGGCATTTCGCGTGAAGGTGATCTGCTTGACCTCGCGGTGATTCAAAGAGCCGTGGAAAAGAGTGGCGCCTGGTTCTCGTATAAAGGCGAACGACTTGGTCAGGGCCGCGAAAACGCCAAGGTCGCGTTGCGAGAGAATCCGGAAACACTACGAAAGATTGAGCGCGACGTGAAGGTGAAGCTAGGCCTTCCGGTTCGCGAAGAGTCAGAACCAGCAAACGTAAAAGCGGCCACGAAGTAAGCCACAAAAAGCACATAACGCTCATAAGGCACATAAAAGAACCGTCTTTCTTTGTGCCTTTTGTGCATTTTGTGCCTTATGTGGCCTTTTTGTGGCGTAAACTGTGCTCGAATGTCGTCGATCCTCATTAGGAATGGAACGCTCATTACGATGGATACTGCCAATACCATCGTGCGTGGCGATCTACTCATCCGTGACGAACGCATCGCGGAGATTGGTGGAACCGGACAAGCAGCCGACACAGTGATTGATGCCGGCGGGTGTGCTGTCATTCCAGGTTTTGTCCAAACGCACATTCATCTCTGCCAGACACTATTTCGCGGCGCCGCCGATGATCTTGCTCTCATCGATTGGCTCAAGCAGCGTGTCTGGCCCATGGAAGCCGCACACTCTGCTGCATCGATCAAAGCCTCCGCACGTCTCGGTATCGCCGAACTGATCAAAGGCGGCACTACCGGTGCGCTCACGATGGAGACAGTTAATCACACGGGCGAAGTATTCAAAGTCGTCGAGGAAAGCGGATTTCGTGCGACTGTCGGCAAGTGCATGATGGACAAAGGCGACGAAGTCCCGCGCGCTTTGCAGGAACAGACTGCGAATTCGATCGATGAGTCGCTGGCGCTGCTCGAAGAATGGCACGGCAAAGCGAATGGAAGAATTCGTTACTGTTTTGCGCCGCGATTTGCCGTCAGTTGTACACGTCAGCTGTTGGAGAAAGTGGCCCAGCTAGCTCGCGCTCGCGGCGTGATGATTCACACCCACGCATCTGAAAACACAAAAGAGTGCGAGATGGTTGAGCAGGAAACTGGTCTACGAAATATCACGTATCTCGATCGTCTCGGATTGTCAGGTCGTCACGTTGCTCTCGCACATTGTGTTCACCTCAGTGACGAAGAGATCGAGATCTTAAGAACAACTCAAACCAACGTGGCCCACTGCCCCTCGTCAAATCTAAAACTCGGCTCCGGAATCGCGCCGATCGTGAAGCTGTTGGAGCAAGGCGTTTCGGTTTCCCTCGGCGCTGATGGTGCGGCGTGCAACAACCGTCTCGACATGTTTACAGAAATGCGCACCGCGGCTCTTCTTCAAAAAGCTTTGCATGGACCGGAAGTTCTGCCGGCAACGCGTGCGCTTCGAATGGCGACGATCGACGGCGCCAAAGCGCTGGGCCTCGATGCGGAAATCGGAAGTATTGAAGTTGGTAAGCGTGCGGATCTGGCGTTGGTCAGGCTCGATGGCTTGCACTCGACCCCGGTCGAAGACGTCGTTTCAGCAGTGGTCTACTCGGCTCAG
>DASYPN010000039.1:0-18947 GCA_036006625.1 Pyrinomonadaceae bacterium | reverse complement strand
TAAACCGAGGGCGGCCACGGAGGGCCGCCCCTACAAGGATGCCGCAGTATCTGAATTAACGATCATCTTGACTGCTTCGAGAAGCGTTTCGCAAACGATGTCGGGTTGGTATTTCCAGGCCTGACTTTGATATTCATACTCGCCGCGGCCATATCCACTTAGGACAAACGCCGAATTCAGCCCAGCGTTTCGCGCGAGCTCCACATCTCCATAACGGTCGCCCACCATCCAGCTTGCCCCAAGATCAATCTCAAAGTCTTTCGCCGCACGATCGATCAATCCGGTCTTCGGCTTGCGACAGTCGCAGTCAAACCGGTACGGTGGCTCTCCAACGGTCGGATGATGTGCGCAGTAATAAATTGCATCGAGCTGCGCGTTTTCGAGCTGTTGTTTGAGCTGATCGTGGACCTGGATGATCACGTCTTCGGAAAAGTAACCGCGCGCAACACCGGCCTGGTTGGTAATCAGAATCGCGAGCCAGCTATTGTTGTTCAGGATCCTGATCGCTTCAGACGAATAAGGGAACAGACGAAATCTCGAAGGATGATTAACGTAACCAACCTCTTCGGAAATCGTTCCGTCGCGATCGATGAAAACTGCCGGTCGCTTCATCCGGTATTCACGCGACTGAGTCGCACAAGCTCCTTACTGTTTTAGCGAAACTGCCGCGCTTCAACAACGCATGTGAATGCTCGAACACTTCATCCACCGTGATTGCCGTCATGCAGCGATGATCGATCGGACAGTCGCGCAGCATGCACGGTGCACAATCTGGTGGATGTCGCAGGATCTCTGCGTCAGGAGCGAAGGGACGAGTCGTCAATGGATTTGTTGGTCCAAAGATAACAATCGTCGGGCGGCCGAGTGCGGCAGCGATGTGAGCCGGACCCGTGTCATTCGTCACAACCAAATCAGCTCGGTCGAGCACCGCCGTAATCTGATCGAGACTAGTCTTACCCGTCAAAACCACCGCCTGGTTGCGCATTTTCTGCGTCACAGATTCAGTGACGTCCAGCTCGTCTTTCGATCCGATCAGTAACACTTGCCGGCGCGAATCGATCAGACGATCCGCCAAAGCCGCAAACGACTCAGCCGGCCAACGCTTCGCACGGCTGTTGATCGAACCCGGACAAATCACAACCACCGAGTCTTCTTCACTCACATCGTGAGCGCGAAGCAAACCGGCCGCTTCGACTTTTCTACTCTCTGAAATCTGTATGCTCGCATCAGGCTCACTCTCACAAATCGTGCTTTGTCCAAACAGCATCTGCTCCAGCGCCGTGACCAGATACAAGTAATAAAAGACTTCGTGTCTCGATGAGCGCCACTCCGGCAACGCCAACGGATGCGTCAGCAATGCCTGTCGAGACTCCGTTGCATACCCGAGTCGAAGCGGGACGCCGGCGAGGAAGGGAATCAGCGCTGCCTCAAACGCATTCTGAAACAGGACCCCGAGATCAAAATCTCTTCGCCTCCACTCGCGGATTTGCGAGATTACCGAGAACGCTCTCTTTCTGTCGTAGACAAGCAAGTCGTCAATGTAGTCCGCTTCCGAGAAGATTCCTTTCGGACCCGGACGAACTACGAGTGTGATCTTCGCATCAGGCAAAACGCGTCGAAGCGCGCGCAGCGCCGGAACAGTCATGACGGAGTCGCCGACCCAATTCGTGCCCCGCACCACGACTCGCTTAATACTTTCAGCCTGCACCCTTATCATCTACAAAATCGTTCTCAGTCCGTCGTCAATACTGGTCCAAGGACGCCAGTTCAGGTCCTTACTAACGCGTGTAATGTTGGAAACGTAACGCAAAGGCACTGGGGCCGGCATTGCTACTTCCTCAATCACCGGCTCGATGTCGATCATTGAGCCGACGCGTTTCAAAATGTCGCGCAGACTCGTTGCATTGTTCGGACCGCCGCCAAGGTTATAAAGCCCAAACTCAATTCCCGAACCGATAAAGAACTGGCACGCTTGCGAGAAGTCGTCGACATAAAGAATGTCGCGCACTGGATCGACTCCGGCAGGCAGTCGAATCGGCGTTCGATGCTTTATCGACTCGACGTAATGCGTGATGATGCCGTTCGCATTATCAGCCGTAGTTCGAGCATAGACAGTCGACAGTCTAAAGATGCACGCACGAACGTTGTGCTTCTTTGCGTAGTATTCAATGTATTGTTCGCCGATGAGCTTAGACCACTCAAACGCTGATTGACCGCAGTATTCTGTGCTTGTGTCTTCGGCTACCTCGTCGAGTCCCTCAGCGTGGCTGCCATACACATCTTTAGTTGACGCATAAATAAACGCCGAGCCCGGTTTCATGTTGCGAATCACGTTCGCAGTTCCGGTCGCATTAGTGCGAAAGCACTCAGCGGCTCCCTCAGGAGATTTGTCAAAGTGCGCTGCCAGATGAATGACGGCATCGTATTCCTTCACACGTTCGACTGCCTGCTCGTCGCGAACGTCGAACCCGGTACGCCGCGAAAAATCGTCGCCTGTGAAATACTGCCGGACAAACGTGCCGAGATAACCACTCCCACCGGTAACGAGAACCTTCATCTTGTCTCTGCCTCGACAGCACGTTGGTCCGCCGCTCGCCCATGAGCAAGGTTATTCAATCGCACCAGTGATTCTGCGTTGCCGATCGCGATCAGCATGTCTCCACTTTCGATCTTCGTCTCGCCACTCGGATTGAAAATTATTTCTCCGTCGTTACGACGAATACTCACCACCACGATGTTCAGCTCCGATCTGATAACCGTCTCGCTCAGTTTACGACCAACTAAACGAGAGACGGAGTCCACTTCGAGCTGTTCGAAGCCAAGCTCGAGATGATTGGCTGTGACCGAGTCGAGAAAGTCGCCGACAGCGGGTTTTGTCAACGCCATCGCCATGCGGTGACCGCCGATGATCGTCGGTGCGACCACGCGATTCGCGCCAGCTCTGATCAACTTACTTTCCGCTTGCTCGGCCGCGGCACGAGCGACGATGTGAATGCCGGGGTTCAAGTCTCTCGCAGTAAGAACAACGTAGACGTTGTCGGCATCGTCGGGCAGGCAAGTAGCAATTCCACGCGCGTGTTCGACTCCTGCTTCAATCAGACTCTCCTCGAGCGTCGCATCTCTTAAGAGGACTGAGATGCCGGCATCCATGAGGGCTTCCACCCTCTTCTGATCGGTTTCCAGCACAAGAAACTTTCCGTCGACCGCACGTAGACTACGAATCAAGTGCGATCCGACGCGGCCTGCGCCGCAGATGATAAAATGATCTCGCATTTTGCTCATTTTTCGTGAATGGCCATACTGGGCGAACAGTTCTGAATGAACGATCGTCTGTACTGTGCTGGTCAAAGCATAAAGCACAACGCCCACGCCGACCATCATGAACAGTGTGGCGAACACGCGGCCCAACACCGTTCTCGGCGTAACATCGCCAAACCCGACGGTAGTAACCGTCTGGACGGTAACGTAAAGACTATCAAGTATAGACCAGCCTTCCAGCAGGTGAAATATGACTGTGCCCACAGCAATTGCACCGAGGACCGCCATTAAGACGATCCGAATTCGAGCACGGCTGGGGAGTAGGAAACGCGGAAGGGGTGTTAGACTCATACGGGACGAGTGGCATCAAAGTCCAGCGAGGGCAGCCACGTTAGCGAATGCGGCCAGCCCTGTCAAACTGAACGTCGACCGAACTGTTAGCAGAATGTGACGTAATATCCGACAGCGCTTTAAGAGAGGGTCGCGCGACGAGTCAATCGCCTTTATGCCGGTACGCTATCCACCAGACGACAAGCAATATCCCCGCACAACCAATCGAGATCTCCGTCAAGCACGCGTAGTGTCGTACGTGGAGGCGAGGCGGAGTTTTCCGCGTCGCGTGCTGCGCCGGTTGTTCAGTGCGCCCGTGATCATCCCTGTCGTTTTTGTGAGTGCGATCGTGTTGGGAGTCCTGATCTATTACTGGACGATCTTTTCAGGACGCATCGACAATCTGCTGGCTGGCGAAGTCTACACACGAACAGCCGGCATCTACGCGGCGCCAAAACAGCTTCGCGTTAATGAATCGATCTCGCAGGCAGACGTAATCACATTCCTGAAGCGCGCTGGTTATGTTGAGAAAACACAACAGGCTGATACTTCTCGAGGTCGTTATTCAGTAAATGGAACGACTCTCGATATCGAGCCCAGCAGTGGTTCGAGTGTGGACGGCACGAAGCAGTTTCAAAGCGTCAGAGTGCAGTTTTCAGGTTCGGGAAAGTCGATCAATACGCTAACTGATCTTGAAGGACGCGGCTCACTGCAACGTGTTTGGCTCGAACCCGAGTTGATCAGTTCAGTTACGGGTACCGAACGAGCGAAGCGAAAGGTGATCGGCTTCAGCGATCTGCCGCCACATCTCGTGAAGGCGATCACGGTCACTGAGGATCGTTCTTTCTTCGAGCACTACGGTGTCAATGTTCGTGGCATCATTCGCGCTTTGATTCGTCGTTACGATTCGGATCCTAACTCGCCGATCGCACGCCAGGGCGGTTCGAGCATCACTCAACAACTCGTCAAGAATCTTCTGCTTTCACCGGAACAGACATGGCGACGCAAGATCAGCGAAGCTTACATGTCGATTATTCTCGAGACCCGTCTGAGTAAAGAAAAGATCTTCGAGCTCTACTGCAATCAGGTTTACATGGGGCAGCAGGCGGGATTCTCAATCAACGGTTTTGGCGAAGCTTCAAGTGCGTACTTTAACAAGGACGTCACAAATCTGACGCTTCCCGAGTCTGCATTTCTTGCGGCACTCATTCGCAGTCCAAATCGTTACAACCCGTACACAAAGATCGAAACAGCAACTGCACGTCGCAATCAGGTTTTGGATTCGATGGCCGAAGCCGGCGCGATTACGCAGGACGAGGCAAAGACTGCCAAAGCGACTCCGCTACAGGTCGTGCCGTCAAGAGGTCGAATCGACGTTTCCGACGCGCCTTATTTCGCTGACTACGTACAGAACCAACTCGGCGACATGATAGCCGGCAGTGGCGCCGAACACCTGCGCATCTACACGACGATCGATATGGATCTGCAACGTGCTGCGTATGCAGCAGTGACGAAGCAGATGGCGGCGCTCGACAAGATTCAGCAGAAGCGTTTCGAGCCGGGAACACTGCAGGCGGCGCTGATCGCGATGAATGCCAAGACCGGCGAGATCGTCGCGATGGTTGGCGGGCGTGATTATTCGAAGAGCCAGTTGAATCGTGCTACCGACGCGTTTCGGCAACCGGGTTCGGTATTTAAGCCCTTTGTCTACGCGACCGCGTTGAATACGGCATTCGATCCGGTGCCGCGTGTGATCACTCCGGCAACGACGTACATGGATGAACCGAAGACGTTCACCTACGACAACCAGGAGTATTCACCCGGAAACTTTGGCGAGACCTATTCGCACGAGCCGGTTACCTTGCGAGATGGCCTGGTTCATAGTCTAAACGTCGTCACCGTGGACGTCGCGATGGAAGTGACGATCGGACGTGTGATGAATCTCGCCGCGAAGGCTGGACTGCCAAAGCCCCCGCGCGCGTATCCCGCGATGGCACTCGGCACCAGTGAAGCAACCCCGCTTCAGATCGCTTCCGCGTACACGGCTTTTGCAAATCTCGGAAGTCGCACGACTCCGATCGCGATCAATCGCATAACAACAGGTGAGGGCGTCACTGTCGCTGCGCCCACGGCGCAAAAGAGCGAAGTGATGCGTCCCGAGGTTGCTTACGTGATGACGTCGTTTATGAAGGACGTCGTCAATCGCGGCACCGCGTCGAAGGTGCGTGCACGTGGTTTGAAAGGAGTTTTGGCGGGTAAGACCGGAACATCTCGCGATGGTTGGTTTGCAGGTTACACGCCGAGTCTTGTTTGCGCGGTGTGGGTTGGTTTTGACGATGGCTCTCAACTCGGTTTGACCGGTGCGAATTCCGCGTTGCCGATCTGGTCCGACTTTATGTCAGTGGCGCTCGCGGAGCATCCCGATTGGGAAGGCGATTGGGAAATGCCTGCCGGCATCGAGCAGGTCGACATCAATCCAAAGACCGGTAAACCATCTGTGCCGGAAGATACTGAGAAGCGAGTTGAGTACTTCATCAACGGCACTGGTCCGAACGACTCGGCGCCGCCACAGGAAGAAGTTACACCCGTGGAGTTGCCATCGCCGTCGCCAATCGAGCCATATGAAGAAGAGCCGATTCCGTCGCCTTCGCCGTCGCCAACGTCTCGCAAGGCGCCTCCATTACCTGACAGCGGCCTCGAAGGCACGATCACTCTGGATATCGATCCGACAACTGGACTGATTGCGGTTGAGACTTGTCCGGTGATTCGGACGAAGACTTTTGTGCTGGGAACAGAGCCCAAGAAGTATTGTGGTCCAAAGTATCACCAGCACAACACAATCGAACCCGCCGCCCGGCCACGCGTCGTCGGGACGCCACAACACTAATCCGTAATCAACCCGTTTTATCTGTGTTCCAATGCGGCGTTGAGCGTCTCGATCGCGAGGGCTGCGGCATGATGTTTCCGGGACGGAAGGCCACCGATTTCCTCGACCAGAGCCGCACGCGTGAGTCGCTTTGCCTCTTCGATTGTCTTTCCACTAATCAGTTCAGTTAACACCGATCCGCAAACCAGTGTTGGCGGACAACCATAGGCGAGGTAGCGCACTGCTTCGATGCGGTCGTCGTTGATGATTAACGATAATCGCAGCCGATCACCACAGATCGGATTGGTCTCGTCTGCGATCGCGTTCGCGTCAGGCAGTTCACCCGCGTTGCGAGGATGGGCGAGATGTTCTTTGAATTTGGCGGAGTAGGACAAGTAATCAGTGGCTAACCAGAGTTAAAGGCGAGAGTGCCCGCAGTCGTGCAACCGCACGCGTGAGCACTTCGACAGCATAGTCAACCTCAATCTCTTCGTTATCTTTTCCGAAACTAAATCGAATCGAACCGCGCGCAAGCTCGTCGTCAACTCCGAGTGCGCGAATCACAGGCGATGGCTCGAGTGTTCCCGACGAACACGCGGAACCGGTCGAAACCGCGACGCCCTCCAGATCGAGATTTATCAACAACCCTTCACCTTCAATGAAGCGAAACGAGATGTTTGAGAGATGGCTCAGACGTTGTTCACGATCGCCATTCATTACAACGTCCGGGATCTTCTCGCTAACCGCATCTTCAAACTTGTCGCGCAACATTAGATCATGCTGCGACCGTTGCTCAAACTCTTCGCGTGCGAGTTTTGCTGCTTCACCAAAAGCAACGATGCCCGGAACGTTCTCAGTGCCGGCGCGTCGCTCGCGCTCCTGATGCCCGCCGACGTTTTGTCCGTGAAGTCTCACGCCGCGCCGTACGTAGAGCGCACCGACACCTTTCGGCGCATACAACTTATGCCCGGAGATCGTAAGCAGATCGCAACCAAGCTCTTCGACATTCAAACGCGCTCTTCCAGCCGCTTGAACTGCATCGGTGTGAAGCCAGAGATGTTTTTGCCCGGCAGCTCGTCTCTCGCGAACGAGCGAACCGATTTCTCTAACCGGCTGAATCGTCCCGATCTCGTTGTTTGCCAGCATCACTGTAATAAGGACGGTATCGGGACGAAGCGACGCGCCGACGTCTTCAACTCTCACGATCCCACTTCGATAAACAGGCAGACGCGTAACTTCCCAACCTCGTTTTTCCAGTTCAGCACAAACACCGGCTACAGACGGATGCTCAATCGCAGACGTGATGATGTGCCGTCCCTGAGCAGTCGCTGCTTCACACACGCCTCGGATGGCGAGATTGTTTGATTCAGTACCACCGGACGTGAAGACGATCTCGTTCTGCCTGGCGCCGATAAGCGTCGCCACCTCACGCCTCGCCCGGTCGATAGCCGCGCGCGCCTGTTGCCCAAAGCCGTGGACGCTCGACGCATTGCCAAACGTCTCCACGACCGCGCGGGCCATGGCCGCTGCCACGCGTGGATCGACCGGCGTAGTGGCGCTGTTATCGAGATAAACCCGGCGTGATGGCATCAAATCCAACTCCTCTGGCATCTGAGTCGCAGTTTGCCACAAAGATGCACAAAAAGCACAAATTGGGGCCAATTGATGGTAGCATTCGTGGGTTGCGAGGTTGGCTCTCCCAAGACGCTACGGCTGCTTTTGCAGTGGTAAATTCTTCGGAAGGACAAAATATGAATTATCTGAAGCTTCCCCTGGTAGTTTTATTGAGCATCGCCATAGTTGGTCTGCTCGCGATCGTTCCCGCGGGTGCGCAGGGCACTACGGCGCTGGAACGCGGTTATCGAACAGGTTATTCGGACGGCTACACGGCAGGATTCAAGGACGTTTCCCAAAATGCCGCCCGTGATATTAAGAACAAACAGGATTATCAACAGGCAGATCGCTCCTATAACGAAGCCTGGGGACCAATCGAGGATTATCGCGACGGTTACCAACAGGGTTTCGAAGCCGGTTACACGGCGGGTTTTGATCGTCAGCAGTTCAATTCGTCGCTTCCGACAGGTCTACGTCGACGACAGAACCCGGGCAACATTCCAGTCGAAGTGAACAATACCTCGGGCACTCCTGATGCGGAACGGAATGTCGACAACACAACTGCAGCACCGAGTGGCTCAGTGGCGATTCCGCGCAACACGATCTTAAATCTCGAACTGTTAACGCAAGTTTCGACTGACGTGAGTCAACGAGGAGATCGTATCCAGGCGCGGGTAGTTGAGCCCGCACAGTATGCTGGTTACATCGTCGAAGGACGAGTTTCACAGGTCGAGCGGCCTGGAAAAGTTAAAGGTGTGGCCAAGCTCCAATTAGCATTTGATCAGATTCGTTCAACCGACAATCGGACTGCGACGCTTCATGCGGAGCTCATTGAAATCGGTCCAATACACGGCGAAGATCCGGCAGTCGATTCCGAAGGCGGCATCAAAGGGCAGGATTCGACAAAAGACGATGCGGCGAAAGTCGGCGCGGCATCGGGTATCGGAGCCATCATCGGAGCCATTGCAGGCGGCGGTAAGGGAGCTGCGATCGGAGCAATCATTGGCGGCGGTGCGGGCGCGGCAGGTACTATGACGCAGCGGGGCAAAGATATTCGACTCGAACAAGGCCAGCATCTGAAGATTCGCACATCAACTGACACGAGCGCTCTGTGAGGACCACGGAAGTGGATCAGGAAACGGGGAGAGAGGGCAGTTCGCCGCCCAATCTCCCCGTTATTACTTTGCTCACGGATTTTGGTACGGCGGATTATTTCGTGGGCGCTGTTAAAGGTGCGATTCTATCCGTCAATCCGAACGTTGTTATCGTAGACATCACGCATGAGATTCCGGCGCAGGACATCGAAGCCGGTGCGTTCATGCTGCTCCCTGCCTATAAGACCTTTCCGCGCGGAACGATTCACGTCGCCGTTGTCGATCCGGGTGTTGGATCATCGCGACGGCCGATCATCGTCACGGCGAACGAGCAGTTCTTTGTTGGCCCGGATAACGGGCTCTTCACTTACATCTACGACCGAGAGCCTGCACATCGAACTTTTCACGTCACGGCAGAGAAATACTTTCGATCCGATCCGAGCTCGACATTCCACGGCCGCGACATCTTCGCGCCTGTCGCCGGAGCGCTTTCAGCCGGCGTGCCGCTTCAGCAGTTTGGTCCGGAGATTAACGATGAGATTCGATTGCCGTCACTTGAAACACCGCTCCGCATCATCCACATCGATCACTTTGGGAATTGCGTGACGAACATTCAGCGTGACGAGTTTCCGGGAGGAAGTCTGTCGATTAACGGACAGACAATAAGCAGGCTACGAAACTTCTACGGCGAAGCTTCGCCGGAAGAAATTTTTGCGATCTGGGGCAGTGCCGGGTTTCTTGAGATCTCAGTAAACGGTGGCTCCGCGGCTCAACTCCTCCGCGCCAAACGCGGTGACCCAATCTCTGTAACTTAGTTCCCGCTTCAGGTACACAGTATTCAACATCAAAGGAAACAAGTACCGATTAATAAGTCGAATAGTCTATAGGAGCCAAACAGTTTTCATTGTTGCAATACTTACTCATGAAGAGTATGACCTGGGAAAGTGGAAGAATGAATAGAGTGCGCAAAATTGATCCGGTCCGTTATCGACGATTACTCTCGCGAACGATGCCTGTGGTTATCGAGACAGAGGAAGAGAACGCAAGGATGCTGGCGATAGTTGAGAAGCTTATGAAGAAGGGTGAAGACCTATCGGTTGAAGAGGAAAAGCTTCTAAAACTGTTGGCACGACTGATTGAAGACTTTGAACAGCGATTTTATCAGCCTCCGGAAGCGGAACCATTGGACGTTCTTCACCACTTGATGGAAGCGCGTGGTATTAAGCAAAGTCAACTCTGGGACGTGTTCGGCTCTAAGGGCATCGCCTCAGAAGTGTTGAATGGCAAGCGCGGAATCAGTAAAACTCAGGCTCGCGCTCTCGCGAATTACTTTCACGTTCCCGCTGATCTTTTCGTCTGACAGCTACTCACTGCGCCTTCGCTGCCGCTTCCTTCGGTATGGTTGAGGACATGTAGTAACCCTGCCGGGAGCTCACCTGCAGTTTTCGTGTCTTACCCTTTTGATCCTGCGCTTTTACGCGTACCTCGAGGCTGTGCATGCGGCCGTCGTCGACTTCATCTTCAGCGAGGGCGAAGCCGAGGCTGTAGCGTGCGGTCAGGTTTCCGATGATCTTCGACAACCCTGCACCGTAATCTTTCACACGGCCAACCTTGACTGCCTCGCCACCAGATCGCTGCGCGAGATGTTTGGCACTGCCGTATAGACTCAACCCCATCCAACCAGTTATCGGTTTAGCCATAGGCACGAGGAACTTGAACAACGTCCGCATTTCCACGGTCAACGAATTAAAGATCACATTGTCGCGAATCAGGATCTGCTCTGTAGCATCACGATCCTCGTAGAAAATCGGTGCGATACCATCCGACACCCAAACTATCGATACCTGTGAGTTTGGTCTCGTCTCAGCAGCTTTTCGCGTTGCATCTTTCACAGCCGCTGCCATGTCGTACATGTCGCCCATCTCGATCGTGACTTTGCCATCCTTGTTCGTGCGCGTCACGTTAACGCTGCCGTCGCGATGCGTCTTGCGTACGATGGTTCCTCCGTTCTTACCATGGATAGTCTCGGTTTCGATGATGTCGTCGGGTTTACCTTCGGGTTGCGGCGTAGCAGTGTCCTGAGATTTCTGTTTTACCTGCACAGCACCTTCCGGTGGATCATCATGCGTAACGGACAACGCGGGCACGCGGGCCAGTGCCGCAGCCAGCTTCGTGCGATCGTTAGTAAACTCCGTCAACCAATACCGCTCTTCGTCTTCATTCGTATCCATCGCCATGATCGCGACTTCATCGCCCGGTGGTAACTTCGCCAACTCGTCTTCCATCGACTTAAGAATTTCAGGGCGCTTCAAAAATCTCCCGGCGCCGTCTGCACGCAGGTCCAGAATCAGAATCAGTGCGAGCGGTTTCCGTGCCTGACCTTCGCGCGTGAAATAGGAAATGTTGCGCGTTTTGCCCTCGTCGAGGACTTCAAAATTTGCCGACGTCAGATCGGAGATCGGAAGACTGGTCTTCTTGTCTTTTACGAGCGCATCCAGAAACACGACGCGCGTCTTGATCCTGATAGTGTCTTCAACTTGCTGTGCGCGAACAGGGAACGATGCGATCGCAGCGAGGAGGACAAGTAGGAAAAGGATTCGGTGCATGATCTACTCCTGATCGATGAGAGTTGCTTCTTCAGTGATGGCCTTGCCTGTGCCTTCCGGATCTTTCAAGAGGAGAGCGAGATTCTTCGCGGAGAGAGTCACCTGGACCACAGTCGCATCGCGGGCGTCAATCGTGATCACGAGGACGTCGGTTTTGTCGCCGGCGTTCTTGAGAAAAATGTAAGTCTGTTCTCCGTCTGTGGCGGAGAGCGTTTGAATCAACGGCATCCAGGTGACGTTCAGGGCCTGGTTCAGTGAACTGCGAAATTTAGAGAAATCGCCGTTAAATTCCTGGTTTTCAAACACCGCGAGCTTCATGCTGCCTGCTTCGGCCAGGCGTCTCGCGGTGCCGCCTTTGATGCGAGCAGCCGTGGTGGCCACTTTCATCCCGGCTTTCGCGAGAAACGGAATTCCAACGTGCTTCACGTTGTAAAACTGTTCAATCATTTTTACGACTGAGTTGAAGTCGTCACCTTTTGCAAACACGACAGGCGCCGACGTGAAGCACACGACAAAGCCTGCGATGAAAATTTTGCTAGCAATCCTTTTCATCGCTCACCTCACTGCTCGTTGGTTTTCTTCTTCGGCTTTGGCGATTCAATTCCCAGATCCGGAATGCCCATCTGTCCTTCGAGCTGCGCGAGTTTATCGAGATTAACTGGTCCAACGATGTTCACGACGGTGAGCTCTTTGTCGTCGGTGTGAACCACCGCAAGTCCGTTGATAGCTTCGCCGGCGAACTGCAAGTAGACTTCGACATTTCCTTCCTTCTTGCTGATGACGTTTACCATGCGGGTCCATCCAGCCCCGCGAAGCTGCGCACGAATCGGTTCCAGATCAGCGGCGACAAACTGTCCTTCATTTTCAAATTCAAAGCTCTTGACGTAGACGCCTTTGAGTCCTTCGATCAGTTTTTTAATCTCGCGCTCGTCTTCATCTTTGTCTGAGAACAGCCGGGCAGCCAGCTTCATCAATCGTTCGTCGACGTTGACATCGACAGTCTGACTGGCCTTCGCTGCGAGATGATCGAGACTGCTCATCTGAATTCGTGTGTCCTGAGCTTTCGCTACAAAGGCAGACGTGATGACGAGCAACAGGGCAATAAGGTGTGTGTTAAATGATCGTTTCATGATTGCTCCATTTATCCTAGACGGTGTTGATTCTTTATCTGAGTCGCAGGATTTGTGTTCTGAGTCTTCCTATGGACCAGGCTTAACTTCTCTGTGGTGAGTCGCAGCGCAAGCATCACTTGTTCTTTGGCCATGAGTGCTTCCTCACGTTCGCGTTTTGAAAGAACCGGTGCTGAAGGCCGCGGTCGATGTTTGTGCACTGCCACCACTTCTTCAGGAGACTCGTTTTTCCGCTCGGGAGGCTTCGGAACTGATGGTGTTACTTCTTTAACGGGTTCCGGCAGCGTAACCTTCACCTGCTGTGGTGGTGCATCGCCGCGCGAGCGCGTGCTGAGCCAAATACCTCCGGCGAGGATGGCTAGCAACACTCCTGCGGCGATGGCGACCCAGGGAAAGTAGTTTCGTCGTTGGCGTGGTAGCGGCAACTCGTTAGGAATCTGCAGCGGTTTCGGCTCGTATCGCAGCGTGCCCAGGATCTCTTCCAGTTCCTGGATCTGCGGATCGGGCTCGCCCGTCTTGTCCCACAAATAATCGTCGTTCATAAGCCCTCCATAAATCCGAGCTGCTCACGCAGCAGCTTCATACCGCGATGCAGGTTCACTCGCACTGATGCAGCAGTGAGACCTGTGCGCACTGCGATCTCGGGGCCTGTCATGCCCTCGACCAGTCGCAGCACTAACGTTTCGCGGTAAGCTTCGGGGAGATTGCGGATCAGTTCCAGGATTTCTGTGGCTCTCGAATCCTGTGTATTGCTGCCGCGCAGTTCATCGTTGATCTCCACTGTCTCACGCGACCGGCGATGGAAGTCCACCGCGCGATTGCGGGCTATCATTGCGATCCACGGCCCGAACGACGAGCTTTCACGCAATGTGTCGAGCTTCTTGTAAGCGTGGAGAAAGATGTCCTGTACGAGATCGTCAACTTCCGCTCGCGGCACACGAGCCAGCAGGATGCCATGCACGAGGGGTGCATAAAGATCATAGAGCCGCGTAAAGCCGTCGCGGTCGCCTTCCAAAACTGCCTTGACCAGCACCACTTCGATCGCCGTCTCGTGCGATTGCTCGGGAGCGGCGGGTGCTGGGCTGGTCAGAAGCATGTCGGCGGTGGCGTACATCGTGCTGTCTCGAATCGTGTTGTCGGTCCTGGTCTTTGGTCCTGGGTCGGTGGTTCTCGAGAGAGCGGTCGCGATTTCCAAGAACCCAGGTCCAAAGACCGGAGACCTATTACCCAACAACACCAATTAAGACGGGAGAGTGATGAAGACTGTTAACAGACGCGTTTACGCTTGATCGTCCGCGGTTCGGATGCTTAATACGGGTTCCCTGTTGACCGGGTTTTCTTCGGACGTCAGTTTCTTTAGTTCAGGAGTGGCCGAAACTATCGACGTCCGCCAGACAAAAACCGTCACGATGGCAAGTGAAATCATCGCGGCGACACCACCCTCGATGCCATAGCTGCCGCCCGTCAACCATTTCGGTCCTGAATCCGTGGCTTCAAAGAGAGGGTGTGAAACGAGTTTGAGTCCACTGACCGGGAGTCCGAAGAACCAGCCGAGTGCCCAATTCCACGACCAGTGAAGTCCCAACGGCAACCAAAGACTTCGGGTTCGCAAATACGCAATCGACATCCAGACACCTGCAAGCACAGTGTTGGCAAACGTCACTCCCGGAACGACGTTTGGGTTGTCGAGGTGAACCACGCCGAATGGTACGGAGGTCAGTAGCACACCCAGCCAGGCAAGGTTTGCCCGCGATAAAGTTTGTAACCCATAACCTCTAAACATCGCCTCTTCGGCGAGTGCGGCGCAGAAGAGCAAAGCCGCTGAACCGAACATCGACGAGATAACAGATCCAAAGCCGTCGTGGCTAAGGGAAAAATTGAGACCCTTAATGGCAATCGCAACGGCGACGGCAAGTGCTGCGAAGCCGAGTCCGAATCCGATCGCAAGGTCTTTCAACCATCCTTTGTGGAAGGTGAGTCCGAGCGATCGCCACGGCAAATCTTCGAGCGTTCGGGCGCAGATGTAACCCAATCCGATCGCGAGCACTAAAAGACCAGCTCGAAATATGAATTCAAAGACGAATTCACGGTGTGGGACTATGACTCCCGAGGCGGTTACGACCTGAAAGAGTAGTCTCACCGCAACAGCCAATACGCTGGTGAGGAAGAAAAACGGGACACCAAATATCAGCAGTCGCCATCCGCTGCGGAGCCGGCCAAAGGGGTTGAAGAAGATATTCATGCGGCGAGGCATTCTAGCAGATGTGAGATCAAGCGCCTCTTTGGAGTGCGGTAACTTGTTACCGCTTTGGTAAAAATACTAAAGCGCCGACAAGTTGGCGCACTCCACGGAGGCGTTCAATCTATAGGCGTGTGCTAAACTTTTGCACAACTTAATGACCGACAATCGCGACAACATGACGCCGGAGCGCAGGGAACGTATTCGTCGCCGGCGCCGCGTTTTGCTGTGGGTTTTGGGCGGCACTGTGCTGTTGTTGCTCGCGAATATCGTCTCCCAACAGCTCTGGCTCTGGACCGTCGTGCGGCCTGACACTGGCTCCGACGCGCTCGTCCTGTACGCCTTATCCACACTCAACTTCGTCGCCTTCGTTGTCTTTTTATTTATCTTCGTTCGCAATCTGCTGAAGCTGCGACGCGAACGCAAGGAACGTCAACTCGGTTCGAAAGTCAAAACGCGACTGCTCGTCTATTTCATCTCGATCAGTTTTTTGCCAATCACGGCGATGGCTGTCTTTTCCTATCTGTTTCTGAATCGATCACTCGAGAAGTGGTTCAATCCATTTCCCGATGAGATTGTTCAGCAGGCAACTGAGGTTAAACGTCTGACGCTGTCGAGCCAGCATCAGACTCTCAACGATACGGCGTCGTTGCTCGTCTTGTTATTAAACCGCGAGACGCCGGATGAGCGGCAAGTCACTATGGACCAGATCGTGGCGTCAGGACAGCTCGTTGGCGTTGAGATAGTTGGAAACGACGGTGCGGTTTTGAGTCAGAGTCGCGCGAACTTGTCGCCGGCTGACTCGGAACAACTCGAAAAATTGTTCAGCGAAGCGCGCAAGTTTGGTGGTCCAACCGGAACTACGCTTGCCGACGGCAAAGACTTCGACGCGCTCGCGGTTCCTTTAAATCAGTCAGAGATGCTGGTCATCGCGCCGCAAAAGCGTGCGGCCAACGACCTCACGGATCTGGTTACCGCTTCTGAACGCGGTTATCAGGATCTGGTGCGAAAGCAGCGTCGCGTACGCATGTTGGGTCTCTCAACGCTCGGGTTGATGACGCTGATTCTGCTCTTCGTTTCGAGTTGGGTGGCGATTTATCTGGCACGAGGTATCGCCACGCCGATCAAAGCCCTGGCTGAAGCGTCAAAAGAGATAGCGCGTGGGAATCTGGGGCATCGTGTGACGACGATTGCGGACGATGAGCTGGCACTATTGGCGGAATCGTTTAATCAGATGACGACGCAGCTCGAGGAGAATCGGACTCGAATCGAAGCCGGCGCCGCGGAGTTACGTGATAAAAACCTCGCGCTGCGCGAGCGGCGCAACTACATCGAAACCGTCCTGCAGTCGCTTTCAACCGGCGTAGTATCGATTGACGAGAACGACTGTGTTACGACGCTGAATGCGTCGGCGGCGAGAATGTTGGTCGTTGTCGATGGATCTGAGGAGACTCCAAAGCTGACGGACTTAATCGGCAGTGAGGATTGGCTGGTTGTCGATCGGCTCTTGCGGCGCGCTCGTCGCACTGGTCGTGCGACCGAGCAAACACAACTGGCTGGCGCGGCGAATGGTGGGCCGTTGCCCGTGTCGATGACGGCCACGGCGTTGCGTGATTCCAAAGGGCCTCGACGAGGAGTGGTTCTGGTTATCGAGGATCTTTCGGAGTTGCTCGCCGCGCAACGCGCAGCGGCGTGGAGTGAAGTCGCCAAGCGCATGGCCCACGAGATCAAGAATCCGCTCACACCGATTCAACTTTCAGCCGAGCGAATTGCGAAGAGTTACGGGCGAACTACTAACGGTAACGGATCGAACGGACTTGATGAGCGTGTGGACGAGAAACGCGTCGCGGCTGTGATCAGTGAGTGTACTGAGACGATCACGCGCGAGGTTGCAGGCTTAAAGGCGATGGTCGACGAGTTCTCTCGCTTTGCGCGTTTGCCTGCGACGCGGCTGGAACCTGCGAGTCTCAATGATGTGGTAACGCAGGCTGCCGGTCTCTATGAAGAACGACTCGACGGCGTCGCCATGCTGCTCGAATTGGATCCCCAGCTTCCGACGTCGATGCTTGATGTGGAACAGATCAAACGCGTGTTTGTTAACCTGATTGACAATGCTCTCGACGCGCTTTCCCAAGTGACGGACGAGAAAACGATCAAGATCGTCACGAGGCTTGATGCCGAAAGGAGCGTGTTGCGCGCCGAAGTCGTAGACACGGGCCGGGGAATCCAGCCGGGCGATTTTCGTAGACTGTTTGAGCCGTATTTTTCACGGCGCGATAGCGGCACCGGCCTTGGACTCGCGATTGTGCAGAGGACGATACTTGAACACGGCGGGCAGATTCGGGCGGAGAGAAATTATCCGCATGGTGCGCGATTCATCATTCAGTTACCGATGGGCTGAAGATCTCCTAAATCCTGCAAATCCTGTAATCTTGTCTAACACTTTTACAGGATTTCAGGATTTACAAGATTTACGAGATGCATGGATTCGATTCTCATAGTTGACGACGAGCGTGGCATTCGCGACACGCTGAGTGCGGTGATGGAAGACGAGGGTTTCGTCGCCGATGCGGTCGGGACGGGTGAGGAGTGTCTCAAAGCGCTCGGGCGGCGTGCTTATGGTTGCATTCTGCTCGATGTCTGGCTGCCTGGTATTGATGGGCTCGAGACGCTTAGACAATTGCGCGAAGCCGGTTCAGACGCCGCGGTCGTGATCATCTCTGGTCATGGCAACATCGAAACAGCCGTCCGCGCCACAAAACTCGGCGCCTTTGACTTCATCGAAAAGCCACTCTCGATCGAGAAGACCGTGCTCACCGTCCGCAATGCACTGCGCCAACAGCGGCTCGAGTTGATCAATGCCGACATGGCTGCTGCGCTCGGACGCGAGTACACGATGGTTGGCGAGTCGGTAGCGATGCGCGCGCTTCGAAAACAGATTTCAGTCGTCGCACCGACTGACGGTCGCATCTTGATCTACGGCGAGTCTGGCACAGGTAAAGAATTAGTCGCGCACGCAATACACGCGGAATCGCATCGTGTCGCAGCGCCATTCATCGAAGTCAACTCCGCAGCGATTCCGGAAGAATTAATTGAATCCGAGCTCTTCGGTCATGTGAAAGGTGCGTTCACAGGTGCGACGGCAGCGAAGAAGGGCAAGTTTGAACTCGCGGATGGCGCCACGATCTTTCTCGACGAAGTCGGCGACATGAGTCCGAAAGTGCAGGCGAAAGTTCTGCGCGTGCTCGAGGAGCAACGTTTTGAACCGGTCGGTAGCGGCACTTCAATCAGCGTCGACGTTCGTATCATCGCCGCCACCAACAAGCGACTGGACGTCGAAATCGATCAGGGTAACTTTCGCGCCGATCTCTTTTATCGTCTGAATGTGATCCCGTTTGAGTTGCCCCCACTGCGTGAACGACTGGAAGACGTGCCGCTGCTCGTCGATTTTTTCAATCAGCAGTTCTCGAAGGCGTATGGCAAGAAGCAGAAACAGTTCCTTCCGGAAGCGGTCGAGGCGATGCAGTCGTATTCGTGGCCCGGCAACGTGCGTGAACTACGAAACACGATAGAACGTGTTGTCATCATGCATCCCGGCGTGAAGGTTTCGGCCAGCGATCTGCCGCCGCAAGGCAAAGAGGAGCCACCGGCCGCGTCGTTCCGCTTTCCGTCCTTTAAAGAGGCCACCGAGGCCTACCACCGCGAATTCATTCAACGAAAGCTTGAAGAAGCGGACGGCAACGTCTCACGCGCCGCTGAATTAATGGGCGTGGACCGCAGCCACCTCTACCGCCGCATGCGCGCGCTTGG
>DASYPN010000038.1:0-3766 GCA_036006625.1 Pyrinomonadaceae bacterium | reverse complement strand
TTGGAGCGGCTTCTTGCCGGTGCCGTTCTGATACGTGGTCCGCGTCAACGGTTCGACCAGCGGTCCGCTATTACAGAGGACTGCGAGTTTTCCCTGATTGAAGAGAGTCTGCATCTCCGGCATGTTCGGATGGAAACCGTAGGAACCACCGCTTACAGGTGATACCGGAAGCAAATCCGTCTGCGCTAGTGCTAAGCCTGCTGCCGCGCGGACATTCGAGTAGCTAGCGTACTGGTCCAACGACACGAACATATTGTTGCCGTCGTTACCGCCATTTAGAAAAACGCAAACCAGCGCTTTGTAATCGGCTGCGGCGTACGGCGTGAGTGCGTGAACCACGCTGAAAGTTTCGATACTCGAAGCCAGCGCCATACTACCAACAGCACATGCACTAGTACGTAAGAAGTCTCGTCGTGTTATCGCCATGATGGTTATCTCATGTCTTTCTGATTTCTCTGTGCAGAAGAGCTCAAATCAGTTCCTACCTCTGAATGTCGTACTGAGAAGAAGTTGCGACCAGGTAGACGGCCATTCGCGCGCGCTTTTGGTTGCGCGTCGTGACGTTCGCATCGTTGACGGCATTCATCGCCGTGACGATCGATGTGCGCATTTGCGGGTTCATCGTTCCGTGCAGCAGCAACGTATCGAGCGCGTTGACGACGTCGACCGGATTTCCCGCGAGTGCTTCAAGGTTCGAGATATCGATCGAAGTCCCGCGTGGACGATCCGGACTGGCGACCGTCGGCGTAGTGTTGGCAGTCACGCCTGTATAGACCAACGTGTTGATGGTGTTTGCGCGTCGCAGCGTGGTGGTGGTCGAAAGGATGCCGAATGCCGGCCCGAGAATCTTTATACCCGGCACTTCATAATGCGGTTGGTAATAACTGAATACAGTCGGCGGTTGAAAGGCTGACTGGTCCAGGTTGCCCGCGAAGTCACCACCTCGGCTACCGACCACACCGTCACTGGTGCTTGTCTTATCGAATGATTTGACGTTGAAGGCACGCAGGAACCCGTTGACGTACTGAACCGGTTCGCGCAACTTGCCGTAGTTTGGATCTGTCTTCAAGTCGCCGCGTGCTTCAGGATCGAGCAGGATCGCCTGTACGACAAGCTTCAGGTTACCGCGAACGTTCGTGCAACCCGGCGGATAGAGTCCGCTGCAGTCGTTGTTGAAGACTTTCGCAACGCGCTCGACGTAAGCGCCGCTCGGATTGCTCGTGACCAGATGCTGAATCAATTGTTTGCTGATGAATGGTCCAACGTTTGGATGGTTGGCCAGGTGAGTCATGACGGCGGTCATGTCTGACTGAGCGCACGCAATGTTCGCAGCACTAGTCGGGCTCGAGCAGGCGGCGATCGAAAAGCCATTCAAAAGCGTCTTCGCTCCGGCATCATGATTCTGACCACCACGCGGGACCATCGGATCGCGATAGTTCGTGATGCCGGCCCCGATAGCCGTGGCGAAATTCCACCCCGTAAACACACGCGTAAACTCGTTCACATCCGCTTGTGTGTAGGTCGGAATCGTGTTGCCTTGTGCGTCGCGCTGCTGTGTGCCATCAGGGTTGAGCGCGTCAGTACCGATCGAGAAGAGCTGTAACACCTCGCGCGCAAAGTTCTCATTCGGACTTGTTCTCGTGCTGAGACGCATGTCGAGATACTCGCCCATCGCCGGAGTGAGTGTGATCTCGTTTAGCAATGTGCGATAACTGCCAAAAGCATTTCGATCCAGCGCCTGCAGGTAAACAGTCATCCAGGCTGGCCGATTAACCTCGCTGGCCTCAGAAACGACGAGGATCTGGTGCAATGCGAAAGCCACACGCTGTCGCAACTGATCGTTTCCGTAGAGCGCGTTGCTGTAGAACGTGCGGTGCACCGGATAGACTGTAAAGTTATCGCGAAGGCAAACGCTTTGGTTGTAGTTTGGATCGGCAGAAGTGGTTGGACATGCTTGCGCCGAGTCGTCGAGCGGAAATATCAAATCAGGAAAATTTGAACCCTTGGCCGGATTGGTTGGCGCGAGGTTGAACTGTTCGTTGAGATACGCCATGAAACCCATGGCTTTCACCCGTGCGACTTCAGCAGAGGTTGGTCCCCAACTCGCCTGTTCCAGAAAGCGCACGGTGTCGGCGTCACTTGCCGGGCCGGTAAAGGCGTCCGGAACGAGTGGTGGATCTGCGCCCGGGGGAGTTTGCGGTGCCGGCGTCGCGACAGCACCCGCATCATCGGATGGTCCACCGCCAGTATGTCCGATGCCGACGCGCACGCGATTACTCGCCATACCGTGCAAGTTGAGCCGCAGTAAAACATCGCCTACGTCACCGAGATCATCGGCAAGTCTGACAACAATCATCGTGATGCCGGGGAAGTTTGGAACCTGGCCCACGAATTCAACACGCAGGGGATAAATCTTTCCGTTCGCGTCCTGGACATCGGACGTAAACGCGTTTGCGCCCTCGCCTGGAAGCAGTTCGAGGTCCATCGCGAAGATGGAGATTCGGGTTCGTGTATCGGTAAAGGTTAGCGGGTTAGAGGCCGTCAAAGGAAAGGGTTCGGCTTTAAAGGACACTGTTTCGAAAGCCACGGCCCGAGTGCTCGACGTCTGGCTAATCAAAACTGGTTTCTTGTTGGTGGCTGCGAGGGCTGGGACCAGGCAGACAAACAGGAGAAGCGAAAAGATAAAACCCTTAGCAGCGCAGCGGAAAATGCTGGTTCTCATAGGGACGGCTCCGACGCGATTCCGAAA
Organism: Pyrinomonadaceae bacterium; assembly: GCA_036006625.1. Classification (GTDB taxonomy): domain Bacteria; phylum Acidobacteriota; class Blastocatellia; order Pyrinomonadales; family Pyrinomonadaceae; genus PSRF01. The sequence goes on along the minus strand of DASYPN010000038.1, from coordinate 1,017 downwards.
GTTACTCGTTGTCTCAGGTGAGTTTTAGCGCTCGTTCGAGGGGCGACCGTGGTCCGTAACCAGGTTGAAGGCACTATATCATTTTGGCTTCGGACCTCAATATGTAATTTTGACCGGCCTCCGGATGTTTAGACGAAGAGCAACGAGGATTGGTCGAGATTTGTGCAAAGTCCGCAAAATTCGAGAAGCTGATGCGATGCTTTTTATGCTTTTTTGTGGCTTACTATGGCCGAGGCAAGACGTACATGAAAAATCTGTTATCTGATGAGGCACTGGGCCAAATCTTTCTCGAGGCACGCACGTATAACGGCTGGCTCGAGAAACCTGTCACGGATGAACAAGTTCGACAGCTCTACAACCTGATGAAGTGGGGTCCGACGAGCGCGAACGGGAGCCCGGCGCGTTTCGTCTTCGTTCGATCGTCGCAAGCGAAAGAGCGACTAAGACCGACGCTCTCGCCGGGTAATGTCGAGAAGACGATGGCTGCGCCGGTCACTGTGATCGTTGCTTACGATCTGCTGTTTTACGAGAAGTTGCCGAAGCTGTTTCCGCACAAGCCTGCGATGCGCGATCTGTATGTGTCGAGCCCGCAGCTCATTGAGGAGACGGCGAGGCGTAACTCATCGCTTCAGGGTGCGTACTTGATCATCGCGGCCCGCGCGCTAGGGCTGGATTGCGGGCCGATGTCTGGGTTTGATAATGCGAGGTTGGATGAGGAGTTCTTTGGCGCGGGTCGGGAGTGTGAGGGTTGCGAGCAGGAGTTCTTTCCGGCAGGTCATGTGAAGTCGAATTTCCTGTGCAACATCGGTTACGGAGATCCGTCGAGCTTCACCACACGCCTCCCCCGCCTCGAATTCAACGAAGCGTGTACGATCCTTTGAGCGTAACCAACTCGCTCGGGAGACCGTTTAAACCATGAGCGCCTCGGAACGTACTGTAGGGGCGGCCCTCCGTGGCCGCCCGTGGTTTGGAAAAGATTTCGAGAAGCCACGGCCTCGGGTTTGGCGAACCCGATCA
>DASYPN010000037.1:0-2192 GCA_036006625.1 Pyrinomonadaceae bacterium | reverse complement strand
AAATTTTTTGTGGAGTCTTCGCTCATTCCGTCTCCCTTCAGAGAGTATTCTAGCATCACGACTCGCTTACGGCGATTATCGAAAACGGCTATTTTTTGTCGAAAGTGGCTATTTTTACGCCGACGAAGCTAGATCAGGTTCATCGGGGTCGGGTTTTTGGTGTCCTTGGTGTAGTCATAGAAGCCGCGGCCGGACTTGCGGCCGTAGAGGCCCGCCAGCACCATTCGCTTCAGTAGCGGTGGCGGCGCGAAACGCTTCTCGCGAAACTCATTGAACATGATCTCGGCGATGTAGTACGTCGTGTCGAGCCCAACGAAATCTCCCAGCGTGAACGGACCCATCGGATAACCACATCCGAGCTTCATCGCATTGTCGATATCGACAATCGATCCGACGCCTTCTTCCAGTGCCCGAATCGCGTCGAGCATGTACGGAACGAGCAGACGATTGACGATGAAACCCGTCTTGTCACCGGCCCGCACCGGAACCTTGCCCAGCTTCTTGCTAAAGTCGACTGCCTGTTCGTACACGGCTTCGTCGGTCAGAATCGTCTTCACTACCTCGACGAGCTTCATCAGCGGCACAGGATTGAAAAAGTGCATGCCGATGAAACGTTGCTGGCGTTCGGGCGAGGTGGCGGTCATCATTTCGGTGATCGACAGCGATGAAGTATTCGAAGCAAAGATCGTTTCGGGTTTGCACATCTCATCCAACTTGCGATAGGTGCTTCGTTTCTCTTCGAGGTTTTCAATGATGGCTTCGATGATGATGTCGCAATCAGCGAGTTTGTCGAACGAGGTTGTGCCTGACAGACGGCCACGAATTTGTGTTTGCTGTTCTGAAGTGATCGTTCCTTTTTCCGCAAACTTCGCCAGCGACTTTTCGATTCCACCAAATCCTTTTGCGATCAGATCGTCTGAAACTTCTTTTACGACAGTCTCAAATCCGGCGGTCGCGGCTACTTGCGCGATACCTGCGCCCATGAGTCCGCATCCTAAAACTCCGACTTTCCTGATTTCCATCTCTCTCTCCTAAAAGTTTTTAAATGTGAATCTGCTACGGCGCTGCGGTGTTATTTTTGGCAGCGCCTTTCAACCATTGATTGTAATCTTTGCGCCACTGGTTGTACTCATCGATGAGTTTCTGGTCCAACTGTGATGGCGGTACGGACGAATCCTTTGGCGGTGGGCTCGCCGCGGCTGCGGCGGCAGCAAGCTTCGAAAGAATGTCGAGCACAGTGTTTCTTAGTTCCGAGGCGCGCGCATCGGGCACGGGAGCCTGAAGTGCCTGTTGTGTGACCGGCTCGAGATTGCTCAAGTCTTTTTTATAGATAACCTCGGCCACTTTTTCCTGAACCTGGTTCATCGCGCTGAAGTAGCTCTTAAAATTGTCGTTGTTGGTGGTGGGTGGCGTCACCTGAACCTGCACCTGCTGCGAGCGATTGAAGTTCCTGACGACTTTGTAAGCACCCAATGCAATCAGAGCCAATGCCAGAACCTGCACCACGCGCCAGGCGACGTTGATGCCCGGACGTGCGCCCGGTCGCCGGTAATCAATAAAGACCGCGAGTGCGGCTCCGGCAAAGAGTCCACCGAGGTGGGCTGCGTTACCGATGAAACTGCGACCTACAAAACCGATGAATAAGTTGATGAAGATGATCGGCAGCAACCCGGTTCCGAATACTCGCTTGAAACCTTCCGGAAGTTCGCGGCGATACTTGATACCGAATACGAACAGAACACCAATCAACCCGAACAGTGCTCCGGACGCGCCCGCCGCAGTTCCGTCGATCGACCTGAAGATGAATGATCCCAAAAGTCCGCGCGCCAGGGCCGGACGCAGCGTGAGATACATCGCCACGGCGCCGGCGATGCCGCTTGCGACCCAAAAGACAACAAACTTTGCTGAGCCGTACAGCTTCTCGACGAATGGTCCGATTATCAACAAGCTGAACATGTTCATTACAATGTGCAGCAAGTCGATGTGAACAAACATCGACGTGATTACTCGCCACCATTCGTTGTACGGAGCTGCGATTCGATAGTTGACCTGTGCGCCATATGCGATCAGAACCGGGTCCGGAAAACTCAGCACCAGGGCGCGAACGGAGAGCCCGCTTGACGACCACATCAACATGAACACGAACAAGTTCACTACGAGGAACGCGATCGTAAACTTGTAAGGACGATTCA
>DASYPN010000036.1:0-4274 GCA_036006625.1 Pyrinomonadaceae bacterium | reverse complement strand
AAGCATCTGCTCCGGGCTCAAAATCTTTTCGATCATTGGTCAAAGATTACAGGATTTGACGGATGTCTGTATAATCGCCACTTTTATGTCGATACCGTTTATCGAAGATAACGATCAAACACAGGCGCGGCGCGAGCATCTTGAGGCTCTGCGCGAGCTCGTTGGGAACGTTTATCCGAACAAGTTCGAGCGCAGTCGAATTGTCGACGCCGGCAAAGAAGACACGATCAGCAGTGTCGTTGAGAGGTTTCGCAGCTTTGAGCCGGAGCAGTCCGCCGAAGGACGTCCATCGCCCGAAGTTCTTACGCAGGCGAATGAGCAGTTGAATAAGTTCGTCGTTCGGCTTGCTGGACGCATTGCATCGCCACCGCGCGACATGGGCAAGGTGGCGTTCGTTCATCTGTCGGATGGCATCTCGCGTCTGCAGATCTACATTCGCAAGGGCGAAGCGACTGGCGTGCATAACAGTGCCGAAGGTGGCGACGTCGATGGTTGGGCGTTGTTTCAAGCACTGGACCACGGCGACTTCATCGGTGTTGAAGGTTACCTGTTTATCACGAAGACCGGTGAGCTCTCGGTACACGTGCAGAAACTGCAATTCCTCTCGAAAGCACTTCTGCCACTGCCCGACAAGATGCACGGCATTCACGATCCCGAAATTCGGCAACGCCAACGTTACGCCGATCTGATTGCCGGCAGTTTGAAGCACGAGCAGGACGAGTCGCTCACGTCGCGCGAAGTCTTCGAACGACGCGCGGCTACTGTGCGTGAACTGCGGCGCATTCTCGAAGACCACGGTTACGTTGAAGTCGAGACGCCGATGTTGACGCCACTCGCCACCGGCGCTGCGGCGCGTCCGTTCAAGACACATCACAATGCACTCGACATCGATCTCTACGCGCGCATTGCGCCCGAGCTGTATTTGAAACGGCTGCTGGTCGGCGGCTTTGAAAAAGTTTTTGAGCTCAACCGCAACTTTCGCAACGAAGGCGTCTCAACACGACACAATCCTGAGTTCACGATGCTCGAGTTTTACTGGGCGTATGCGGACGTGAACGAGATGATGGATTTCTGCGAGAACATGCTGCGCTCGGTTGTGTTTACAGTCCTGGGCCACACGCACGTGCAGTTTGGCGATCACGAGCTCGACTTTGGCAGCGAGTTTCGACGTGTCGGCATGGAGGCGAGTTTGTCCGGACTGGTTGAACCCGATCAGATCACGAACGAGCGAGTGCTCGAGCTGTTTGAGACACACGTCGAACACGGGCTCGTGCAACCGACCTTCATCACCGACTTTCCAAAACCGATTTCGCCACTGTCTAAAGCGTCACCGGCAAATCCGCATGTAGCGGAACGTTTTGAGCTCTACATCGCAGGCATGGAGATCGCTAATGGGTTCTCCGAGCTGAACGACCCGGTTGAGCAGTACGATCGCTTTCGCGACCAGGTGAAGCAGCGAGAGCGTGGTGACGAAGAGGCGATGGTGATGGACGAAGATTACATTCGCGCGCTGTCGTATGGCATGCCACCGGCCGCAGGTATCGGCATCGGCATCGATCGCCTCGTGATGCTTCTAACCAACAAAACCTCGATCCGCGACGTGATCCTCTTCCCTCACATGCGCCCGGCCACAAAAGGCACATAAGGCACAAAAAGCACAAAAGGATAATTGGAAACGACCGTCTCAATCTCCTTTATGTGCTTTTTGTGCCTCTTGTGCCTTATGTGGCTCTATTTCGCGGGTGTTTCCTGGTGTGAGGCGGCGAGCCACTTTCCACCGCGCAGAACGTAGGCACTGCTGGACCAAACGGTGGCTGGTACCTGTTGTCCGCCGCAGGTCGCGTCCTGTGTAGACTTGTAAGTCAGAAGCGCGGCACTGCTGTTCAGAAATAGCACTTTGAGATCGCTCAGCTCATACGACTTCACTTCGCACGGCTCCTCGAGCGCTTTGAGTGCCTCTGTCTTGTTGGCCACACCTGCATCACCGATCATGACACTGTCGGACGAGAGAGTCGCTTTGAAAGGCTTCAGGTCTCGATTCTTCCACGCCTCCCAAAGTTTCTTCTCGGTGGCGATGATGATTCGTTGACTTTGCGCGCGGCTCATCGCCGGTTTCGGCGCGGGCGTGGGAGATGCCGCGGGTTCCTGAGAACGAGCAATAGATGTGAATACAAAGGTCAAAACGATCGCGATGATCAGTCGAACTTTCATGGTCCAGCTCCTGGGCACGGGGGTAGTTAGAGCGCGGTACTTTTACTATCCCCACTCAACGCGTGTCAACTAATCCTGTTTGGTGGCTTTGGATCTGAGTTCGGCGATGCGTTCTTCTGACCAGGTTAAATCTTGCCCGCGTTCCCGCATGAGCTTTGAGTAGTTTTCCATCGCCTCGAGTGAGCCTTTGAAATCACCCAGCTTCTCGCGCACGCGACTCAAGTCGACGAGAAACTGCGCGTTGACAGGCGTATACAACTCTACTGCTTTGGCAAACGCAGCTTCAGCGAGTTTTAATTCACCCTTCTTCTCATAAAGGCGAGCGAGATGATAGTAACCGACAGGATAGCGAGCGCCGTCGCGCCTCGAGACTTCGACCAGATTGGCAATCGCTTCGTCGTAGCGATGGAGATTCACCAGCGCAAAACTCAACTCGAGATTTGCCGGTGGAAAGTAACCATTGTTGCGGTTCAGTAGACGACGATAGGTCTCGACGGCTTCCGAATTCTTCCCGCGCTCCGATTCGGCACGAGCTTGTTGCAGGTAGTTGTAACTCACGTGATCGAGTTGAAGCCTCGTCGAAGCAGTATCCGAAGAACGACCTGCAACTGTCCTCGTGACGAGGATAGTATCGTCCTTACCCACACGCACGAGTTCCTGTCTCGCTGCCTCGTGCTGCGGATCGAGAGCCAGCGCGCGGCGCCATTCGCGTGCAGCGAGATCGTTCTGACCCCTGGCAGCATAAACGCGTCCCAGGTTGTAACTCGCTTCAGCATAATGAAAGCTCTCGATCTTTAAAGCAGACAACAAAGCTTCCTGAGCTTCATCCCACTTGCCTGTGCGCAACAACAGGACACCGAGGTTGTTGTAAGCGCGCGAGTAGCGCCCTTTGCGCTGCTCAATCGCGACTCGATACGCCGCGATAGCAGGGTCCGGCTCGCCGAGACGAGCATACGAGTTGCCGAGATTGTAGAAACCAATTGGATCGAATGAATTCGAGCTTGCGATCTTATTGAGTTCGGCGATTGCTTCCGGTTTTTGTCCCCCCGTTGAAAGCAGATCGGCGAGTTCCAGTTGAAGTCGGTTGCGTTCGGATGGTTCCTGAGCAACGGCAATCCGTTCGCGCAAGAGCGTCACTGGATCCGGCCTGTTGTCGACATCGACGATGCGGCTGCGCGTCTGTGTTTGAGTTTGGGCGTGGAGCGTTGAAGGGCAGAGGAACACCAATGAAACTACGATAAGGAGGAGAATTCTTTTGTGCATTACTGCGACCTTCTTTGTCGAGTTGCTGAAACTTCAGGACCGAGGTAGGAGACGACCGTGCCGCCAAAGCCAACGGCCCAACCGTGATTGCGATCGCTGAAGAACACACGCTCGAGTGGATGTGGAGTGCCACTGCGTTCCACCGTCCAATGCTCGCCGCCGTCCACGGTGTGAATGATTGTTCCTTCCGCACCGACGGCCCAGCCTTCAAGTTCGTTGACAAACTTCACGTCAAACAGATCGACGTCGACTTTCGACTCCTGTCGCTGCCAGGTGCGACCGCCGTTGGCGGTGCGATAGACATTGCCGCTGCTTCCGACGGCCCATCCTCTGCGATTATCAACAAACGAGGTGGCATTGAACCGAACTGTTTTTTCAACTTGCGGCAGTGCCGCTTGGTACCAGGTTTCGCCGCCGTCCGAGGTTTGAATGATTGTCGCGCCGGCGCCTACAAGAAAACCGCGATCGTCGTCGATGAAGCTTCCACCCAGAAGCAGATGTCGCGTTGGAGAGCGTAGTGGAACCCACGTATCACCCGCATCGTGCGTGGTGTAGATCTGACCGGCTTCACCAAAGATCCAGCCACGGTTCTTACGACTGAATACTGCACGCACGAGAATGGAATCAATGTTGAAGCCTTTAATCTCGATCCGTTTCCAGTGTTCGCCACCGTCAGTGGTTTTCATCAGGTAAGCGCGTGGCTCTTCGACAGTCTTGAGTTGGTAGGCATTGACTTCGCACACCAGCCAGCCGTTTTGGTCGTCGACGAAGAAGATGTCGCGCACGACGTCGTCGGTGGC
>DASYPN010000035.1:0-5417 GCA_036006625.1 Pyrinomonadaceae bacterium | reverse complement strand
CCGTCGTTATTGACATTCATCTCCTGCGTCATGTGCCTCTCGACGATGGCCTTGAAATCTTCAGTCGACACATTCTTGTTGAAATGGGTTTGGATGAAGTCTTTCATCATCGCCTTGAAGCGCGCATCGCCGCCATTGGTCTGCGAGTACATCATCATGCGCAACATGTGAAGGATATAAGCGCCCTTCGGATAGATCAGAAACCGCGCTGCGCCGCCCGTCTTTGCATTGTTGAGACGATAGCCCTGCGTGACTGGTCCAATGGTGTAGGGCTTCCGATCTCTTGTTGCGGGTCTGGCCTCGACGACCTGTTTTCTCAAGTCTTCCCAGAAATCGATAAACTTGTCGTTACCGCGGATGAACTGAACGTAGAGCGAAGCCGAGAACTCTGCAAATCCCTCGCTCATCCACTGGTCGTGATAACTATCCCAACCGACGATATGTCCCCACCATTGGTGCGCAATCTCGTGCGGAGCTACGTAATGCCAAAAATTATCGGTGCCGCCGCGCGTGCCGAGTAATTGAGCGCGTTGCGTGGTGTCAATGAAAGCCATGTACGGCATGAACACGAGCGTGGGCCATGCCTGACCAAAGTTAGCTGCCGGCTGCTGTGTCATGGCAATGCGGCCGTACGGCAGCTTTCCGAAATACAGGTTATAAATGCGGCTCGCGTTTTGGGCATCGGCCAGTGCTGCGTCAGCCATTCCTGTTGTAGTGATGGAGCTGAGCGTGGTCATGGTCTTCACACCGGCAGATTCGAGCCGATCGATATCCTGCTGGATCGCTTTAATTTCGTCCGGAACCTCAACATTGGCATAAAACTCAATGTCGTAGCCGCTGTCCTTGTCGTTGACTACTTTCTTTTTGAACCTGCCATAGTTGAATCCGGCGACCGCCAGCTCGGTTTGCCCGCTGGACCACTTGGCAATGAAAATATCGCCTTCCTTCGTATCGGGAGCCGTTGGCGAGCCAGTGCCCACAAACATGTAGTTCTTCGGATAGCGGAAAGTCATGTCGAAGGTTGCACGATCCTCGAAGGAGCCATTCGCGTTGGCCGGATACCAGGTTGCGCGTGGGATCAAAATGAAGTTTCCACCGCCTGAATCGCGTAAGGCATCGTTGCCGTCATATTGAATTGCGATCGTATATGTTTGTCCGGCTTCCAACGGTTTCGGCATGATCACGCCAAAGTCCGCGTCCTCGTTTTTGTCTTCCTGTATGAAGCTCAGATCGTTGCCTTCAGCATCCTGAACTTTGCTGACGCGCAGCGTGCGATAGAGATCGAAAGGTACGACGCGCGTACCAGCCCGGAGATTTTTGAAAGTAAGACGATCAGTTGCGGCAAGGTTTGCTCCCTTGATTGCCGCATCGATCTCGTGACGAGTGATGTCGATCAGACGATTGTCTTCAGCACTCGAGGCGGTGCCTTTCTTGTATTCCTCTTCACGATGGAAAGCGAGCCATATGCCGCCATCCGTTTCACCGTAACTTATCAACCCGACTTCTTCAGGCGTAGCTCCCGGCACGCCGAGCGGGTCAAGCAAGTAGATCAGCTTGCTGAAACGCTTGCCATTGATGAAGGCTGTGAAATATCCCTCGCGGGCCGGATCATAAATATCTAACAGGGTGCGCAATTCGCGATTGTCACGTAGTTGTTTGTGCAGCAGCTCCCGGTTGTCGCGAAACGCAGAGCGTGCCTGACTCGCAGCCGGTCCGCCGGTTTTCATCGTGGCGTTCGGAGATGATTTGATCTCCTCGAATGTTTTGTCACTGAACCGCAGCACGAGGCGATTAAACGATTCGGTAATGCCGCCTTCGCCGGTAAAGATTTTGATACTGTTCTTTTCGACTTCAGTTGGCGGAGTCAACGTCAACTCACCGTCGCCAATGAACACTGCAGCTGTCACTCGATTTTCGACAGGCGTGATGAAGTAAAGCTCGCCTGACTTCAAGTTGAAATTGGCTGCATCTCGCTTGAGTTGAAGATTATTGACAACGGCGTAGTCACCGGTGAACTCATCGGTTTGTCTGAGTGCCTGGTAGACGGGATCCTGATTCGCTTTTTGGCCCGTGACTTTTACCTGGGCTTCGACCGGTGCGATCTCGAGACGCACATCTATTGTTGCTGCAGCATCGTCTGCAACTTTCACCTCGTCACGATGTCCTTCGGTAAAGCCCTTCGAAGTGACACGGACGGTGTAGGCACCGGCGGGTAAACCCTCGACTTTGTATTTTCCCTGATTGTCAGTGACGGCAGTGAAGTCCTGCTTTGTAACCTGGTTGGTTACAGTCACTGTTGCGCCTGGAATTGCCGCGCCTTTCGGGTCAGTAATTTTCCCTTCGATTCGCCCGCCCGCTGCGTGCGCAATCAGGAGGGGGATAGAAAGGATAGTCGCGACCAAAAGAAGGGAGAGTCTTTTTGCGTATTTCATCGGCTACCTCGCTACGGATTGGTTAAAAGTGAGCTTAGGCTAAGGCTCAGTGGGTTGACCCGAGATTATTAGAATTTAAAGCCGCTCAGTCAAGTTTATCCTGCAAAATCTTGAATAATCCTGTTCATCCTGTCCAAAAAACTTATGGAGCGAGCCGGTATCGACTAATCAACTCCTGCAATCCCTTGATCGACTGGTTGTGCCTGATCTTGTAGTAAACCGTCAGATCCGGAATCACCGATTGCAGCAGCGATTGATACTCCACGCGCCCTGTGGCCAGACCCACCGCGCGCGCGTATGCATCGATCATTTCATCCAGCAGCGCATCAAGTTTCTTCTGCGCTTCCGGCTTCGACTTCACCTCTCTCATCGCGTCGAACGCGTCCTTCTGCGTGAGGTAATCAACGTTGATAACTCTCGCGAGCAACGCGTAGTTGGAAGGATCCTGTGGCGACAACGTTGTCGCTTTAGTCAAACGAGTCTTCGCTTCCTCCGCGTTTCCCACGGCGAGATTGAGAATCGCTGTTTGCTGGTAGAGCCGGTCCAGTTTTCCGCGCTGTGTCGTCCACACTTCATCTGCGACGCCCCCAGGCTTAGTGCCAGCTTCGAGCAACGCGATCGCTTTCAAGCCATACTGCAGCGAAATGTTGGCGTACTTCCGATTCTTCTTGCTCGCTTCTTCAGTTCCCTCCTGCGTCATGCGCGTCAGGACTTGAATGTCGTCCGGATTCTTCGCGAGCATTTCAGTCGCGAGCGCAAACGCTTCGTCGGGTTTATTGCCGATAACGTAAGCTTCGAGCGCTGCTGGTTTGAGAACTTCCCGCTCCTTCTCCGACGTAAAAATCGCATGCGCTCGTTCGAGGAGCGCGAGGGCGACCATGCCGTTCTTAACCTTCAGGATTTCGCCGGCGATCACTGCAGCCACATCCACTCGCGCAGTACTGTTCGGAAACTTTGCGATGAAGTCTTCGGCAGCGGTGAGTTTGGTCGTTGGGTTGGTTGCGAGTTTGACTGCCGCGAGCGCGTCGGCTTCAGTCGTTGATTGAGCTGAGACCACAGCGTTTGAAACCACAAACACACAGAAAGCCTGTACCAGCACTCGTGTGAGTTTGCGGTTCGTCAATTTCATGGTCTAACAATTCAAACGTTCGCGCCTGTAGTGGTGAGTCACCGGACGACGTCGTCCGATACCGATCGCGTTTCTCGAGATGATCAACGTTGGTGGCAGTTGCCGTCGCTTGAATTCATTTGCGGGCGATTCGACGCGGTTGAGAATATCCAGTACGAAACTCGAATCAAAGCCGGTTGCGACGATCTCACTTGGCGTGGCCTTCTGCTCGAAGTACAACCGCAACACGCGATCGAGCTGGTCGTAAGGCGGCAGCGACTGATCGTCAAACTGTCCCGGCGCGAGTTCTGCTGATGGACGTTTGTCGATGATCGCGTGAGGAATCAACTCCTCATACTGGTTCAGATAATTCGCGAGCGCATAGACCTCGGTCTTCAAAACGTCGCCGATTACCGCGAGTCCGCCGTTCGTGTCGCCGTACAGAGTGCAGTAGCCGAGCGCGAGTTCCGATTTGTTACCGGTCGAAAGCAGCAAGCGACCTTCCGAATTGGAGATCGTCATCAGGATATTTCCGCGCAGACGTGATTGAAGATTCTGTGCTGCGACTGAAGATTTTGGGCCGCTGTCAGCCGAAGGTGCAGCCAGTTTCAACTGCTTGAGCAGCACTTCGTAGGCATCGGATATCGAGTGTTCGATCACCGGCATTCCGAGACGACGGCCGAGTTCAACCGAGTCGTCGATACTCGAGCGCGACGAATACGGCGACGGCATCATCACGCTCAGAACATTCTCGGCGCCGATCGCCTGGCAGGCGAGCGTAGCGACGACTGCCGAGTCGATGCCGCCTGAAAGTCCCAGCACCGCACGTTTGAAACCGTTCTTGCGCGCGTAGTCGCGAATGCCGAGCACGAGTGCATCGTGAATTGTTTCGACGTCTTCGCCAGGCAGGCAACGCTTATCGGCAATGTCGCAGTCGAGGTCCACAGTGCCAATGAACTCTTCGAACGGGGGCGCCTGGAGAATGATCTTGCCCTTCGCGTCTGCGACGATACTCGCGCCGTCGAAGATCACGCCGTCGTTGCCGCCGACGAGATTCACAAACACGATCGGAATCTTTGCCGTCATCGCGCGATGCGACACCATCGCGCATCGTTGGCCCATCTTGCCTTTGTTGAAAGGCGAAGCGTTGATCGAGACCAGCACCTCAGCGCCCAGCTCGATCAGTTCGTCTGCCGGATCGTTTGAGTAGAGACGTTCACGCCAGAAAGTTTTGTCGTTCCAGAAGTCTTCGCAGACTGCGACGCCGAGGTTTTCTTCTTTTAATGCGAACAGGTGACGTTCGGCGCCGGGTTGGAAGTAGCGCGGGTCGTCGAAGACGTCGTACTCGGGCAGCAGAGTCTTGTCTGAAAAGCCGAGCAGTTTCTGATCGCGAATGACGGCGGCTGAGTTGAAGAGACGTCGTCCGGTCGCGAGATTCGACGGTCTCACAGTGCCGACGATCGCTGTGATTCCTTGCGTGGCGTCTACGATCTTTTGCAACGGTTCGAGTGCGCAGCGTTGCACGTCGCGGTCGAGGAACCAATCGAGCGACGTGTATCCCTGGATGCATGTTTCGGGAAAGACGACGAGGTCCGAGTTCTCTCGTCTTGCCTGTTCGATACCGCGAATGATGCTCGCGGTATTGCCTTCGAAATCGCCGTTGATGGTATTGATTTGGCCGATGGTGACGCGCATCACGAGAGATCGTGCACCATCCGCGTCAGCAACGCAATTCTGGGAGTTTGAACATTAAAATCCGGGTGCGCTATATTCTCTCCGCCACCCTTTGCGGAGGGGTCGCATAATGGTAGTGCAGCGGTCTTGAAAACCGCCGGCCGAAAGGCTATGCAGGTTCGAGTCCTGTCCCCTCCGCCATT
>DASYPN010000034.1:0-7579 GCA_036006625.1 Pyrinomonadaceae bacterium | reverse complement strand
ACGCACCGACCTCTTTGTAATCAACAAGGATCTGCTTGATGCGTCGCGCAAGCTCTTGAATCAAAACATCCACTTCGCGATTAGTCTGAAAACTACTGACAACGCCGAGCTGCCGCCCCATCAAATCGGTGACGATGAGGTAGGTTCTCGACGCACGAATATCGACACCAACAACGCATCGCTGGCGTGAGTCGATGAAGAGGAACGTTGGTCGCCGGCCACGTCCTACCGATTCGCCGACAGCGCCTTCGAAGATCAGCGACTCAGTGAGGAGTTCGCTAACCAGCAGGCTCGCGACGCCGCGGCGGACGTTCATGAGCCGGGCAAGGTCAGCACGCGAAATGGGCTGATGGGTACGGATGAGATTTAGTGCAATCTGCCGATTGATTTCGCGGCTGGTACCGCGACGAGCGACTTTGAAATCGTGTGGGTTAATCTTGCGCATAGTCTTAATTGTTCTGAGTTAAGACTTATTAAGCCAACTACTTAGAGGCGAAAGGGAACGCCTATTTTGCTACGATTTAATGGGAAAACTGCGACGAATGAATTTGTCTAAACGCGGAACATATACTCCTCCGCTTCCAGACTGTCAAGAATTTTTTTGATTTATTCGTTCGATCAGGAGCCGGAAGACTGGCGGATGACGAGCTCGGGAGGGACTGTTACTGTGCGGTGACGGCGTCCTTTTTTCTTATCGATCAATTCTAATAATAGACTCGCAGCGGCCTGACCCATCTCGGCTTTCGACCACGTGACAGTCGTGAGAGGCACGCGCAACATGTCGCCGTAGTGAATACTGCCCGCGCCAACGAATGCGACGTCGTCAGGAACTTTCAATCCTGCCTCGTCCATCGCCGACATCGCGCCGATTGCGGCGGGATCGTTTGCAGCGAAGATCGCAGTAGGCAGATTGCCGGACGAGAGCCATTTCCGCATTGCCGTGTAACCGTGTGCTTCAGTGAAACCGCAATCGCGGACCGACGACTTGAGAGAAGATTTCTTGATCGCCTGTTGATAACCTTCGAGACGCTTGTTCGCCGTGGAGACATTCGGACCGCGCAGGTGTCCAATCTTTCGATGACCGAGCTTGATGAGGTGCTCAGTGGCGAGTATTCCGACTTGCACGTCATCAGTCGTGACCGCAGAACAACGTAGTCCATCCAATAAACGATCGATCAAAACGATGTTCGCACCTTCGGAAAGAAGACGGCGATAGAACTTCCCTTCAGTCGCTGATAATGCAGAAGCGACAATGAGCCCATCAGTTCTCGACAAGAGCGCTTCGATCTCGTCCATTTCTTTGCGTGCTTCCTCATCAGTGCTGCAGATCAGGTTTTGATACCCGGCCGGTCGCGCGTGTGTTTCGACACCGCGACAGATCTCTGCGAAGTAAGAGTGCATCAAGTCTGGAACAACAATGCCGATGAGGTACGAGTGATTTGTGGTTAGCGCCCGCGCAAACTGGTTTGGGCGATACTTCATTTTTTGCGCGGTAGCGAGAATGCGCGCGCGTGTTGCTCGACTGATCTCGGGATGATTATTGATCGCACGCGACACCGTCATCTTCGAGACGTTGAGCGCGCGTGCAATGTCTTCGAGCGTAACCGGCATGAGGTAAGTTACCCTCTCTCCTTTTCTGCTCTTCTTTGGTGCTTTTTGTGCCTTTTTGTGGCTAAGCTCGGCTTGATCGCCAACGATCGATCGCAACCGCAACGACAATAATCGCGCCGATAATGATCTCCTGAATGTAGTTGGGCCAACCAACCTGCTGGCATCCATTGCGCAGAAACGCCATGATCAAAGCGCCGATCATCGATCCGAGGATGCTGCCCTCGCCACCATTCAAACTACCGCCACCAATCACCACCGCTGCGATGATGTCGAGCTCCGATCCGGCAGCGACAGTCGGATCGCCTTGTCGCAGTCGCGACATCTGCATCACGCCGGCAAGTCCGAACAGCAAGCCCGCCAAACCGTAAATCCAAATCTTCAACCTGTCAGTCGCAATACCACACGCACGCGCCGCAGCTTCATTCGACCCGAGCGCAAAAATACGTCGTCCAAAAACCGTGTTACGCAAAACAATCGCGGCGCAAACCGCAAGCACTATCGCGATCCAAACTCCAGGCGCGACGAGTAACCACGCAGGAGTCGGAAACATCACCAGCAATTCATTCAACCAGGTGCCGGACATGTTCACTGTCTGCTGGTTCGCCATCCACTTTGCGACGCCCCGCGCGACGCCGAGCATTCCCAACGTGGCGATGAACGGCACGACTTTCAGCCGCGTGATCACGGCGCCATTCACCACGCCAACAACCCCGCCCATCAAAATGCCACTGAGCAAAGCAACCGAAGGCGGCAAGCCCGCGTTGATGGCGAGTGCGGTGATAACTCCGGTCAACGCGATCGTCGATCCGACCGCGAGATCGATGCCACCGCTGATGATGATCATCGTCATCCCGATCGCACCGATCGCGACGATCACGGTCTGCGAAAGAACGATGCGAAGATTGTTTGGTGAAAGAAGACGCGCGGGCGTATCAACCAAAAGCGAGAAGATGCCGATGACCAACAGCAACCCGAGCACCGGCCCAAGGCGGTTTAGCCAGCTCTGCAGCAATCTGGCGTTGAGGAGAGCACGGTTCTGTTTTACATCAGCGACCATTTAAAGAATAGGCCCTATAGGACCAATACGACCTATACTTACTTCAAATACTGATCGAGTGGAGGGTGTAAAAGCGTCTTCACTTCCGGTGTTTCGAGATTCTCTTTCGTCACGAGCATCACGCCCGTATCAATCTTCTTCTCAACCTGCTTCCCTTGCAGACTGTCGACCATCGTTTTCACCCCGAGATAACCCATATTGAACGGATTCTGAACCACGATCCCGTGTAACTGGTTCGCATTGATCGCGTCGATAAACGTCTGGCTCGAGTCGAACCCGACAAACGAAATCTTTCCGGCCTTGCCGATATCCTGCAACGCCAAAAGCATTCCCGCGGTCGACGATTCATTCGGCGTGAAGATGCCCTGCACGACGTCGCCAAAACGATTCAACAAATTCTCCGAAGCGCGCTTCGCAGTGTCGCGCGTCGCCCCCGCGTATTGATCCATCGAAACGATTTCTATTTCAGGAAACTTCGCTTTGATTTGATCGATGAAGCCCGCTTCACGCTCGGTTGTGCTCGCAGATCCTTCTGCATATCTCAGGACAAGAATCTTACCCTTGCCATTAAGAAGTTGGCCCATGCGATCGGCGGCCAGTGAACCGCCTTTACGATTGTCAGTGGCGACGAAACTGACGAAGTCGTTCGACTCCAAACCCGAGTCAATGATCACAGTCGGCACACCTGCCCGACCAGCATCCGAGACAGGACGAACAAGCGCGCGATCGTCGAGTGGCGCCAACACGATGCCACTCACGCCCTGCGCGGCAAAACCTTCAACGACCTGAATCTGTTGTTCGCGATCGTCTTCACGTAACGGGCCTTTCCAAATCACTTCGACATCGGTGCCCTGCGCCGTGAGCTCACTCGCGGCCTTGTTGCTGCCGGCGTGAATGCTTTTCCAAAACTCGTGCGTAGTGCCTTTTGGAATCACGGCAATCGTGAGCTTTTTCTTGCCGTCTGAAGCGGGGCCGTTCGGCCTGACGCAGGCAGTTACGAGAGTGACTACCAGCAGTAACAAAAGTAATTTGCGCATCTTGTTTTCCTGATAAGAGTTTTCTCGCGCAACGGCGCGGCGGCGCAACGTAAAAGCATCCTTCTTCCGTTGCCGCCGTTGCGTCGTTGCGCGAGATTTTTATTCGGCTGCACTAACTACAGGATTCCCCAAACCGCCCATCCCCTCGATCAGCACTTCCATCCGGTCGCCCGGTTTGAGAAACACCGGCGGCTTGCGCGCGAAGCCGACGCCCGGCGGTGTGCCCGTCGCTATCACGTCACCAGGCTCGAGTGTGATCGACTGCGTTATAAACTCAATCAACGCCGGAACACCAAAGATCAACTGGTCCGTGTTTGAATCCTGCATCGTTTCGCCGTTCAGCACGAGCTTGATCGAGAGCCTGTGCGGATCCTTGATTGTATCGGTGGTGACGATCGTTTGGCCCATCGGTGCGAATGTGTCGCACGATTTTCCGCGTTGCCACTGTCCATCCGCAAACTGAAAATCGCGCGCACTCACGTCATTGAAAGCCGTGTAGCCCAACACGTAATCGTAAGCAGTATCAGCACTGACATGTTTTGCGCGCCGCCCGATCACGACCGCCAGCTCCGCTTCGTAGTCAACCTGTTGGCTCGTTGTTGGTATGACCACCGGTTCGCCCGGCGCAATCACGCAATTGGAAAACTTTGAAAACATCACCGGCTTTTCCGGAATGGCCATGTTGCTTTCCGCCGCGTGATCTCTGTAGTTGAGCCCGATGCAGATGATCTTTCCGGGCCGCGGCACGGGTGCGAACCAGTAAGCCTCTCGGCTTGGAACCAGCCAGCCCTTCTCGCGCGCATCGGCGAGCGCTCTTTCATTGCTAACGAGTGCGTCGTGTGTCTCGCGTGCTTTTTTGAACCATGGGCCATCCATGTCAAACCACGCGAGCGGATCTGCCGGTCGATCGGCTTTATCGAACAGCTTCTCGCAGTCGAGGCGGTAACCGGTGTCGCGATCGCCGACGTGCAAAATAATTCCCATGCGTGGCGAGCGCCAGTTCGACTCTTCAGTTGCAAAAGAAATGATGTGCATTAGTTCACTTCGTCGATGATGACATAAAGCTCTTGTGGTCCATGCACACCGATGGCGAGCGTCAGCTCGATGTCGGCTGTGCGTGATGGACCGGTTATGAATGTAACCGCAGGACTGATTTCTTTGTCTTTTCTGATAAGACTCAAAACCTCGCTGAGCGTTCTGTAAATTTGCGAGGCTCTCACAATCGCGATGTGTACCGGTGGCACAAGAGAAACCAATCGGTGCCGTTCAAGTGTGCTGTCGAGAACTAATGTGCCGGTTTCCGCGATCGCGGCTTGCACGGTGCTGATGCCGACATCGAAACGGAAAATATCATGCGCGTTTGGGACGATACCGAGTTCTTCGATCTCGAGATCCGTGAGCTGAAGCAATCGTTCGACTTCCGGATTGTCGGAGATCGCGATGCGTTGCGCGCGGATGATACCGGTTAATGCTTGAGCAATTTCGTTATCGCCCTGAACGATCACGCAGTGCCCATCGACCGCTTCGAGGCTCTGCCTAAATAATTCAACTGGCTTTATATCAGAGGATAGCTTTACAGGATTAACAGGATTTTCATGACGAACCACTTCCTGTCTGTCGTAAGGCACACTAGCAGCGAGATGCGATCGTATCGATCCAAGAATTGCTTCGCGCGCCGTGTTATTCATCAGACCACAAGTCATGAAAACTCTTCGGTTCAATTGGACGCAGATCGCGATCGTTCGTCCATGCCTTCGAAACCGAAACGAATCGCTGCATTATCCGGCCCAACACCGAGCTCATTCTATAAAGCGATGGGCGCATCATAACCTGAGCCCACATCTTGAATGCGAGTCGCTCACTGAGCTTTCCCTTGCGCGGCGCAATCTCCGCACGCAGGTGCAACAAGAGACGCGGTATATCAATCTTTACCGGACAAACTTCCCGGCACGCGCCACACAAACTCGACGCGTACGGAAGTTGTGCAGACTTTTCGATTCCCATCAATTGCGGCGTGATCACCGCGCCGATCGGACCAGGATAAACTGACCCGTAAGCATGACCTCCAACCTGCTGGTAAACGGGACAAGCATTCAAACATGCGCCGCAACGAATACAAGCAAGTGATTGGCGCGTTACCGGATGGGCCAACATTCGCGAGCGTCCGTTGTCGAGCAAAACTATGTGCAGTTCTTCCGGACCTTCGTCATCCGGATGTCGTTTAGTTCCGGTGATGTACGACTGGTACGTCGTTAACCTTTGACCAGTGCCCGAGCGAGGCAGGAGTTTGAGAAACACGTCAAGGTCTGCAAAGTGCGGCAGGACTTTCTCAATACCCATCACTGCGATGTGAATGCGCGGCAGACTCGTGGTCAAACGAATGTTGCCTTCATTCTCGACGATGACGATCGTCCCCGTTTCAGCAATCGCAAAATTTACGCCGCTAATGCCGACGTCAGCGGCAGCGAAACGATCGCGCAAGGTGGCCCGTGCGGTGCTGGTGAGTCGGGCCACGTCATCTGTGAGCGGCATCCCCAATTCTGCGTTGAAGAGTTCGGCGATCTGGCCGCGAGTTTTGTGAATCGCGGGCGCAATGATGTGCGAAGGCGGCTCATCGGCGAGTTGAATGATGTACTCGCCGAGATCTGTTTCGACAACCTGCATCCCCGCCGCTTCGAGCGCGTCGTTGAGATGCGTCTCCTCGGTTGTCATGCTCTTGCTCTTGACGACCGTGCGCGCCTTTCGTTCTGTTGCGAGACCACAGACGATCGAGTTTGCTTCAGCCGCATTGCGTGCCCAGTGAATCTTTGCGCCGCGAGATTCCGCGTTGCCGACAAACTCTTCGAGATATCGATCGAGATGCGAAAGTACTTCGTCTTTGATTGCACGCGCCTCGCTGCGCAGGTCCTCCCAGTTCGGAAGACTCGCGGCCGCCGCTTTACGGCGCTCACCGAAGAGCGACGTCGCATTCTTCAGTGCTCCTCGCAGATGTGAATCAGCTAACGCAGCCTTCGCGTTCTGATCGAATGTTTCACTCGACAGATGATTCATTGTTGGCTTAATAACTCGGCCAGGTGCATCACCTTCACCTTGGATCCTTTACGCGAGAGTCTTCCACCAATCTGCATCAGACAACTCGCGTCACCCGACACCACGGCCTGAACACCCGCGCGTTCGATGGCCTCAATCTTCTGGTCCAGGATCGCCACCGAGATCTCCGGATACTTCACAGAGAATGTGCCGCCAAAACCACAACACGCATCAGCGTGCTCGAGCTCGACGAATTCAGCGCCGCGCACGTTGCGGATCAGCTTGCGCGGCTCTGTCTTTAGGTTGAGATCGCGCAAGCCGTGACAAGCGTCGTGCCACGTTAGCCGGCCTTGCCATGACGCGCCGACGTCCTCCACCTTGAGCACGCGGACGAGAAACGAGCTCAGCTCGTGCGTCCTGGCTGCGATGGCTTGCGCTCGCGGTAGCCATTCGGGATCGCCTGCAAACAATTGCGGGTAGTGATGCACCATCGCAGTGCAGGAGCCGGACGGGCTGACAATCGCGTCGGCCTTGCTCTCTTCGAAGATTTCGATGAAACGTCGTGCTACTGGTCGCGCTTCGTCGAGATAACCGGTGTTGAAAGCCGGTTGCGCGCAACACGTCTGCCGTTTGTCAAACTCAACCTCACAACCAACACGCCGCAACACCTCGACGCTACTCACGCCGACGCTGGTCCACAATTGATCGACAAGACACGTTACGAAAAGCGAAACCTTCATCAGTTAAAGCTCTGTGGAACGTACTGTAGGGGCGGCCCTCCGTGGCCGCCCTCGGTTTAAATCGGGTTCGCCATACCCGAGACTGTCGATTCCGAATTTCGTAC
>DASYPN010000033.1:0-3446 GCA_036006625.1 Pyrinomonadaceae bacterium | reverse complement strand
CGCGAGGGGCAACATACCCGCAACGAGCGCGAGCGTCGTCATCAGGATCGGACGCAGTCGATCGCGATTGCCCTGCATGATCGCCTCGTGACGTTCCATACCCTTCGCGCGCAAACTGTTCATGTGATCGATCTGCAGAATTGCGTTCTTCTTCACCACGCCAAACAAGACCAGAATACCGAGCGCCGAGTAGAGATTCAGTGTATCGCCAGTGCCCCATATCGACAGCAACGCAAACGGAACTGAAAGCGGCAGGCTTAACAGAATCGTGAGCGGGTGCACGGTGCTCTCAAACTGCGACGCCAGAATCATGTACATGAAAATGATAGAGAGAATGAACGCCCAGATAAACTCAGTGAACGTTCTCTCGAGCTCGCGCGCACGACCCGAAACCGTGGTGGTGTAAGCGCTCGGCAGGTTCATGTCACGAACTGCTCCACGCAGCGCCTCGATTCGATCTGCGAGTGCGTAGCCCGGCGCCACGGACGCGCGCACCGAAACCTGTCGTTCACGATCGAGACGATCGATTCGCGAAGGACTCGTGCTGCGTTCGATCTTGACGAGATTATCCAGCCGAACAAGTCCGGGTCCGGCTACACCCGACGTGCTGCCACCTCTCGACGAAGGAACATACAGCCGCTTGATCGTTTCCACGTCGCTCCGGTCAGCTTCGGTTAGTCGCAACTGCACATCGTAATCTTCATTGATCGAATCATCGCGGAAGCGTGAAACTTCTTCCTCGCCACCGACCATGAGTCGCAAGCTGGTAGCAATGTCGGAGGTGTCAACACCGAGGTCCGCTGCGCGGTCACGATCGATCACGACACGCAACTCGGGCTTGTTCAGTTTCAGAGTTGTATCAGCGTCGACGATGCCGCCGAGACTCTTCGACCGCTCGACGAGATCGTCCGCATAACCGGCAAGCGCGACGAGCTCTGGTCCACGAAGAACAAAGTCAATATCAGTGCGACCGCCGGTGCCGAAGTTGAACGACTGGGCGTTGCGCACACCGATGCGCATCGGCGCGTACTTCTGGAGTCGCCGGCGCACTTCCACCATCACGTCCTGCTGCGTGTAGTTTCCTTTGAAAGCGTTGAGCGGATGTCCTTTTTTCAGCTCGGTCCAGAATTTCCCAAACGAGAGCGTGCGCTCCTCGTGCGGCGCGATGCGCACGTACGCGCTGCCCTGGTTCACACCGCCGAGAAAACTTCCTCCCGACGACGAAAGCACGAGCCGCACACCCGGCGTTTCGAGAATCTCTTTCTCCATCGACGTGATGACTTCGTTCATCACTGGAAGGTTTGTGCCCTCAGGACCGTTGACGCTGACTTCAAACTCGGCTTCGTCGACGTTTGTCGGAATAAACTCCTGCTTCACCGCGCGGTACAACGGCACACTCGTCAGCACCACCGCGATGGCAACAACCGCCACCGCTAATCGGTGTCGCATCGCGAACGCGAGCATGTGCGTGTAAGCAGTATCGATATAACGATAGAAACCACGTCGCGATGCGGGGGACTCATGCCCGCCCTTCGCGTCGCTCACACGAATCAGTCGCGAGCTCATCATCGGCGTGAGCGTGAATGACACGAGCAAACTGACGAGGATCGCGACGGCCGCGGTGATTCCGAACTGGTACAGGAAACGTCCGGAGATGGACGACATGAACGACACCGGCAGGAAAATAACTACGAGAGACAGAGTTGTAGCCAGTACAGCGAGACCGATGTCCTTCGTTGCTTCTCGCGCCGCTTCTTTCGAGTCGATTCTCTTCTCTTCAATAAAGCGGAAGATGTTTTCAAGTACGACGATCGCGTCGTCGATAACCACGCCGACCATCAACACGAGCGCGAGCATCGTCACGCTATTGAGCGTGAAGTTGAGCGCCTTCATCATGCCGAACGTCGAGATTACCGAACACGGAATTGCGACCGCCGCGATCAGTGTCGAACGCCACGAGCGCATGAACAGCAACACGACAAGACTCGCAAGAATACTGCCGAGCACCAGGTGGACCTGGATCTCGTGCAGCGCCGATTCGATGTAGCGCGACTGGTCACGGATGATCTCGACTTTGACATCGTTCGGCAATTGCGAAGTGACGCGTGGCAAAGCGTCCTTCAGGCCTTTGATTACCTCTACGGTGTTCGCGCCTGACTGTCGCCTGATGTCGAGCGTAACCGTGGGCACACCGTTAAGACGCGAGATCGATCGCTGTTCTTTCGTTCCGTCTTCAACGCGGCCGACGTCGCGAAGCCTGACGGGGGCGCCGTTAACATTCGCGATTACGAGGTCGTTGAACTGGCGTGGGTCAGTAAATCTTCCGAGCGTGCGAAGCGTGAGTTCTTCTTTTCCGGTTGTCACGTTTCCGCCTGGCACGTCGGCATTCTGACGTTCGATCGCTTGTCGAATTTGCGAGATGGAAATCTGGTAAGCGGCAAGTCGTTCAGCGTCGATCCAAACATTGATCGCGCGATCGAGTCCACCGACAACACGCACTTCACCGACGCCGCCGACACGTTCGAGCTGCGGGCGTACCATCTTGTCGCCGAGTTCTGTTAGTTCTCGCAATGAGCGATCGGCAGAGAGCGCGATGGTCATGACAGGAGTGCTGTCGTTGTCAAATTTCTGAATGACAGGCGGAGTGGCGTCGTCAGGAAGAGTGCGTCCGAGGGTATTAACGCGATCGCGTACATCCTGTGTTGCTGATTCGAGATTGCGATCGAGTTTGAAGGTAGCGATTACGATCGCGGTTCCCTGACCGCAGACTGATCGCAACTCGCTGATGCCATCGACAGTGTTGACGACTTCTTCGATGGGTTGCGCAACCAGCGACTCTACTTCTTCAGGCGCCGCGCCGGGCAGATTCACGCGCACCGAAACCGTGGGCAGGTCAACGGAAGGAAAACGATCGACACCGAGCTTAAAGAAACCAGCCGTGCCCACCACGACCAGCGACAAAACGATCATTGTCGCGAAAACAGGTCGGCGGATACAGATTTCG
This sequence comes from Pyrinomonadaceae bacterium, assembly GCA_036006625.1. Taxonomy (GTDB): domain Bacteria; phylum Acidobacteriota; class Blastocatellia; order Pyrinomonadales; family Pyrinomonadaceae; genus PSRF01. Next base: position 442 of record DASYPN010000033.1, on the reverse strand, counting down.
GCTAGCTTCTGCATTTTGTGTTTTTTGTGCCTTCTTGTGGCGCTATTCGTCTACTTCGACAGGCTGTCCCGATTGCAGGTTGCCCGGATCGATCACCACTTTTTCTCCGACACTAATTCCGGACACGACTTCAGTGAATTCAGCACCGCGACGGCCGGTGGTGATCGGTTTCTCCAACGCTTTTCCGTTCTGAACAACGATCACTTTTTCGATACCGGCAAAAGTCACGATCGCATTGTTCGGAACGGTCACAGCCATCTTCGCATCGTTGGTGACGATTTCCGCGTGCGCAAACGAACCGGGACGAAGCTTTCCATTATTTCGCACGTCGGCTTCAACCATCAGCATGCGATTCTGTTGGGCGATCACCGGACTAAGTCGCATGATCTTGCCGACGTAGACAGTCTCATCTCCCTCGACGGTTACACGAACGTCCTGACCA
>DASYPN010000032.1:0-7312 GCA_036006625.1 Pyrinomonadaceae bacterium | reverse complement strand
TTAAGTGGCAATGAAGGTCACACTAATGTCCCGAACAACAATCATTGCGACTGCGATGATGGCGCTGATGTTAATGACAAACATTCATCCCGTGGCCCAAGTCAAGCCGGGTCGATCAGTTGTGCGGAGCCAACATGCAATGGTTGCCAGCAGCCAACCGCTTGCCTCGGAAGCAGGTCTCGAGGTTCTCCAACACGGCGGCAATGCAGTCGATGCGGCGATCGCGATGGCCGCGATGCTCAACGTGACGGAACCGATGATGACGGGCATCGGCGGCGACGCTTTCATGCTTGTTTACTGGTCCAAGACAAAAGAGCTTAAGGGTCTCAATGCCAGCGGGCGAGCGCCGGCCGCTTTGAGTCTTGATTACTTTGCGAAGAAGAAGATTACGCAGATGCCGGAGTTCGGCATGGAAAGCATCACGGTCCCTGGCGCATTTGATGGCTGGGTAACGTTATTGGACAAGTATGGGACCATGAAGCTTGCGGATCTGCTCCGGCCCGCTATCGAAACGGCAGAGAACGGGTTTCCAGTCATGGAGAAGACTGCTGAAGACTGGAACGCCGAAGTAGCAAAGTTGAAGAAGACTCCTGCATCCGCAGCTAACTATCTGATCGAAGGAAGAGCGCCTCGTGCTGGCGAAATTTTCCGGCAACCTAACCTCGCTCGCACTCTTGGCAAGCTCGCGGCGGGCGGTCGCGACGCTTTCTACAAAGGTGAGATAGCAAAGGCAATCGCTGATTACTGCGAGAAGAACGGGGGTTTGATTTCGCTCGCAGACTTGGCAGCGCAGAAATCAGAATGGGTCGATCCGATCTCGACGGATTATCACGGCTACACGGTCTATGAAATTCCACCGAACAGTCAGGGGCTGACTGCATTAATCACACTTAACATTCTCGAGGGTTTCGATCTGGCAGCGTTGAGTACACAACCCGATCGCTACTATCACACACTGATCGAAGCGACCAAACTAGCTTTCGCGGATCGCAATCGTTACATCGCCGATCCGAATTTCTCCAAAGTTCCTGTAGCCGAGTTGCTGTCGAAAGACTACGCAGCAAAACGACGCGCCCTCATCAATCCACGCAAAGCACTTGATTCACCACCACCAGGCGCCATCAACGCAGGCAGCGACACTACCTACTTTACGATCGTCGATAAGGACGGCAATGCCGTGTCGTTCATCAACAGTCTCTTCGACGCTTTTGGATCAGGGATTGTTGCCGGTGATACGGGGATTGTACTTCAGAATCGTGGCAGTTCGTTTTCACTTGATCGAGCACACCCAAACCATCTCGAACCGGGTAAGCGTCCTTTTCATACGATCATTCCGGCGATGGTTTTCAAAGATAACAAATTGTTCATGTCGTTCGGCGTGATGGGTGGCGGCATTCAGCCCCAGGGACACGTTCAGGTGTTGGTCAACATCATCGATCTCGGTATGGGGTTGCAGCAGGCGATCGATGCGCCGCGCTACCGTTTTATGAACGGGAAGGACGTCTTGCTCGAAGACGAAATTGGAGCAACAGTGATCGATCGGCTGTTGGCGCTGGGCCACGTGCGAGCTAAGCCTCCCGGCTTACTGAGATCATCAATGGGTGGCGGTCAGGTAATCATGATCGACCCGGTGAACGGCACACTCATGGGCGCCTCCGATTCACGCAAAGATGGACTAGCCATTGGCTATTGATGCATATTCGCGCTGTGAAGCGAGTTGTCGCCATCATCCTGCTCGTCTTGATCTCGTGTGCGCAATGTCGTGCTGAACAACTTCCCATTCGAACGTACACCACTGCCGACGGTCTCGCGCGTGACAGCATCCACAAAATCGTTTCCGATCCGCTTGGTTACTTGTGGTTCTGTACTTCAGATGGTTTATCTCGCTTCGATGGATACGAATTCGTAAATTACACAGTCGCCCAGGGTCTTCCGCATCGCGTAGTTTACGACTTGCTGATCGCAACGAGCGGAGATTATTGGGTAGCAACTCCCGGCGGTCTCGCGCGCTTTAATCCTCACGCGGTCACCTCAGAATCGAAATTCAAAACATACATCCCGAAACAAAGACCAGGTTCGGAATCAATTACCAGCCTTTATCAAGATAGTTCCGGAAAGATTTGGGTCGGAACTGACAACGGCCTGTATTCGCTGCGCCGAAACGGTGATGACTGGCAACTGGATTACGTCAGTCTCAGTGAGAACGAAGACCAGCGAATTGATATCACGAGCGTCGTCGAAGGCCCGTTCGGAGTTCTATGGATTGGCGCCGAGCAAGGACTCTTTCGTCGATTTCCCGACGGCAAAGTCGAACATTTCACCGACAAAAATGGATTGCCACACCCACACGTCCGCGACATTCTGAAAGACGTCTATGGCACTATCTGGATAGCTACCGCACGCGGACTCTGCCGGCTTGATTCTTATGCACGAGCCGGAGAACCGATCGTCTCTCGCGTTTACACAACTAAAGACGGGCTTATCGCTGACGCGATCTTTGATCTGTATCAGACTTCAGACGAACGGGTCTGGATCGCGACCCCAAAGGGTCTTTCCGAGTTTTCTCTCGACAGATCATCCGTTGATGTCCACTTCATAAATTACACCCGTGAGCATGGGCTCACTGACGACACCATCAGAGCAATCGCCGAAGATCACGATGGCAATGTTTGGATCGGAAGTGAGAGTGGTGGTGCGATGAGAATCGCGCGAGGTGGCTTCATTTCTTACTCCGAAGCAGATGGACTGGAACACTCACGCATAGCAGCCATCGGCGAAGATCGCGACGGGGAGTTGTTTGTAGTTACTCGCTCACTTCACGTTGATTCATTTCACATTCATCGTTTCGACGGCCGGCACTTTGAAAACATTCGAGTCAACCTGCCGGCGAATGTGGTTCCCACCTGGGGATGGAACCAACTGTTTGTTCAAGATCTATTGCGACAATGGTGGGTGCCAACGAGTAATGGAGTTTTTCAGTTCCCGCAGGTGCGATCCGTGAAGGAACTCGGCAGAGTACGGCCGGTGAAAGCCTACACGAGGCAAAATGGTTTAAGCGGTAACGAGGCATTTCGTCTTTTCGAAGACTCCGGTGGTGATATCTGGATCAGCATCATTAATAATCCCTCAACTTCGCATGTGGACCGGTGGGAAAGAGCAACAGGAAAGTTTTATTCGTATTCGCAGGAAGTGAACCACCGCAGCGACAGCGCCGCGACGGCATTTGAGGAAGATCTAAAAGGTAATGTTTGGATCGGATTTTACTGGGGCGATCTCGCGCGTTACCGCAATGGTCAATTTCAGTTGTTCACCAGGACAGACGGCGTGCCCGCCGGCATGATCCGCGCGCTGTATCGCGATCATTTAGGAAGACTTTGGATCGCAAGCACGGAAGGTGGATTAGGGCGCATCGACGATCCTGCTGCCGACCATCCGACGTTTGTTCGCTACACTGTGAAGGAAGGTCTCTCCACCGATCAGATCACTTGCATCACTGAAGATCAGTGGGGTCGAATTTATGCCGGCACCGGTATCGGTGTCGATCGTCTCGATCAAACTGGTCGCGTCAAACACTTCACGATTGCCGATGGTCTGCCAAACAGTTTCGTAAACGTAGCCTATCGCGATTTGCAAAATGTGCTTTGGTTCGGAACATTGCAAGGCTTATCGAGACTTGTGCCGGTGCAGGAGGAAGAATCCGAGGCGCCGCCGATATTGATTCAACGAGTACGAGTGGCGGGCAACGATCTGCAGATTCCCGATCTGGGCGTACCCCAACTCAGCAATCTCAACTTCGAAGCCAATAACAATCAGTTGGAGATTAAGTTCGTCAGTCCGGGATTTCGATCGGGTGACGTGCTGCGATATCAATTCAGGCTCGAAGGCGCCGATCACGATTGGAATGCTCCAGCAAACCAACGCATCGTGAATTATGCGAACCTCAGACCCGGCAATTATCGCTTCCTGGTCAGGGCAGTGAACGCGGAGGGTGTTGCCAGCAAAGATCCGGCTTCAATCGTCTTTACGATCGTGCCGCCTGTCTGGCAGCGATGGTGGTTCATTGCTTTGATCGTTCTCCTTCTCATCGCTGCGACTCACCTTGGTTATCAGTATCGTACGCGCCGGTTAATCGAGCTCGAACGCATCCGCACGCGCATCGCGACTGACCTGCACGACGATATCGGGGCGAGCTTGTCAAAGATCGCGATTCTTAGTGACGTCGCTGCACAACAAATAGGGACGAAGAGCGACTCGCCTGTGGCCGCTCCTCTCGTCCAGATTGCTGACACGTCGCGCGATTGCGTCGATGCAATGAGCGACATAGTTTGGGCGGTCAATCCGCAGCGCGATCATTTGAGCGATTTAACTTATCGCATGCGACGCTTTGCGGAAGACTTGCTCGATGCCAAAGGTATCGAGTTTTCGATTCGTTCATTGCTGGACGAGAGGGATGTAAATCTTGGCGCCGATCTGCGTCGTGAGATTTACCTGATCTTCAAAGAGTGCATAAATAATCTGGTCAAACACTCGGCGGCTACTGAGGCAGCGTTGACCTTCAGTATCAGTGGTCCGTGGTTGACGATCTCGATCGCCGATAATGGAAAAGGGTTTGACTCTGATTCAAATGGCACCAACGCGGGCATGGGTGGTCACGGGTTGGCGAGCATGCAACGGCGGGCACGCGCACTCGCAGGCAGTCTGACGATCGATTCCCATGTCGGCCGCGGGACGACGCTAACGCTAAAAGTGCCGATCCGGCAGAAATCGCGCTGGCGATGGCCCTACCCGAATGGGCAGTGACGAGTTGAACCTGTAGTCGTTACGATACGGCGCTCTATGACGGAAGTCGAAACGATCAAAGTGGCCATCGTTGAAGATCAGCGCGAAATTCGCGAGGGCCTGGCCCAACTTATCAATGCCACGCCCGGCTACCGCTGCACTGGCGCTTACGGATCGATGGAAGAAGCACTCGAGAGGCTTCCGAAGAATCTTCCCGATCTGCTGCTCTCCGATATCGGGCTGCCGGGCATCGATGGAATCCGTGGCGTCGGCCTTCTCAAAGAGCGGTATCCCGAGCTGGTAATTCTCATGCTCACGGTCTACGACGACAACGAGCGGATCTTCGACGCACTCTGCGCCGGCGCGTGTGGCTATCTGCTGAAGAAAACGCCATGGGTAAAGGTGGTCGAGTCGTTGAAAGAAGCGGTCGACGGCGGCTCACCGATGTCGCCCGAGGTAGCGCGTCGAGTGATTAGTCTCTTTCGCGAGATAAAGCCGCCGAAGGAGGCTGACTACGAGCTCACACCGCATGAGGTTCGCTTGCTTCGCATGCTGGTCGAGGGCCATAGTTACAAGACAGCAGCCGCGGAATTGCACGTCTCAGTCAACACGATCAAGTTTCACCTGCGTCACATCTACGACAAACTGCAAGTGCACACGAAGTCCGAAGCTGTCGCGAAGGCCCTCCGTCACGGCCTGACGCGATAACAAAAACCATCTCTGTGCAACCTCTGTGTTCTCTCTGTGTCTCTGTGGTTGTTGTTACTCGACTTTCATCAACCACAGAGGCACGGAGAACACAGAGGTTGCACAGAGAAATCGTTTCCTAAAACTTACTACCCAAACGGGTGGGTTCCATTCAACTCGTCACGACGCGTTAGCCAAACAAGAACTTCGAAAGTCTAGGGAGGCATAACACGTCATGTCGATCAATCGAGTCTTAGTCATCGCTCTTCTGCTTCTACTTGCATCCACAACAAACATTCAGGCACAGGATTCCCCTGCAACTCAGTCGGTTTCGCGTTCATCGGTCACGGGATCAGTCACGGCCGAAGGCACAGTCCGAATGATCGCGCATGGTGAAGCTCTCCAGATTCGACTGGAGATTTACTCAGCCGCGGGCGAAATCGTTTCGGATTCCGGTCTTCGCAACGGCAGCATCATTGACTGGAAACTAACCGACGCGGCCCAGGCTATGCCAGACGGTGCTTACGTCGTAGTCGTCACAGTCAAAGACTTCAAAGGAAATCTGAGCCAGCGAAAGTCTGCGCTGTTCTTACAAGCCGGCCAGGTCCAGCTCCAAAAGCAAAACGAACTGACGACTGCGCAAGTGCAGTCGATTGAAACTCGTCGCGCTGGTAAGAAGGTGATCGACGGCGACGATGCGATTTCCATTTTGCGCGACGGAAAAGAACGCGCCGTTGTTGTCAACGCTCATGACGGCACAGACGGCGAAGTGAGTAGCACTACCGGCGCGATAACCTTCCGCACCGGCAACGTTTTCGCGAGTCAGGAAACAGAACAAATGCGCATTACGCCTGACGGTCGAGTCGGCATCGGGACAAAGACTCCCGAAGCGACGCTCGACGTCGCGGGAACGATCAAGGCGCGTGGCATCCAATTTAACGACGGTACAGTTCTGGACTCGGCAAAAAGTGCGCCGAGTGGTCAGGCAGGCGGTAATCTGTCGGGTACAAACATCATCACTGCCATAAATGATCCGGCCACGGTCGGCACGATCGGCGACAGTCGCGTTTCGTTGAATCTCGCGCGATTGTCCGGAGCAAACATCTGGACGAACTTCAATACCTTCAACACGGGCCTCTCAGCCAACAATGCGCAGATCACAAACGTTGGTAATCCGGTGAACGCCGGCGATGCTGTGAACAAGAACTACTTCGACACCAGCGCAGTACGATTTATGCCGGCCGCAGCGCAGTTAACTGTGGGAGATGCTAACGGCACCGCGCCGATGATCAATCTTCGTGGCCAGAGCACCTGTTGCGGCCCGACTACTGGCTTCGCGAATTTCCAGGTATTTCAGAACGGTAGCTTTGTCGCGACCGGCAGTCTCGGTATCGGCACCATCCCGATGCAGGGCAGTGGCTATCGCACAATGTGGTACACGTACAAAGGCGCGTTCCGATCAGGTTATGCGGACACTGAATGGGACGACGCCAATGTCGGTTTCTTCTCGTGGTCCGGCGGCAGCAATTCGACCGCGGCTGGTCTCTATTCGCTCGCTTTCGGCGATACGAACAAAGCGTTAAGCACCAGTAGTATCGTTTTCGGCAGTGGCAACCACGTTAAAGGGGCTGCCGGCATCTCAGCGGGTGCGGGCAATCGCGTGTGCGATACGTATGGCGTGGCCTTCGGTAATCACGCGATTTCGGGTGGTCCACTCATCAACGGCACATGCGATCCTGACTCTTTCAACATTCACGGACTTGCGGCAGTGGCCATCGGTTACAACGTGACTGCCGATCGGGATCATTCGTTTGCTCTTGGAAAATTTGCGTCGACGAACGGTTTC
>DASYPN010000031.1:0-22970 GCA_036006625.1 Pyrinomonadaceae bacterium | reverse complement strand
TCTCGCGTGTCAGTTCTATATCGAGTTGCCAGCGACGGCAGACCGAGCACACCATTCACCGAGTCAAGACACGCATGACAGCTGACGATGTGCGCGAGCTTCGCAGTAGTGAGCGCGTCCGCGTGACCTCCAGTGTAGATTTCCACCAACTGCGGTTGGGACAAGCACACGCCCTTGCACGAGTTGAAGATCATTTGGCGGAGTTCGAGCATCAGATCACAATCAGACTTCAGGAATCTGATTTGTTGCCGATCTGACGATGTCTTGTTATTGACGAATCTCAGTCGTCGCGGTTCATTTACAAACAGCTTCGCCTCCCGACGCGCCAGCCGTTGCCACTCGTCTACGCAGTGTCGTGAACTGTTGAGAACCGCGGCAATCTCCGTTGGAAAATATTCATGAAAGAATCGCAGAATGAAAACGCTTCCGGCTCGGGAGGATTCTTTTCGGGAGCATGCGTAAGTACAAACTTGATGGAGTTCTTCAAACGCCTGCATGCGGCGCGGGGGTTCAATCGCCGTCCAGCCGAGGCGACCGGAGTCGTAGTCGGCAACAGAGAGCGCCGTCTCATGCAGGTGTTGCGCCGAGCGACTCAGCCGTGAGACGTGCATATAGCGCAACATTCTTCTCAGATAGCCGTCGATGTTTTCAATCTCTTCAAGTCTGGTGCGGCCTAACATGAATTGCACAAAGGCATCCTGCACGAGATCCTCAGCGGCCTCGCGTTGTTGATTTGTCAGACCCATCGCCCATGAGAGCAGACATTCGTATCGCTCGGTAAACAACCGCTCACGCTTCTCATCAGGTTGTGCTGCCACTCGGCGCTGATCCAGCATCGTTTTCTGGGCTTCCTGGATTCTTCCGGGCTCGGACCGCTGACCCTCTAATGGATCGAACTGGCACGACCTCTCAAACCAAAAGCGTTGGTCTCCCAGTTAAGGGAACTCGCTTCAGTGTATTTGCTTATATGTGTAATTTCGCGAGGCTTATCTCAAAGAAAAATTATGGCTAAAGTGAAGAAAATAAAAGGGATACTATTAATACAGAGTATACTACACCACAGAGCGCTCTCAACTGAGAACGCCCGTTGGCTAAAATGAAACTGGCTAATTAAATAATAGAGAAGCCACCAGAAGCTCTGGACGAATACGACAACGTCGTTTGAGTAAAAACCACTGGTCGCGCTCTATTAGTGCAGCGATTGGCAAGGCAAGTAGATCGTGAGCCGTTGCCGTCGCTGCTAACTGGCCATACTCTATCCTCCTAAATCCAGATCGCGGCGTGGTAAAATGCGGAACACTTAAACTCGCGATCCGTTGAAACACGACTGCAAAACCGAGTCGCCACTATTTATAGAGTCAAAATTGATGTTGATTGCCTGGGCGCAGAATTTGGGGAACCGGCAGTGCCACGTTCATTGAATGTTACTGCATTTCGGATCCTGCGATGCGCGGATGTTAATGCTGTGTAACAACCGTGTCAATTAGATTTTTCCGGCATCGTGGACAACAATCTAGTCGGAAGGCCAACTGATATGGATAAGAGGGAACTGACGCAGATTTTACACGATCCGGTGAGCGCGATGCGGGGGCTCATCAGTGGGTGGGCGGACGTTCCACTGTTGTTGATGCTTGATGTCGATTGGGATCGAGGGCCGTTAGTGTTGATTGGATTAAAGGATCGGATGATGTGGCCGCTGCTTCCGCCAGGCAGTCTTCTTCAACTGGACGCGAAGGAGCGGACCATTGCGAGTGGGTCGTGGCCGGAGTTTGAGCGTCCTATTTATTTGATTGAGTATCGCAGCAGATTTTATTGTTGCCATGCGCAACGCCGTGGCGACACGTTACGCTTGATCTCACACCTCGAGAGTCCGTCGCGGCCCGCGATCTCCGTTCCTTTTAAAGAAGCCAGAGTCCGGGGACAGGTAAGACCAATCTTTCGCCCACTCGCTACGCGCGGCAGTGCCGCCGGAAGACCAAGCAGCCGGCGCCGCTTGAGTTAGAACACCGCCTCCAACCTCCGCCACGTCTTGATCGTCGTTAATGAATGCGATGGTGCAAAACCGAGTCGTTCGGCTTTGATCGCCAGACCGGCGTAGCTGAGCGTCGTTCCCGTTTGACGTTTTAGTTGAACGAGATGTTTCGGCAGACACTGATTCGTTTGTATTCTCATTCGCGTCATGTAGGAAACAAAATCGCGATCGGGAAAGATGAGTTCCGCAGCGAAAATCTCCGCTCCGATTTCAAGACTTTTATTCAAATTCGACTGATCGCAATACGAGATCCCGAGATCTCGATCGCGAAAGAAGTGTTTCAACTCGTGGGCCATGGTGAAGACCATCGGATCACGCGGCAATCCTTTCGCAAGCATGACCGTGGTGCCGATTTCGTCGTTGATGAACGCACCGCGCAGATTTCTGAACCTGTAGGGCCATTCATCGACTTCGATTCCGTGCTTTGCGTAGATTCTCCTCAAGTCGCTGGGGAGCACACGTGGTGAAGACAGTCCATTCTCCGCTCGCACTTGTCGCGCGAGCAGTCTCAGATCCTCGTAATACTGTTGTGTGTTCACTTCTGTTTTCCCCCTTTCCGACCCGCTTTGGGCCGACTCTTTCCCTGATAGATGCTGCGCGCCTTGCGAAACTCCGCGTACTTTCGAAGTTCTTCGAGATCAGCAGGGTGTAACTGTCTCGCCGCGCGCAAGAGTGCCTTAAGATTTTCGTCTTCATCCTCGCGGACCATCTCCGAAGGAAAGAACGAGTTGATTGGAACACCGAAGAATCGTGAGAGGCGTTCCAGGTCTGTGGTGCTGGGCCGATACATTCCTGTTTCCCAGCGTGAGATTGTATTGGTGGAAACATTCACGTGAGTGGCGAGTGATTCCTGCGAAAGTCCTTCACCGCTGTTGTAATTAACACGCAGATCTTTGATTTTCGCCGCGATGTGATCGTGGAGTTTCATTTCTATCCCCTCTTTTTTTATCCTATATGAGGATAAGATTTAACCAACATCGTTGACAATGAGGTTGAGGCCACGTATTATACGCGCGCGCCAAATAATTTCAATGAGAGAATGAGCATTACCTCACATGAAAAATCTTTTCTTTCGCAAACGCGTTTTTCTCGCATCGGTTTCAACTGGTCACACTTCTTATATTCTCGCGGAAGTTGAATCGAGCCGCGGTGGTGAGTACAAGTGGGGCCACTGCATGTTGACGATTGCTGATTGTCGTCGACGTGTTCAACTCGAGTTTTTCCTCGGCACCTTGCGTGCGCGGCGTGAGAGTTTGCGAAAACTCGATCTGTTGCTGAAGGTGCTCGGATCGTTTCGTAACGCACTCCTTGTTGAGGCACAGGCGATCACTGAATACGAGCGCGCCGCAAAAGCCACACGAAAAACTAAGCCACAAAAAAGCACAAAAGGCACATAAGCGAAAACCTATGTGCCTTTTGTGTAGCTGCCTTGCCGGCCTTAAGATGTCGCTGGTGCGTGGGCGGCGTCAGGTGCTTCCTCAACCGTTTCCCACTTCACCAGTTTCAGATCCAAAACGAAGATCGCGTAGATTACCGGCACGAGCAACAGCGTGATGAATGTTGCCACGCTGAGGCCACCAATCTGTGCGTAACACATTGGCTCCCATAATGGGCCGCCGTGCGACGCCAGCGGGAACAACGCGATCACTGTGGCTCCGACTGTAATCATCACCGGTCGCAGACGCATGATGCCCGCATCCAGCAACGCTTCAATCAACGGCGCACCCTCGGCGTGTTTCTCTTCGATGAAGTCAAACAGCACGATAATGTGACTGACGATTACACCCACGAGACTCACGATTCCAAGGAACGCCATGAAGCCAAACGGCTGGCCCATGATCCACAACGCCGCCAACGCGCCAACCATTCCGAACGGTACTGCCGCAAACACGATGAACGGCTTGATCGCGTTCTTGAACTGAAACACGAGCGCCATGAATATCAACAGCACCGAAACTGCCAGCACGATTACGAGGTCCCGAAAACTCTTCACCTGATCCTCTTCCTCGCCGCCGATTTCCATTCGATATCCGGCCGGCAGCTCTTTCTGCAATGCCATCAACTGCGGACGCGCAGCCTTCATCACTTCCGATGCCAGCCTACCGTCAGCGGGCATGGCCGAAACCGTGATGGTGCGGAACTGATTACGCGCACGCATCTTCTCGATCTGCATGCCATACTCGATTTCAGCCACCTGTCGCAGGTGAATCTTCTGCGAACCCTTGCCTGAATAGACGTAAAGATTTTTCAGGTCGCCGAGTTGCGCACGTTCTTCCATGCGCAGTTTTGCAACCACTGGAATCTCCTTGTCGCCCTGTCGCAACGTCGTCACCTTATGACCCGCCATCGCCGACTGCGACGCCATCGCCACATCGTAATTACTCAAACCAGCACTGTTCGCGCGCTCGGAATCAGTCTTCAGACGAACCGCAAAACTCTCTTCGCCCCAGTCGTTACGAGCGCGATCCGCAATCGACGTTTCTTCCAGAATGCTCTGCACTCGATCTGCATAACCTCGAAGCATTCCGGTGTCTTCGCCCGATAAACGTATCGCCACGGGCAATCCGACAGCCTTACCCGACTCGAGTTGCCGCACGTCGATGCGCGCACCTGGAACTCGCTCAGAAAGTGCTTTCTGTAACGGACCAATCAGGTGCGCAGTATCGTGCTTGTCTTTCACCTGAATGATGATTTGCGCGTAGTTCAACTGCTGCAATTCCGGTGAAAGCGAGAACCAGAATCTTGGTCCACCGCCGCCAACGAAAGTGGTCAACGACTTCAACACCTCGCGTGGCTTTCCATCCTCTGCATGATGCTGTCCATATTCATTGATCACTTCGCGAATGATCTCTTCCGATTGGGTCGCAGCTTCGTTGGTTGCAGACAGCGGTGCATCAGCCGGGAGCCAAACGTCCACGTACGAAAGATACGAGAGATCCTTTGGGAAGAACTGCGTTTTCAGTTGCGACATGAATATTCCGCCGCCGATCAGAAACAATAGCGCACCCGCCATCACTTTCCAGCGATGATTGATAGCCCAATTGCCGACTCGATAGTACTTCGCTGCGAAACCCTTCGTGCGTCGTTCCGCAATCGGCATCTCAAACTTCGGCTTGAGCAGGTAATAACTCAGCAACGGAATAAACGTCATCGATACGAGTCGTGATGCGATCAGCGAACACGTAATAACCACCGGCAACGTAAATATGAATTCACCGGTCGATCCTTTAAGCATCAAAAACGGAAGATATGCAACGATGTTTGTGATCGTCGCGTAGAGAATCGCCGTCGCAAGCTTTGTTGGCCCAAGCCAGGCTGCGATTATTGGTGGATGACCCAACGCCAAGTCCCTCTTGATCGCATCGCCGGCCACGACCGGGTCGTCCACAAGCAAGCCCAGCGCGATAATCAACGTCGCGATCGAGACCTGCTGCAAGTCGATGCCGAGGATGTGCATCATCCCGAACGTCATCGCCAGCGTGACCGGAATCGAAATCGCCATCAACAACGCTGAGCGCCATTCCCAGAAACCAATCAGAGCAATAACGACGACGAGAATGATCGCTTCGTAGAGACTAGTCATGAACAGGTCGATACTTTCCTCGACCTGCAACGGTTGATCGGAAGTACGAGCGTAGATCAAGTCTACCGGCATCTGCTGCCGTAAACTCTCGAGCGTTGCATCGATCTGCTTGCCGAAATCGGCAATTTGTTCGCCAGATCGCATCTGAACCGACAGCGTGATCGCACGGCTGCGTTGCCAGTTTCCCTGGCTGTCGCGCCAGTTGAAGAAATTCTGAAACCGCGCCGGACTCTCGTAACCACGAACCACGTCAACGAGGTCGCGCACGTACACCATCGATCCGTTCGACGCACGCACTTGAACGCTTCCGATCTCTTCTTCACTCTTGAATTCACCCCCGGGATCGAGAGTTACATTCTTTCCTTCGACGTTGACCTGCCCACCGGACGTCGAGATGTTGCGACCCTTCATCGCGTCCTCTAGCGTGCCGGGCTGGATGTTGTAAGACGCGAGACGTTCCTGTGAATAAAGCAGAAAGACGTTTTCTTTAAGCAGTCCCGAACGGTCCACTTTCGAAACTTGCGGCACTGACTTGAGCGTCTTCTCGATCAAGTCCGTGTACTCATCCATCTGGTGATAACTGTATTTGTCACCGGCGACAGCTTTCAGTTTCGCTTGCACTTCCTGTGGATCGCGAACAACCATCGGAGGCCAGGCATCCGGATGAAACTCCGCTGCCTGAAGTCTCTCTTCGATGAACTGGTGAACGAACCCGAGAATCTCCTGCTCGCTCTTGTCAGTCGCACCATCGAAGCCGATAAAGCGATCGCCCTGGATGACGCGCATGTCGGTCGCAAGATTCTTCTCCTTTATATATGCAAGAAACATCTCGCTCGGCGTGCGCAGCAGATGTGGTTGAATCGCCACCGGCGTGTTGAGCACGAGAGTGAATCTGTTACCAGCCGCATTCGCACGTCCCTGCTCGATGGCAGTCTTGATCGCCTGCGCGCGCATGGCGATTTCGGCGTCGTCGACTTTCGGGCTTGCAACCGTAAGCATCAGAGCCGCGGTGTCGCCGAAGTCCTTGATAAAGTTGATTGGACCAGCGCCACTCGGTAGATCGCGAATGCCGTCGAGCCTCAACTTGATATCGTCAAACTCTTTGCCAGTCTCTTTGAGATTCTCATCGAGTTCGACGTAGATGATTGCCAGGCCTGTGCGCGAGATGGATTCGATCTTCGTGACCTTTGAGTTGCCGGCCATCTGCTCTTCGACTTTCTTGGTCACGAGCTGTTCGACCTTTTCCGCACTCGATCCGGGCCAGGGCACGAGCGCCACCGCCGTGCGAACCTGGACCTCGGGATCTTTGCGCTGGGGCATGCTGATGTAGCCATACACGCCCCACAGGCAGGTAAGTATCAGCAGCACCCACGCGACCTGTCGTGTTTCCACGAAGAAACGCGCCGTGTTGTGCTTGCCTTTGATGAGTTCTTGATCGCTCTTTCCATGGGACATGATTGCTGCTCCTCGCTAAGAAATTTTTGTTGAATAGGTCCTATAGGTCCTATAAGACCTATGGCATCACTCGCACTTCTTCACCGTCAGCCACCTGCGTTACACCGGTTGTGATCACGATCTCGCCCGGCTTCACGCCGCTATTGACCGCGACGGAGTTGCCGTACGACTCGCCGAGCGTGACATTTCGCAAACGCGCGATGTGCCTGCCCGCTGCTTCCTCAATCACGAGCACTGCATATGCGTTGGGATCGGCTTTCGATCGCGTGATTGACGTTAATGGAACAACGGGAACTTCCGTCGATACACCTGATTCGTTAACGACCATCGACGCGATCATTCCGGGCTTCAACTGGCCCTGCGCATTTGGAATCGTTACTTCGACGTCGAACACGCGGCTGCTCTGATCCGCCGCCGGAGAGATACGCGAGATGTGTCCGGTAAACTCTGTTCCCGGCACCGCATCAGTTGTCATAGTGAGCGTGTCACCGAGGTTGAAATTCTTCAGCGACAGATCCGGCACGCCGAACGCGGCTTTTACCGAGCTCAAGTCAGCGAGCACGAACGCGGGTGTTCCAGTGGAAACCAGTTGACCAATCTCAATCTTTCTTTCGATAACTACCGAGCTCATCGGCGCACGCAGTTGCGCATCACCTAGCGGAATACTTGCGGTGTAAACAGTTGCTTCCGTCGTCTTCACTCGCGATTCCGCAACACCGATCTGGAATCTCGCCGTGTTCACCTTCGCTTCTGCGACTGCAAGTTGAGCTTTCGCCGCTTCGAACTTCGCGGTATTGACCTGGAATCTTTCTTTCGCGGCGTCGTAGTCGGGCTTCGTGATGCTCTGCGTCGAAAACAACGCTTCCGCTCTTTCGAAGTCGAGCCTGGCTCGTGTCAGTGCTGCTTCAGAATCTCTGAGTTGAGCGCGACTCGTTTCAACGGCAGTGATCGCTTCCTTCAGTTGCGCGTTGTTCGTGTCGAGTGTTGACCGCGCCTCACCTGTTTGCGATCTTGCTTCGTTTACCTTCGCTGCATAATCACTCTGTCGCAGCCCGGCCAACACGGCGCCTTTCATCACGACATCGCCGGCCTGTATGTGACGTCCTTCCGCACTCTTGATCGACTCGACATAGCCACCGACTTTGAATGCGATTTCAACCTGCGAACTGGGTCTGATACTCGCCGAGTAGCGAACACTGCTGGTTCCCGAGTGAGTCTCAACGGCCTTCGCTTTAACCGGCTTGACTGGTTTCTCCTGTGCCTTGGTTTTGCAGCCAATCGTCAAAGCGATAAGCGCCAAGGCTGTAATAAGGGTTAATGTTTGCTTCGTATTCATTTGTCTTCTCCTATCGCTTTTTCGAAATCTGCCTTTGCTGTCCAGAATGAGAGCAAAGCTTTCTGGTAGTCGTAATCTGAATTTGCGAGCACCGTCTGCGCCTGCAGCACGTCCTTCAAAAGCACTGCATCAAGACGATATTTGTAGGTAACCAACTGCACGTTCGCGCGTGCCTGCGTTTGGGAGAGCTTCGCGACTTTCAACAACTGCCGGCTCTCCTGCATTTGACGAAAGCGATTGTTCACTTCCATCACGACCTGGCTCTCCGCATCGAGCAGCGCGTTGTTTGCCTGGTCAATGCTTTTGCCTTTTTCAGCAATTTCACGTTTCTTGCGCCCCCAATCAAAAACTTCCCATTCGACCTGCACGCCAACACCACTCAAGCTCCGTGGAACAAAGTTCGAATAGCTGAACGTGGTGGCGTAGTTGACGGTCAAACTCACGTCCGGAATGAATTCCGACTTCTTGATTCGTTTATCGAGTTTCGACTGCTCGATTCGCAGCTTCGCTTCACGAATCTCAGGACGATTCGCGAGCGCGCGTTCGCGTGCACTGACGAGATCTGTTTCGCGCATGACCGCCAAAGCGGTTTCATCACCACTGCTCACGGCAAACTCTGTACGCACATCGCGTCCGAGCAAGTGGTTGAGTTGCTCTTTCTGCGTCAGCAATTGATTTTGGACGGTCATCAGCTCGTACTCGGCTTTTGCGAGACGAGTCTCGACGTCCATGAGCTCGGTCTTGAGCACGACTTGCTGGACCACGTATTCACCGGTGACGCGGTCGAGTTCGCGATAGAGCTTGATGTTTGCCTCGGCGGCCTGCGCGGCGCCTTGCGATTGCAGGATCGCGTAATAGGCGCGCTTGATTTCGTTGACGAGAGATTGCTCGGTCGCACTCAATTGAGCGCGCGAGATCTGGCTCGACAGGTCCTGCTGTTTGATCTGAAGTTTTATCCGGTGCAGTTGCGACAACGGCTGCTGCAGTTGGCCTACGATCGCCGCGGTCGGATTCGTCGAAGACGTGATCACGGTGTCTTCGTTTGGAATCGGACCTGAAGGAGTCGTACCGAAGACGCCTTTTTCGAACGTTGTGTCGAAAGTGGTCAGCGGTTTTGAAACGGCGCCGTTGAGTTTGAAGACCGGCAACAAGTGTGTGCGGGCGGCTGCGGTCCGGTCATCCTGTTTTCCGATTTCCAATCGGGCGTTCTTGGCTGAGCGGTTGTTTACGAGAGCGAGGTCGATGGCTTTATCTAAGGTCAGAACCTCAACTCCGGGCGGTACCAGCAGCGGTTCCTGTGCCAACGCCGTTGATCCGGCTAGACTGGCGAAAAGTAGAGTGGCTAACAGGAAAGTGATTTTTGAACGAATAAGGCCAGACATTGCGGCATTCCTTTCTGTCGAACTGTTTGAACCCGTATCGGGCAGCGTCAAGATAAGAAATGGCCGGGTGTAGTTGCATATGCCGAAAGATACATTTCGAGGGTGTATTTAAATTTGGAATAGGTCCTATAGGACTTATAGGACCTATTGTTCAAAAGGCTTTCGTGGAATAAACTCGCTTTCCCCATGAGTTCAGCCCCCAAATGGGTCGGTCAACGACTGACGACCAAGCTCTACCTTCAGCCGGCGCGCCAGACGCTCGTCGATCGCCCGGTTTTGCTCGAACAACTGAAGGAAGGCTTGCGAGGAAAGTTGACGCTTGTCTCGGCGCCGGCGGGCTTCGGAAAAACCTCGCTTGTTGCCGCCTGGCAAAAAGACTGCGAGACGCCTCTTGCCTGGGTTTCTTTAGACGAAGAAGACAACGAGCCGCTACGCTTTCTGGACTATCTAATCGCTGCGCTCCAGATGGTCGATACTGACCTCGGAGACGAGAGCGCCGAATTACTTCGCCGCTCGTCAACGCCACCGATCAAAGTCGTTCTCACCTCGCTCCTCAACGAGATAAATGCTTACGACAAAGAGTTTGTGCTGGCTTTTGACGACTACCATGTCATCCACGAACACGGCATCCACGACGCTCTCAGCTTTCTGATCGAGAGACTCGCGCCACACGCGCATGCGCTCATCGCTACCCGCAGCGATCCGCCGTTTCCCCTCGGGCGGCTGCGAGCCCGCGGTGAGTTGAAGGAGTTGCGCGCCAGTGATTTGCGGTTCGACAAGACCGAGGCGGCCGCTTTTCTCAATGAGGTGATGAGTCTCGAACTAACACCCGAGGACGTTTCCGCCCTCGAGGACCGGACTGAAGGTTGGATAGCGGGTCTGCAACTCTCAGCTCTTTCGCTTCAGGGAAGGGCCAACCGTTCGGAACTGGTGAAAGATTTCGCTGGTAACAATCGGTTTGTTCTGGACTACCTGCTCGAGGAAGTACTCAACTGCCAGACTGAAGAAGTGCAGGATTTTCTCCTGCGAACCTCAGTCCTGAATCGTCTTAGCGGTCCGCTTTGTGACGCGCTCACTGGCGATCAGCGTGGTCACGAGTTACTCGAGCAACTCGACCGCGCAAATCTGTTCCTGATTCATTTGGACAATCGCGGCGAGTGGTTTCGGTACCACCATCTTTTTGCCGATCTGCTTCGATTAAAGCTCAAGCAAAAGCACCCCAGCGTGCTTCATGAGTTGCAAATCAAGGCAAGTGAGTGGTGTGAGAAGAACCATCTACCAGAGGAGGCCATTCAGTATGCCCTCGCCGGCCAGGATTGGGATCGGGCGCTGAATCTTATCGAACCGATTGCGTTTCCGATGATAAGCATGGGCGGCTTTCAGCGAGTAAACAATTGGGTTGAGGCCATTCCTGAATCTACCTTCAAGACTCGTCCTCGCATGTTTTCGTACTACCTGCCGACGCTGCTCTACAAAGAAGAGTATGACAAGATCGAAAAATATCTTCAGATCATAGAAGCAGCAGAGTCTGAAGAGTTGCGACGCCGTTTGATGAGCGTGGTCTGGTCGACGCGCTCGCTTTGGGCGGCCGTGCTCAACGACCCCGATAGGGCCACAGAGTGCAGTCAAAAGGCTACGGAGTTCCTGCTACCGGACGACATTACACAGCGCGCGGTTGTGTTTCAGACGCGAGTGCGCGCGGCATCTATTCACGGCGATACAAACGAGATCAGGAAGGCTTTGTTTGCGGCATTGCCTGTGTATCGCCAGGCCGAACATCTGATCTTTCAGGTTTGGGGGCAGACGGCCCTTGGACTCACCAACATCATGCAGGCGCGCCTGAGCGAAGGGGAGGAAGATCTCAAGAGAGTTCAACAGTTTTCAAGAGAACATCTGAAGACCCGGCCGGAAACGCTGCTTTACACTTACGCGTTTCTTTGTGATATCAGTCGCGAACGGAACGATCTGGAGAATGCAAAAAGTAGTCTCAACGAAGCATTGACGCTCATTCACCAGACGGGCCGCGAGTGTTTTCCCGGTTTCACGGTGGAAAACGTGAAGGCGCTTGCACAGACGCTGGAACTCTGTGACGACAGAGCTCAGGCGGACGCGCTAATCGAACAGGCTTTACGGCGTGTTAGACGATGGCGAAATGAAGTAGTCGCCAAGCAATTGACGGCCTTGAGCGCGTTGATGACGTTTCGTCGTGGTGGCGACCTTGCGCCGGTGAAGCGTTGGGCCGAAACCTCCGGATTTAGTGTTGACGACGAAGTCAACTATCGAAACGAGTTTTGTCTACAGATGCTGGCGCGCTGGATGATAGCATCCGGAAAGGCAAAGCAATCGCTGCCGCTGTTGGCTCGTCTACTGAAGGCGGCACAACAAGGTGGACGAGAGCGCGTTGGGATCGAGATTCTGACCTTGCAGGCGTTGGCACATCAGGCGCTTTCGGATGACGCCGAAGCCGTAAAAACACTCGAAAAAGCGCTGATCGCGGGTCAACCGGAAGGGTTCGTGCGGACGTTTATTGACGAAGGCGAACCGATTTCAAAGCTGCTGCTCGAGCTGTTGAAACAGAAAGGGAAGCGGTTGGAAACTGAGCAGCCTGAACTGCTTCGGTATGTTGTTAAGTTGAAGGATCTGTTTGGTCCAAGTGCGCCAGTGCCCACTGCGCGCGTGGCGACGACTGAGAGTGAAGCGTTGCCGTGGTGGTATGTTGAAGACCCGTTGAGTGAGCGTGAGCTGGAAGTTTTACAACACGTGGGACGTGGGCTTTCGAATCAGGAGATCGCGGACAAGCTTTTTCTCTCCGCCGGCACGGTCAAGCGCCACATGAGCAACATCTATCAAAAGCTCGACGTCCACAGCCGCACCCAGGCCCTCGAACGCGCCCGCAGCCTCAAAGTTCTAATGTAGAAATAGGTCCTATAGGACGTATAGGACCTATTTCTTTCCTATGACCTATCCTTTCTTTGTAGTGTCTTTCACGAACTGCTTCACGAGCTTTTCTGTCGACTTGCTGATCTTCTTATCCACGCCCTTCATGTCGAGCGTGCCGACAGCGCGACCGCGCCAGACAACCTGATTCGTTCGGGCATCGATGAAGTCAACCATTAAGGTTCCTTCAGTGTCCTGATTCACGCGGATGTCTCTGCCGCCAAACCAGCGCGGTGGACCATAGCCGTAATCCTGCACGCTGAGTTTGTTCTTCGTTTTCACGTAGTACGCAATCACGAAGTCGGCTTTCTCTGTTTCCATACGGAAACCGTTCGCGATCAACTGCGATTCCAACCCTGTTCTAATACGACCGTCGTTCAAAGAATCTGTGGAGAGCGGATCCGTCGCTCCGCGTCTTTGGACCGCGAAACTGAACGTCTTCAGATTCGAAAACTGGAAGGTCCGGTCAAAGTCTGACTGCACTGATTGGGCCGCTGCTGAACCTACCAGCAATCCCAGCACCAATCCTAAAAGGCTAACTACTCTCATCGCTTTCATTGTCTCTCTCCTCATAAGTTAAATGGTTTAATTGCCGACAGGATTGTTGAATTAACCCTGTAAATTAAGTTCCTCTTCGCGCCCCAGATGTTCGTAATCAAAGTTTTCCATCGTCAGGGTCAACTCCTCGCGCGGGTAATCCACGACTGAGCGCGCCACATAAGTTGGACCATTCGGCAGATCTCTGAACTCCGTCACGATCCGTACCGGTTTCTCGTCAAAAGTTGAGTTGATTTCCACACGTCGCTGCCGGCGAGTGTTTGCATCCAGCCACACGATCATTGAATCGCCGGGCTGCAAAATGTTTGTCGACTCGAGACGCAGGAGCGGCTCCGCTGCGTTTGTCTCGAGCGTTGCATTCGCCGTCTTCATAAACTCCTGCATTTTTGCCGGCGGAAGTTCGCCATAAGACTTCGCGAATCTTTGCAGTGCCTCGACCAGTTCCTGCGCTTCTGCTTTCTTCTTCTTCGCGACCATCCCGCGTATGCCGAACTTCGGAAGCTTCGCTGATTCTTCCTGCAGCAGAAGCTGCACGACTGTGCCGTCCGCGGCGTACCGGTTTGAGTAAAGCTTCGTCGCTTTTACGTCCCCCTCCTTTCGAATCTGCGTCTGTGATTTCCACGTGTACTGCTGTAGAGCCATCGCATTCTGTTTCGCGGCGATGGCGAATTTTTGGTCCTGTGCGTAGGCCATGGTGTACGAGCAAAACATGATTACCAGGCCGATGAGTTTCACGAGATTAGTGTTGTATGTATTTGTATTCATTGCAGTTTTCCTCCTTCTTAGTCGTCGATTAGGCGACGGTTCGTAAAAAGAACCGAGCGTTTCTCCTTTCATTTAATTGGTCCAGAATTAAGTCGGCTGCGTACGCTGCTCCACGCTCCGAACGCACTCGACTGCCAATCTCCCGGGCGTTCCGCGAATAAGCCGGATTGCCGAGGAGCTCCTTCAATTCACTTGCGACTCGCTCTGCTTTGTAACTGTTGCGGGCGATTGTGCGAGCGACCCCGAGACGCTCGATGCGTGCGCCGTTGTCGTGCTGATCGTGCGCAAATGGAACCACCAGCATCGGAATCCCCGCGCGCAATCCCTGTCCCGTCGTACCCACGCCGCCCTGATGGACCATCGCAGCAGCACGTGGCAGTAGTTCGCCGAACGGTGCGTAGTTCACTGCGATGATGTCTTCCGGAAGACGCTCAGTTGGTCTGTTTTGATCTTTGCCGACGAGCAACACCGCGCGACGCTTCAAAAGCTTTGCAACCGCAATACTCTCGCGGTAAAAATCGCCTGCAAGGTGAACCGCCGCAGAACCGAGTGTGAAAACTATCGGCGCTGAACCGCGACCGAGAAATCTCAACAGGTCGATATCCGGCGGCTGGTTGTCGTTCTTATCGAAAAACGGAAAACCTGTGGTGACCGTGTTCGCGGGCCAATCTGCCTGTGGCTCCATGAGCACACTGGAAAAAAGTGCGAGATTAAGATCTGGCGCGTACTGTCCTTCGAATAACGGATGTTCTGTTTCCGGTAAGCCCAGCTCCTCGCGGAGTTCATAAATGTCTATGAGCCACGGGTCTGACAAGACCTTCACGAGCTTCATATAGAGCCGCGCTGCCATTGGACCGCCGGCCTTGATCACTTTATGAAGCCAGGGCGCGTTCGGTGGGACAAATGGGTCGAACGCCGACCACACCGAGGCGGGCGCAAGCACGGTCGAAACCCACTGAATTCCCGACTTCTGAGCGAGCGGTGGTCCAGCCAGAACAATCGGATGTGTGACGAGCATGTCAGCGCCTTGAATCGCCGCGCTCAGATCCTCGTACATGTCGCGAACTGCCGGCGCGAGTATTTGCTTGAAGAGAAACTCAGCGCCGTGATTCGGATCGATAACGCCGTCGATCCACTTCTGATACTCAGGCGTACCTTGTTTTGGCATGTTCGGGCGAATCGGCTGAAACTCGATATCGAGTGATTCGACTCGCTCGCGGAAAATCTCGGTGGTGGCAATAACGGGCTCGATGTAGCGCTTCTTCATTTCCAGCGCGAGCGCGATGTAGGGATGCAAATCGCCGAGCGAGCCTATCGTCGCCATCACCACTCTCTTCTTTTGAAATGTGCTGAACTTCATTTGTTCCTCCTTCGGTGTTCCTCAACGCCGCGTGAAGATAAAAGACAGGCGGGTGTAGTTACTTGTCCCAAAAGGCACATTTTTAAGTTCAGCGTTTATCCGCGTTTATCTGCGGCTGAAATACATCTTTCGGGCCATGACGATCGCTGGATCGTTCCGTATCTTGCTGGTGAGGAGATTTGTTATGAGCACACTTAATACAGACATCATCATCATTGGCGCCGGCCCAACCGGACTTTCATTAGCCTGCCAACTCATTCGCTACGGAATCGATTTCGTGGTTGTGGAAAAGAACGCGACAGTCACTCCGTTCTCGAAAGCGATCGGAGTCCAGGCGCGAACACTCGAGGTTTATGACCAGATCGGACTCGCGCAACCTGCGATCGAGCGCGGCACGATTGCCAGTCGCGTCAGACTGATCGAAGGCGGCGAGCTCCGCGGTGAAATGAATCTGGGAAACTTCGGCAAAGACCTGAGTCAGTATCCGTACATGCTGATGCTGGAACAGAGCAAAAACGAGGAACTGCTTTACGAGTATGTTCGCAGTCACGGACACGACGTGCGTTGGAACACCGAGCTCGAGAATTTTTCCCAGGACGCGACCGGCGTAACAGCGCAAGTCAAAACACCTGAAGGTGAATCGGTAACGATACGCGGAAAGTTTCTGGTCGGGTGCGACGGCGCGAGTAGTCCTGTCAGACACGGTTTAGGACTTACGTTTGGCGGCAGCACTTTCGAGCGTCTCTTTTATGTAGCCGACGCGCGCGTCGACTGGGACTTCCCGCACGACGCGCTGCACGTTTGTCTTGCGAAGGAAGTGTTCGTCGCCTTCTTTCCGATGCCTGGCGAGAGTCGTTATCGCGTCATCGGCACTTTTCCCGAAAGCAAGAACGAAGAACAGGGCGAAGTTGTGTATGAAGAGATCGAGCGCGAGATCAAAGAGCAGGCAAAGCTCGATCTCGAGATGTCGGACGTGCGTTGGTTCTCGCTTTACAAAGTTCACTCGCGACGCGTGAACAAGTTTTCCGAAGGACGCTGTTTTCTCGCCGGTGATTCAGCGCACATTCACAGTCCAGCGGGCGCGCAAGGCATGAACACAGGGAT
Organism: Pyrinomonadaceae bacterium; assembly: GCA_036006625.1. Lineage (GTDB taxonomy): Bacteria > Acidobacteriota > Blastocatellia > Pyrinomonadales > Pyrinomonadaceae > PSRF01. The sequence goes on along the minus strand of DASYPN010000031.1, from coordinate 6,458 downwards.
TCAGGATGCTTACAACCTGGCGTGGAAACTCGCGCTGGTTGTGAAGGGTTTTGCCAAGGAAGAGTTGTTGGACAGTTACAACGAAGAACGACTCGCAAATGCACAACGATTACTCGAATCAACGGATCGCATGTTTGAGCTCGCTGCCGGATCACACTGGCTGATGAGTTTTATTCGCACCACGATCTTTCCACCGGTTGCGGGTTTCGTGGCGAGTCTCGAATCGGTGAGCAAACGCGTGTTTCCGTTGATCTCGCAGATCGGAATTAATTATCGCGACGCTTCGTTGAGTCAACACACTGACGAAGAACACGAACACGTCAAAGCCGGAGATCGTCTGCCGTATTTTCTCGTGGATGGGGAAAGCATCTTTGAAAGACTCAAGCAGCCGAAGTTTCATATGCTGCTGTTTTCGAAGGGTAACGGCGATGACTTTTGCGAAGACTTTTCAAAGTGGTACGGACACCTCGCGGACTGTCATGTGGTTCCGCTTACGGCGAAAGTGAGTGAGCTGTTTGAGACTGATGACGAGTTCGCTGTGTTTCTGCGACCTGACAATCAGATCGCGTTTATTTCGTCGGAGATGTCGCCCGGTGTGGTCGGACAGTATTTGCAATCAAGAAATATTTCTTAAGGTTTGTGAATCATGATTAGAGAGAAGGAATTGGACAAGACGTTTTACGAGATTCAGGTGAAGGGTTACCTGGACGCGAGATGGACCGAGTTGTTTGAGGGCATGAACATCGCCTGGCAAGACAACGTGACTACCATCTCCGGGATGGTAGCGGACCAGGCTGCGCTACATGGTCTATTGGCGCGCGTGCGCGACTATGGACTTGTGTTGCTGTCGATCAAATCGGCCACGGACTTACACGGAGGCTGACGGATTTTCCTGTCCGAAAGTGATCCAGAAGCCGTTGAGATCGCGGATGATGATTTCGCGCATGCCGTAGAAAGTGTCGTGTGGTTCTTTAATAACGTCGACGCGATCTTTGAGCTCTGAGTAAACCCTGTCGACGTTGTCGGTGTAGGCGTAGAGATCCACTTCGCGTCGTCGCTTCGTGCTGGTCTCTCCGCCTTGATTGAACATCACCAGACCATTTCCAAACCTTAGGATCGCGAAACTCAAACCGTCTGGAGTTCCATTGTCGTAAGTATCACTCACCCTGAAGCCGATACTCTCATACCAGTCGACGGTCGCACGCACGTCAGGCACGTGAATCATCGGAACAAGGTGTCTGGGCTCGTGTTCGTCCATGGTTAGTCCTTTCGTTGAAATCGGATTGTGCTAGAATTCGCCGCCGATGCCAACATCAACGCTTCCCCAAACGCAGCGGCTCGTTTCACTCGACGTCTTTCGCGGTATCACGATCGCCGGGATGGTCCTTGTCAATAATCCCGGCTCTTGGGAACACATCTACTGGCCGCTCGAACACGCAGCCTGGCACGGTTGGACCCCGACGGATCTCGTGTTTCCGTTCTTCCTGTTTATTGTTGGCGTTTCGATTCCCCTCGCATTTGCTAAACGGTTGGAAAGCGGCGGCAGCAAACGCGATCTTTATTTAAAGATCATCAAACGGACGCTGATCATCTTCGCTATTGGTCTGTTGTTGAATGGACTGCCGTACTTCAGGCTTGCTGAATATCGGATTCCGGGAGTGTTGCAGCGAATCGCTGTCTGCTACTTCTTCGCGTCGATCATTTTTCTCAACACCAAAGTCAGAACTCAGATTGCGATTGCTATCGGTCTGCTCATTTTTTACTGGCTAATCATGAAGCTCGTGCCGGCTCCTGGGTTTGCGGCTGGAGATCTCACGAAAGAAGGAAGCCTGGCGTCGTATGTCGATCGCGTCGTGTTTGGAAAACACGTCTGGGCGCAGGCAAAGGTCTACGATCCGGAAGGTTTGTTGAGCACGATTCCCGCGATCGCAACGAGCTTGATTGGAGTATTGACCGGCACGTGGCTCAGGACGGACAAAACGCGCTACGAAAAAGCCGCGGGGATGTTTGTTTTTGGCGCCGTTTGCGTTGCAATCGGTTGGGCGTGTAATCCTTTCTTTGTCATCAATAAAGCGTTGTGGACCAGTTCATATGTACTCTTTACAGGTGGCCTGGCGCTGCAGTTTCTCTCCGTCTGTTACTGGCTGATCGATATCAAAGGTTATCGTCGTTGGGCCAAACCGTTCGAGATCTTTGGTCTCAATGCGATTGCGTTGTACGTGGTGGCAGATGTAATTGCGATGGCGCTCGGTGAGATCAAAGTCGGTGGAGAACCGATCGGATCGTGGATCTTCACTCACCTCTTTGCTTCATGGGCATCACCAATCAATGCCTCACTCGCGATGGGGATTAGTTTTGTTCTCGTCTGCCTCGGACTGATGTGGATTCTCTACCGCAAAAACATCTTCCTTAAGGTTTGAGATTCCGCTTAGCTTCATCAATCAAATCGTTGTTGTTTTCGTAACTCATCGGCGCGTCGCTTGCCGGCGGGTACTGGTGTTTTTGATAAACCGGATAAGCCTCGGTCCTCAGGTGGGCCAGCATGTGATGACCGCGTCGCGTTTCGCGTTCATGACGCAGGGCGGAAATGTCTACGGGCGCCACGACGATTCGTTCGCCTGGTCCAGGTGAAGCCTCGGCTAGCAGGCGCCCATCAAAATCAACCACCTGACTGCCGCCGGGCCATGAGTAAGGCGGATAGTGTTTGAGACTCGCGCCCTGATTCGCGGCCACGACGTACGCCATATTCTCGAGTGCACGACAACGATTGACCACGGTCCACCACGCCATCGGCTCCGTCGCGCCCCACGGATCCATGTAAGCAGAGACTCGAATCAGAACCTCGGCGCCATTGGCTGTTAGCTGTCTCATCGCTTCCGGAAACAGCCAGTCGTAACAGATCGCGCAGCCAAGTTTGCCGATGGGTGTGTCGGCGACGGGGAAAAGTGGTTCGTCGTAATCTGGCAGATCGTGCGGGCTTGTGTGAACTTCGTACGGAATCCACGTGTTTACTTTCCGATACTTGTAGAGCACGCCTTCAGGACCGATCAGACACGTCGTGTTGAAGACATGGCCCGGCCACTTCGGATCGACTTCGAGCATCGAGCCGCTCTGAATGTAGATATCGTGTTCTTTGGCTTTTTGTTGTAGCCGTTCCGTGTGCTCGTTCGGGATCGGAATCGCGAGTTTATCGATCAACTCAGCGGCAGTTACGAATACTGGCGCGGCATGCGCAAACTCCGGAAAGACGACGAGACGCACAGGCAGAAACGGCGCCGCCCCCGCGACCGCTGAATCGATCATCGAAAGAATGCGATCCGTGTTCGCGCGCATCCCGCGTCGATCGACTGGATTCGCGAAATCCGTCTGACAACATGCAACTGAGTACCTGATATGATTCATACTGTTTTACAAAGATTTCAAGATTTTCATGATGAACAGGATTCATCTTGTAAATCCTGATAATCCTGCAATCCTGTCCACCTGTGACGTAACAATCCGCGTATTATAAGTTTCCAAATACCGTCTCCGTCTCTCAGTTAGTGGATACCGCTCCGGCCACGCGTATGGATACCTGCTCATTCCATGGAACGGCAGCGGCCCAACCTGATCGGGACTCGCCGAATTGATATCCATCTCCTTACTGAACCCATCCGCGTAAAGCAGAAACGTTCGCGTCCATCCCCGCGGCAGCGGCGGCAACTTATCCGCTGCAAACGATAACGACAACTCATCACCAGGTCTCGAGATCACAAACATATCGTCTGTCGCAGCGACTAACTCACGCACATCACCCTCGCGCGTGTATCGTCCAGTCATCACTTTCCACGGCGACGTAAATAAAACTTGCTTGTAATCGTAAGTTAGCGGCTGTCGTCCGTCTGGAGAGTGCTCCAGAGAAAAGCCGCGCCAGCGCAGATTCGCGACCGCCGGATCGAGTCGCGTCAACTGCATCGGAAAGTTTCCGGGCGAGGTATCGACGAGGATCTGATCCCAGTAGATACGCATGTTGGTAACGATGCGCACGTCACGATTCGCACTCAAAAACTTACCGGTGAGATCCACGACGATCGTTTGCGGCCGCCCAACCGGAATCCCAACATTCTCGATAACGGTGCGCCAATTTCCCTGTTTGTCTTTCACCTGAAGCGCAGGCAACGTGAGACTCTTTCCGCTTTGTGACGCGGCAAGGTTGTCGCTGGACCAGGCATAGTCAGTCCAACCAGTCAATAACAACCTAACTCGCGCCGGCGATCCGGCATCGAGCTTCATCGTCAGTTCATGGTTCTCCGCGTAACCACGAATCGACTGAAGTTTGAAATCATCCGGATACTCGCGATCGAGGCGCGCGATCCGTGAAAGCACGTCGTGACCGTGGTCATCAACTGCCGAAAGAGGCGGGCGAGCATCACGCGTCGAGTAGATCTTGAATGGCTGCGGCGGCTCCGTAAGTCCCTCGTTGGGATAAACTTCAACGCCGTCCGGATGTGCGACTGAGATGAGCTGAAGCCGGTCGACAAACAGCGCTTCCTCGAGCTCGTTCGTCACCTTTAATTCATATCGCCCATCACGTTCGCGCAGCAGATCGCGAGGAATGCGAACGTACTCGGTCGGGTCGGGCATGTTGAAAATTCCGGGTGCATCGAGATGGCCCATCTCACCGCCACCCATAAAGTCAGTGACAAACACAAACCGTTCGCCATTCCAAACGTACAGATAAGGACACGACGACGGTTTGCGATCCAGTTCTACTAACGTAAGCGTCTTGTTGTTGGCGATCTCTGTTTCTGATTGAACGATTCCCGCGGGCCACAACACGCGCACGGCATCGACTGCTGTCCGTTTTCCAAGTCCGAAGATGACATCAGCGGGAGCAGGCGCCGGTGACGCAGAATAGGTTTCGAGTTTCTGCGCGAGACTTCCGGCGCGCACTTCGATCTTGGCGCCGACGCCGCTGCGATTGCTGACCTTGCCTTCCAACCCGACATGTAACGACCGGTTTGTGTTGCCGCCGTCGTTGCGCGCGATTCTCAATAAACCAGGGGTTCCGAAGATGATGTCAGTGTCACCATCGCCGTCGATATCGCCCGTCGCGAGCAGCCGCGCGGCACTCGCGTTGATTTCTTTTGTCGCTTTTGAAGACACGTCAACCCAGGAGTCTCCAGTGTTACGAAGGATCCGAAGGTGTCCAGGGGCTAACGTGACGAGATCAAGCAGACCGTCGTTGTCGTAGTCGAGAAATTGTGACGCGGTGTCGGCTCCTGCGATTTTTGTGACCTGAAATCGCTCTTTACCGTTACTGAGTGCGAGATAACCGCTCGCGTCGCTAAAAGAAGCGAAGTAAAAATCGGTAAACCCGTCTTTGTTTACATCACCGGCCGCAACGGTAGTTGCCCCTTTGCGATCACTGGCAGCCAGACCAACTTCCGCTGCAACGTCACGGAACGTTCCATCACGCATGTTGCGCCAAAGCGAGATTTTTTCAGGCGACGCAATGAGGAGATCGATGTCACGACGGTTATCGAAGTCCGTAGGAACAATTGCATACGCCGGTCCTTTATCGACAAGCCTCGCCGTCGCAGTTTGATCGTTGAACGTGCCGTCCCCATTGTTTCGCAGTAACAGATTTCCATCGCCACCGAGCAGGAGATCCAAATCACCATCATGATCGACGTCGACAAAAGCCGCGGTTATTGCATGGTTTGGGGACGCGGGGATTTTAGCGGTGGTTGTTACATCTGAGAAACTTCCATTGCCGTCGTTGTGATAGAGCGTGCCAGTGCCCTGGCGAAGAATGAAGAGATCGGGCTTCGTGTCGTTGTCGTAATCACCCGCTACTGCTGCTGTGGCGCGAGTTGCTCCTGGTTTCGCGAGGGCACCCGCTTGTTTCGTGACGTCAGTGAACTTGCCTTTATCGTTGCGCAGGAGACGTTGTCGCGCGCCTGCTACTTCGAGCAAATCAAGATCTCCATCGAGATCATAGTCGAAGAGCAGCACGGCGCCGGGTGGGATATCTTCGACCGTAGGAACCGGAGGATTGGTCAAATCACCAGGCGGTAGCAGCTCGGTAGTAACGTCTTTGAAGACAACTTCCGGCATTGCTTTATCGACGAGCTCGGGCTCAGCGCCAGTCGACGCGATTGCTTCCGCATAACGACCCTGTTCGAGATAGTTCGCTCCCAACGTGGTGCCGGTGCCGCGATTGCGCAGCTCCTGAAACTGCGCGATGACCTTCGTCCCTTCTTCTCTTTGACCCGCACGCATCAACGAGGTGCCGAGGTTGTAGAGTCCGGTTGCGTTGTAAGGTTCGGCGGCGATAGCAAGACGTAGTACGGCGATCGCTTCCTGATACTTTCGCTGTTGCGCGTAGAGTTGGCCCAGGTTTACATTCGCGCCAACGTCGTTTGGATCGATCTGTAATACTCTTTGAAACTCGGCGATGGCTTCTTCCGTCCGGT
>DASYPN010000030.1:0-10872 GCA_036006625.1 Pyrinomonadaceae bacterium | reverse complement strand
CCTTAAGACTTTGGACCGTCTTCTACCTTCCTTATAGCAACTGATCAGAGATTTTCGCAACCAGAGATGCATGATCTTCGTCGCCTGTTAAAGTATTTGAGACCTCACTGGCCAATCTTCACACTGGCTATTCTGGCGATGATTCTGGTGGGTGTACTCGAGACCGCCACAGCCGGTTTGATTGTTCCCATCTTCGATCAGGCTTTCGTGCAGGGGCTGGGTCAGCGTACTCCGACTGTTTTCGGTCTGCAACACTTAATTCCCCGCGACCCGTTCGGCGCGTGGAAAATGATCTCCATTTTGCTGATTGTTTTCACACTCACCAAAGGTATTGCGGAATACCTTTCGACCTACCTGATGGCGCGGATCGGACAGTCGGCCGTGCTCAAGTTGCGGCAGGATCTATATAGCCACCTCCTCGCTCAATCCGCCACGTTCTTTGAACGCCACCGTACGAACTATCTCGTGTCGAGGCTCGTGACAAGTGCGGCCGCAATTGAGACTGCGGTAACGAGCACGGTTCGTGACATGCTGCGCGAGAGTTTCACCTTGATCGGGTTTCTCTCGGCAGCCTTTTTTTTCAGTTGGCGGCTGACACTCATCTCACTGGCAATCGCCCCCGTGATTGCAGTCCTCACTGCGAAGTTTGGCCGTGCATTGCGGAATCTCGCACGCGAGAGTTTTGAAGGCAGCAAGGAACTGACTGACACCGCCCAGGAAGCAATTGCAAATCAGGGGATCGTAAAAGCGTACCGCGCTGAGAAGCGCGAGTCAGATCGTTTTACCGACGTAGCGAAGAGGATCGTGAGAGCAAACCTTCGCAGCGCAAGCATCGCCGGCGCGTCACCGCCGACGATCGAAATGATCGGCATGGTCTTCGTCGTCATGCTGCTGTTCTTTGGCCAGCGTGAAATCATCGCCGGAAACATGAACCCTGCGCAGTTCGTCAATTTCCTCTTCGTTCTGATTCGCAGCTACGATCCGATGCGCAAGCTTTCGCGACTGCAGAACAGCATGGAGCAGGCACTGGCTGCGGCGCACCACGTTTGGGAAGTGATGGACGAGCACGCAGCGATTCACGAGAAGCCGAACGCCGGCGAACTGCCTACGCTCAATAAGGAGATCGAACTGCGGAACGTCTCGTTTGGTTATGCGAATGAGTCCCGTTCTGTTTTGCGTGACGTGAGTTTGAAGATTCCTGCCGGGACAATGGTGGCGTTAGTGGGTGAGTCAGGTGGTGGGAAGTCAACGCTCACGAAATTGCTGCCTCGTTTTCACGATCCGAGTTCCGGAGCAGTTCTATGGGATGGTACCGATATTCGAGACACAACGATCGCGAGTCTTAGAAAACAGATGGCTCTCGTCACTCAGGAGACAGTTCTCTTCAACGACACAGTTCGCCACAACATCTCTTACGGCAAACCGGAAGCAACTGATAGCGAGATCGAAGAGGCTGCACTAATTGCATTTGCCCACGATTTTATTCGCGAATTACCCGATGCATACGATACGATTGTCGGCGAGCGCGGCATCTTTCTTTCCGGCGGCCAACGCCAGCGGCTCGCTATCGCCCGTGCAATCCTGGTTAATGCGCCCGTTCTGATTTTGGACGAGGCCACGTCGGCGCTCGACGCAGAATCAGAGCGCCTGGTTCAAAGAGCCATCAACAACCTGGTACGCGATCGCACGACCATCGTGATTGCTCACCGTCTATCGACAGTACGCCGTGCGGATGTAATCGTAGTGATGGAAGCCGGACGAATAATCGAAATGGGAACGCACTCGGAACTGCTGGCCCGTGGCGGGCAATACAAGAAACTTTACGAGCTTCAGTTTGCAGACGAAGAAGAAGAATTGATAACAACACGATAGGTCCTATTTAGAACCATGAAATCAATGACCGGATACGGCAAGGCGATGGTGGCGGGTGATGATTTCTCCGTCTCTGTCGACTTGAAGACCGTGAACAATCGATTCCTCGACATACACTTGCGCGTCGGCTCCGAACTGGCTTCACTCGAGCCGTCGATCAAGAAACGCATCACCTCACGGCTCTCGCGCGGACGCGTCGACGTCACAGTTAGCATGGAACGAGTCGCTCAAATTGCGTATGAGATAAACCGCCCGCTCATTGCCGGCTACGTCAATGCGCTGAAACAACTTCAAGAGGATTTCAATATCGGAGGCGAACTCGACATCAACGCAATCGCGCGGATTCCCGGCGCCCTCCAACCTGCGCGCAACGGCATCGACGACCGCATCACCATCGCACTCGAACAAGCTTTAGACCAGGCCCTCGATGAGCTCGAAAAAATGCGCGAGCAGGAAGGCGAAGCACTCAAGAAGGAACTGCGTGAACGCGTGCAAAAGATCGAGGCGCTTGTTCCGATCATTGAGAACTCGGCAGCAGGCCTTGCAGATGCATATCGTCTGCGGTTGCAAAAACGAATCAGCGAACTGCTGAATCGCGGTGGACAGGTAATTGAAATCGATCCGGTGCGACTGGCCCAGGAAGTCGCCTACCTCGCAGATCGCAGCGATGTGAGTGAGGAAATGGTTCGGCTGCGCAGTCACCTTTCGCAGTTTCAGGAAGCGCTTGAGGCGTCGGGTGATGCGGGAAAGATGCTCGACTTCCTGCTCCAGGAGCTCAACCGCGAGGCAAATACAACGCTTTCGAAGTCTACTGACCTGGCGATTAAGGAGGCCGGCCTGGCGATCAAAGCAGAAGTGGAGAAACTTCGCGAACAGGTTCAGAATGTCGAGTAAAGTGAAAGAATTACAGTTGGCTGGCCCAGTCAGCCATCCATCCCCAAGAGGCACACTCTTCGTCGTCAGCTCACCATCCGGCGGCGGTAAAGGCACAATCATCCGCCACGTACTGGATTGTGTCGAAAATCTTAGTTATTCTGTCTCGTTCACCACTCGTGCGCCACGTCCGAATGAAACACACGGCCGCGAGTATTTCTTTATCGATCGCGAGACTTTTGACGAAATGGTGGCCGCGGGCGAGTTTCTAGAATGGGCCTGCGTGCACGGAAATTTTTACGGGACTTCAAGAAAGCAGATCATCGCCGATACTGCCGCGGGTGCAGACATCATTCTCGAAGTCGACGTGCAGGGCGCGGCGAGTGTGCGGCAGTTGCTGATGGATTCAGTCAGCGTGTTTATTTTGCCGCCGTCATACGAGGTGCTGCGGCAACGCTTGATCGCAAGGGGCACAGACTCGCCGGAAGAGCTTGAGGTGCGCTTGCGAAACGCGCCGGAAGAATTAAAGCAATACTCGGCTTTTGATTACGTGATCATCAACGACGAGATTGAGAGGGCCGCTGGACAGCTTGCGTCGATTATTTATGCCGAGCGGGCCCGTTGCATGCGCCAGGAAGGTCTCGTACGGGAAGTAATTCAAAAGTTTCAACAATCATAGATTCATAGACTGAAGGAGCAATCGAGTGCCTACACCGACAGAGTTAGTTGAGAGTGAAGTTGAAGAGACGATCCGCCAGGAAGTTGATTCGAAGTACCGGATGATAATCCTCGCCGCAAAGCGCAGCAAGCAACTGCAGCGCGGCGCGAACCCGCGGATCGAGATCGATCCTCAGAAACACAAACCGACGCGGATTGCGTTGGAAGAAGTGATGCGCGGCCGCGTGCACTTTGATATCAAGCCGGATGGAAAGAATCCTGCACAATAGGTCCTATATAGTACTTATAGGACCTATATTACAAGCTCACATGCCTTTGTAATCTGGACCACCACCGCCTTCTGGTGTAACCCAGTTGATGATCTGGTAAGGGTCCATGATGTCGCAGGTCTTGCAGTGTACGCAGTTTGAGAAATTGATCTGCAGACGCCGCTTTCCGTTGCCACCATCGTCGACCATTTCATAAACAGCCGCTGGACAGAATCGCTGACACGGGTTGCCGTACTCTTCCGCGCAACGCGTCGAGCAGATATTCGTGTCGAGCACGTGTAGATGCGCCGGCTGGTCCTCGTCATGGCCCACCGCGGCGTGATAGACGTCAGTGACTTTGTTGAAAGTCAGCTTGCCATCGAAACGAAGATTCGTGTAACGCTGTTCCAGCTTGTCATCACGATATCCATAAGCAGACAGCTTCTTCATCTCTTCGTAACCCGCAACGGCATGATCACGATCAAATAGTCCCCACGCGCGCCCGCCCAGAAAGAATTGCAAGCCCGTATTGATCAGCGCCAGCCAGCGGCCATGTCTGAAGCCCGAGTGGAAATTTCTCACCTTGTGTAACTCAGGCATAATCCAGCTCTCATTTATTAAATCTTCATAGCGCTCTAGTTGATCCGCGGAAAAATCCTGCGCTTTCAAAGCGTCGAAGATCACCTGCGCCGCCAGCATGCCACTCTTGATCGCGGAGTGAATTCCCTTCAGCCGTTGTGGATTCAACAGACCAGCGCAATCTCCTGCCAAAAGCACGCCATCGGCGTACATGCGTGGAATTGCGAAATAACCGCCCGCAGTGACAGTCTTCGCGCCATAACGGATCATCTTTCCGCCATCCAGCAAACGCGCGATGTAGGGATGAGTCTTAAACTTCTGAAACTCGGCGTGTGGATCGATCAAGGGATCCTTGTAATCGAGACCCGTTACGTAACCGATATTCAAAACTCGGTTCTGCATTCCGTAGATCCAACCGCCTCCATACGTGGAGGTGTCGGAAGGAAAGCCGAGCGTGTGAGTGACGCGGCCCGCCGGATATCGATCGTCAGGCAGTTCCCACAATTCTTTCACGCCGAGACTGTAGACCTGCGGATCGCATCCTTCGTCCAATCCGAGCCGTTCGATCAGTTGTTTTGTGAGCGAGCCGCGTGGTCCTTCGCCGAGGACAGTAACCTTCGCACGTAAATCGACGCCGGGTTCGTAGTTCGGCTTGCGGTGGCCTTCTTTATCGATTCCCTTATCGCCTGTGCGGACCCCGACTACTCGATCGTTTTCGTCATAAAGCAGATCAGCGCCGGGAAACTCCGGAAAAATATTTACGCCCGCTTCTTCACACTTCTCACCTAACCACGCAGTCAGTCGATTGAGTGAAACGATGTAATAACCGTGATTCTTCAACGGTGGCGGCGTGATCGGTGAACGCAACGCGAATTTCCGTGTCAGATAGAGGAAGTGATCCTCTTTCACCGGAGATTCGAGAGGCGCGCCTTGTTCCTCGAAATCGGGAATCAGTTCGCGCAGTGCTTTTGGATCCATCACGGCGCCGGAGAGTATGTGTGAACCGACGGTCGATCCTTTTTCGATCACCGCTATTTCAATGTCGCCGAGGGTTTTGTCTTCTTTGACGAGTCGTGCGAGGTGGAGTGCGCCGCTGAGATTTGCGGGCCCCGCACCCACAAATACTACATCAAAGTCGAGAGTCTCACGTTCCATATATGTTCGGCAGTATAGCGAAATTGTGTGATCTCTGTAATCTGTGGTGTAAACTCAGGCATACTTCAATGAGACTCGCGACAATCATAATTCTTTTACCGATCCTGCTCGTGATTTTCCCTGCGCGTGACTCAACAACTGTTGAGTCTTTACCACCTGTGGTTGTCTGGGCCTGGGAGCGTCCCGAGAACCTGACATTTCTCGATCCGCAAAAAGCAGCGGTCGCATTCCTCGCGAAGACGATCACGCTGCGTGACGACAAGACCGTTGTTAAGCCTCGGCTGCAGCCGTTACAACTCGCACGCGATACCAAAGTTATCGCCGTGGTTCGGATCGAAACTGATCATGGGACTCTTTCCGTAGCTCAGCTGCAGCAAACGGCACACGAGATCTCTTCGCTTTCGGGCGTGTCAGTCGTGCAAATAGACTTCGATGCCACTGTTTCCGAAAGAGACTTTTATCGACAACTGATCCAACGCGTTCGTCAGGAACTCTCGCCATCAGTGGGGCTCTCGATGACTGCGCTGGCATCGTGGTGCGCCGGCGACAATTGGATTGGAGATCTACCAGTGGACGAAGCTGTGCCGATGCTCTTTCGCATGGGTGTCGAGCGCCGTCAGTTTCAGCGGCGGCTTGAGTCGAGTCAGCCTTTTGAAGTCTCGATTTGCCGGAACTCAGCCGGTGTTTCAACTGACGAGCCCGTAACAGTTCCGAACGTCAATCGCCTTTACATATTTAATCCCCAACCATGGACCAAAGAATCTTTCGCTCGAGCATTGGAGACATACCGCAGATGACGCGTAAATACTTGCGGTCATTAACTGTCGTACTCGTCGCAGTTTTGCTCTTCAATTCAACGCCCACGATCGCGTGTGGGCCATTCCTGATTGAGACGGTGTTTGTGCACACAGTTCATCCGACCTATCCGGTAGCGCGATTCGCAGCCGGCCGCGTCGGCGTGTTGCAACCTACTTATGCGCGTTCTTATCTCTACGCCGGATATCGTTATCTGTCAGGCTCAGCCTTTACTCCTGCTGAGCAGCGCGCTCTAACGGAGTTTTGGGAAGATCGTCTCAACTATCGCTGGTCTGCCGGAGACGAAGACTGGACCAAAGCCTGGTTCGAAGCAAGACACAAAGTCGCCGCTCAGGATCCGGAAGCGATCAACGTCTATCGCAACCGCGAAAAACCGAACGAATATGAAAGTTATTTGAACTGCCAGAAAGATGCTTTCGAGACAGCGATTGCCACTCTAAACGAGCGAATTGCGAAGTACGCAGCAGATAGTCCGGCAGTGAAGACGTGGGTTGCGGCGCAGGACCAGGTGTTTAGCAACTGTGGCAGCGGCAGCGTTATTCCCGAACAGCTTTCGTCAGACGCAGATTCTTTGCAGCGCGCGGATCGCGCCTATCAAATTGCGGCGGCAAACTTCTACGCCGGAAATTTTGACGACGCTCGCAAAGACTTCGAAGCGATCGCCGCTGACACGCATTCGCCGTGGCAACGAAACGCGGTCTATCTGATCGCGCGTGCGCTCGTGCGCAAAGGCAGTCTTGGTCCAACGGAGCAAAAACAAGAATCGCTGAGCGCTGCTGAAGCCCAATTACGGAAGATCCTTGCCGATAAAAAACTTTCCTCGCTACACACTGCTTCGACACGTCTGCTAAATCTCGTTCGTTTGCGACTGCATCCTGCGGAGCGTCTGAATGAGCTGGCCCGCATACTTACGGCAAAGACTGAGAACGAGAACCTGAAACAGGACCTCTGGGATTACACGACTCTGCTGGACAATTACCTTGAAGAAGAAGAGGGGTCGGAGACCAAGCCGCCGGAGGTCCCAAAAACAGAAGACTTAACGAATTGGATTGCGACGTTTCAGGATTCCAGTGACGCCGCACGAGAACATGCGCTGCAGCGTTGGCAGACAACGCATGCAAACGCATGGCTCGTCGCATCCTTAACCGCCGTTAAGGGCAAGGATGCAAGGGCATCAGAACTGATCGCTGATGCACGTAAGGTTCCGAGCAGTTCGGCCGCTTTTGCGTCGGCACGTTTTCATGCGATTCGTTTGTTGATGGAGTCTGGTCAAAACGCAGAAGCGCGTACGTTACTCGACCAGACGTTGAAGTCAGATCGCGCGCATTTCGACCAGTCGTCGCTGAATCTGCTAATTGGCCGGCGCATGTTGCTGGCAAATTCATTAGCGGAGTTTCTGACTGACGCCACACGCGTTCCCGCGGCGTTGAGTTGGAACGACGATGGCCGCGAGATTCCCTCTGGTGATGAGGACCTCTCCGATGAGACCAAGGCGCAAAGAGGTAAGCCATTTTTCGACGTTGATGCAGCTCACGCACTAAACCACCAAATACCACTCTTAGTGCTCAAAGAGGCGGTCAGAAGTGATGCGCTTCCCCCTGCACCAAGGCGGGACCTGGCACAAGCGACCTGGCTTCGCGCAGCGTTGCTGGGTGATACAGCAACTGCCGACGAGCTGGTTCCAGTACTTAGCAAACTGGTTCCTGAAATCTCGGAACTGCTGAACACTTACCAGTCGACCACTCCACCAGACGAAAAGAAATTTGCGGCAATTTATGCGTGGCTGAAGTCTCCCGGGCTGGAACCAGTCGTAGATGCCGGTCTCGGAAGAGTGACACCGTTGCACCAGCAGGATCCTTATCGCGACAACTGGTGGTGTTCTGCGTATGCGCAACCGGCGGGTGAAGAGAACCCGGAAAGGGTCGACTTTACGGCGACGACGAACGCCGCGCCTCCGCGTTTTCTCACGCCGTCGCAAATCGAACGTGGCGCGAAAGAATGGTCTGCGTTGAACGGGCTCGGTACAGCGCCGAATTACATCAGCCGGCAAGTGATTGAGTGGGCCAATAGTCACCCGACAGATCCGCGTGTCCCTGAGGCCCTGCACCTCGCAGTGAAGACTACGCGCTTTGGCTGTACCGATAAGGATTCCTCCCGCTGGTCCAAAGCAGCTTTCGACGTGCTGCATCGCAAGTACCCCACTAGCCCCTGGACGAAGAAGACGCCATATTGGTTCAAGGATTGACATGGAACAAGCACAGTTTACTAATCATCTGATCGACGAGAGCAGTCCTTATCTGCTTCAGCATGCACACAATCCCGTTGATTGGTATCCGTGGGGCGACGAAGCGTTTGAGGTAGCGCGGCGCGAGAATAAGCCGGTGCTGCTCAGCATCGGTTACTCGGCCTGTCACTGGTGTCACGTGATGGCGCATGAGTCGTTCGAAAACGAAGAGATCGCGAAGCTGATGAATGAGAACTTCGTGAATATCAAAGTCGATCGCGAAGAGCGTCCGGACCTCGATCAGATCTACATGAACGCAGTTCAGATGATGACTCATCATGGTGGCTGGCCGATGACTGTGTTTCTAACACCCGATGCAGTTCCCTTCTACGGCGGCACATATTTTCCGCCGCAGGATCGTTACAACATCCCGGGTTTTCCGAGAATTCTGATCAGCGTTGCCGACGCATTTCGCGAGCGCCAGGACGAGATACGCACAAACGGCGTTTCTTTGATTACGGAATTGCGACGTTTGAGCGAGACTAGCGGTTCCGATCACCCGATCGAGCCTGAGTTGCTAGATGCAGCTTACGTCGGCGTCGCGCGGAACTACGACTCGATCAACGGCGGTTTTGGTGGCGCGCCGAAGTTTCCCCCCGCAATGACGCTCGAATTCTTACTCCGCACGTATGTGCGCACCGGCAATCGCGAAGCACTCGAGATGGTGAAATTCACATCCGGCAAAATGGCAAATGGAGGCATGTACGATCAGATTGGTGGCGGATTTCATCGTTATTCAACTGACGCGCGATGGCTTGTGCCTCACTTCGAAAAGATGCTCTACGACAACGCCCTACTCTCGAGGCTCTATCTTCATTATTTTCAGGTGAGCGGCGAACAATCAGCACACGAAACTGTGGAAGGAATTCTCGATTACGTTCTGCGTGAGATGACGCATCCCGATGGCGGTTTCTACTCGACGCAGGACGCCGATTCTGAAGGCCACGAAGGAAAGTTCTTTGTCTGGGACATTAAAGAGATCCAGCAGACACTAGGCGAGAAAGATGCGGCTGCCTTTTCGGCTTACTACAACATTACCGAGGCAGGAAATTTTGAAGGAAAGAACATTCCGAATGTCACTCTGTCTGACGAGGAAGTGGCGAAGTCGCTCGAAGAGAGTCGCCGCAGATTATTTGAGTTGCGTGAGACGCGCATCAAGCCTGATCGAGACGAGAAAATTCTCACCGCATGGAATGGTTTGATGCTCGCGAGCTTTGCTGAAGCCGGCGTGATCTTAAACCGTCGCGACTACACTGACGCTGCACGTCGAAACGCTGAGTTTGTTCTGTCGAACCTGCGCGAGGATGGACGGTTGCTGCGTACGTGGAAAGATGGGCGGGCGAAGTTCAATGCGTATCTTGAAGACTATGCTTTTCTCAGCGAGGGTCTGCTCACACTGTTCGAGACGACCGGAGAACTGCGTTGGCTGAAGGAAGCGATCGCTCTCGCTGACCGCATGATTGAAGAGTTCTGGGATGATGAGAGCGGCGGGTTTTACTTCACGGGGAAGAGTCATGAAAGTCTGATCGTACGTTCCAAAGATTACTTTGATAATGCGACTCCATCGGGTAACTCCGTCGCGGCCATGGTCCTACTTCGACTTGCGGCGCTCACCGGTCGAGAGAGCTATCGCAGCCTCGCGACGGCGGTGTTAAGGGAAATCGGGGAACAGATTCGGCGGTACCCTTCCGGCTTTGGTTATGCACTTTCGGCTGTTGATTTTCTGCTTTCGACGCCGAAGGAAGTAGCGATTGTAGGGAAAGATCAGGCGGATATCCGTCCGCTCCTGGCTGAAACTTGGCGGAGATACCTTCCAAACAAGGTCGTCGCGCCTGGCTTTGGCGATGATTCCGATACGGCTCAAATAACGCCGCTCCTGGCAAATCGACCTCTACTCAATGGTCTAGCCACCGCTTACGTATGTGAACACTTTGCGTGCAAGCAGCCAGTAACTGACGTAAGTGCTTTCTCAGAACAGCTTTAGACAGGATTTCCAAGATTGTTAGGATGAACAGGATTGAATCTGGTTCATCTTGCAAATCTTGTCAATCAACGCTATATTTACCTTCGTGCTCAACAGTGTTGGCACCATACCAAGCGCGCAAAACCAAATCCACAACTTTCGTTAAGACGTCTTCTGTTCTCTCGGAAGGATTGAGCCCCAGCAATGCAGAAAACCAACTGGAGGAGCACCGCTCTCATGGCAGGTATCTCTGTCGTGAGCGTTGTCTTGCTTTTGTCCGCGGTTATCACCACCGTTGACCTGGCCCTTTTCACAGACGTAGGAATCCGCTCGTGGCTGCTGCTTATCCTCATCACCGTGGCTTCGAGCCCACTCACAGTCCGCGTAACCAGTAACGACGGCAT
>DASYPN010000029.1:0-5894 GCA_036006625.1 Pyrinomonadaceae bacterium | reverse complement strand
CATGCGGCCTTCCGAAAATGCTCCGATCAGTGTTGCACCAACTTCCTTTTGCGGTTTGAGGGCGAGCGCGGGATAGATCTCGAGATCTTCAACGCCCCAGATCTCGCGTTGGAGTTGTTCGACCTCGTGCATTTCCTCGAGGCTCTCGATTTCCCGAATTACGATTGTGCCGGCAGTGCTGCTGGTCGGACTGGTCATGAACTCTGATCAGATCAACAGGCCCGCGATCAATTCCTTGAGCCAATTGGCGTCGATTGGTTTAGTGACGTACGCGTCAAAGCCGGACGCTTTGGCATCGTTGCGGAAGTCGTCTTCCTGATGCGCGGTGACGGCGATGATGGGAACGTTTTTCAGTTGTTCATTCTCGCGGATCAACTTCGTCGCCGTAAAACCATCCATCAGCGGCAGGGTGAGGTCCATCAAAATCACGTCTGGCTTCTCGCGGATGGCCTTATCGACGGCGACTTCGCCGTTCTCGGCTTCGAAGACGATAAATCCCTGATCTTCGAGCTCGAGGCGCATGAAAAGCCGCGTATCTTCAAAATCTTCAACTAAAAGTATCTTCAGATCCCTTGAGTCGCGCACTCCCATTGTTCGCCGACTGTATGTTCCGGCTAACTCGCTGTCAAGGCGCGTCCACAGATTACGCAGATTTGGGGAAACAAAATTCCGACAAATGTCGTTAAAGAGGCCGAGTATTCATTTTTATCCCATTTGAGGCCGGAAATATGAAACGCATAGTGATTCTTGTTCTTCTGGTGGCGATTGCTGCCGTGGCTGGCGCGGTCCGTTCCTCGGTCGGTTCTGTTTCCGAGCTTCGCGGACTCGTTTCGCACCAAAATACCGGCGATGTGCGCCAGGAAATACGTGAAAGTTACCAACTTTCGCCGGGCGCGCGAGTTGAGCTCTCGGGTTTGAACGGCAACGTCAACATCGAGACTTCTGACAGCAAGACTGCAGAGGTTTATATCGAGCGCACCGCGTCGACTCAGGACGCGATGGACCGGCGCAAGATCACTATCGTTGGCGACGCGAACAGTCTGACGATCCGCGGTGAGAAAAGTGATAGCGGGTTCTTTTCACGGTTGTTCGGTTCGTCAGCAGCCGAACGCACGACTTTGAAGCTGCCGCGAGAGGTGATGCTCTCGGCGAAGGGCGTGAATGGCGCGTTTGTAACGAGCGATATCGATGGCGCGGTGGAAGTGAGTGGGATCAACGGACGCGTGCAGATTGGGAGCGCGGTTGGACGAGCGACGTTCAAAGGTATCAACGGCAACATGGTTGTTGGTCTCAAGAAGATTGATTCAGACGGAGTCACGTTGAGTGGCATCAATGGAAATATCGAGTTGCAACTCGGCGCGGATGTTAACGCCGACTTTGATGCGCGCGGGATGAATGGACGAGTTGTCACCGACCTGCCGAATGTGTCGATCGACAAGAGCAAGCGTGGAAGTTACTCAGCGCGCATCGGCAATGGCGGCGCTGGTATCTCGGCGAAGGGAATTAACGGCAACATCCGCTTCACCCGCAGCGCAGATGCAGCACCCGCCGAAGCAGCAGACGTGAGTAAAAACTAAGAAGTTTCACGCAAAGGCGCAAAACGAGTAAAGGCGCAAAGAAGAGCATGAAACCTCTTCTTTGCGCCTTTACTCCCTTTGCGCCTTCGCGTGAAACTCTTCTAAAAATCGAACGGCTTCCGCGTAGTCAGAGTCGGCGCGTTCCAGCCGCTGAGCTTCTGATTCCAAGCCGGCAACGTCTCTCGCAGAAACTTATTCACCTCTTCAACACGCGTACGATAGACGGGCTGAACTTCAGCGAAGAGCTGTTTCTGCCCCGCTGTCGGAGCAAAGTTCACATCGAGCGTAAAGTACAGGTTGCCGATTAAATCAGCCACCTGATCGTGGCCCGCGAATCCAAGCCCTTCGTTACGCGACGAGAGCCGATCCTCCATCTTATCCAACTCTTTAATGTACTCCTCGAGCGCCTTCATCAGATCCTTGTCCGGCTCTTTCTGTAATCCCTTCATCGTCGCCTGCGTATTCTTGAGCTGCGTTTCGAGGCTATCCAGAAATCGTAACGACAGATTGATGTTCGACTGCATATCGCGCAGCTTGATCTGCATGTCTTGTGCTTCCTGGAGCGCCGCGATCGGGATGTTGACGGTCGGATCGAGCTTAACTTCCACCTTCTCCTCTAGAATCTTGTCATTAACCGTCAGCTTCACGGTGTAAGTTCCCGGCAACACCTGTGGACCGCGTGACCCGCCACCAAAAGCAAGCTGTTCTTCTGTCGGTGGACGCCGCACTTCGGCACCACCAAGCCTCAGATTCCACGCCACGCGATTCAATCCTTTCTCGCGTGAGGGCCGCTCGATATCCTGGACGAGCTTGCCGGCACTGTCGAAGACCTGCAGCTTGAGCGTTGCTTTTTCGTCGAGCTTGTCTTTGAGGTAGTAAGTTATTAGCGCGCCGTTGGGTGGATTTGGACCAGTAAACTGTTTGTCGCCGATGCCGTAACGGGTGAACGCGCTCGCATATCGCAGCGCCGGACGCACGGAAAACAGGTGCGCGTTGCTGTTCAGAATCGCCGGCGTCATCTGCTGGATCGGAGTTGCATCGTCAAAGATCCAGATACTGCGGCCGTGTGTAGCGAGAATCAGATCGTTCTCACGCGGATGAACGAGGATATCGTGAACCGACACGTTCGGAAGATTCTTCAGATTCAACGGCATCCATTCTTTGCCGCCGCTATACGAAGCAAACAAGCCAAGCTCTGTTCCCGCGTAAAGCAGATTTCTATTCTTCGGATCTTCGCGAACCACTTGCACGTACGCTTTCGCCGGCAGATTTCCGGAAATGTTTGTCCAGGATTTTCCTGAATCAGTGGTCTTGAAGATGTACGGGCGGAAATCGTCAAACATGTGACGATCGAACGCGACAAACGTCGTACTCGCGTCGGTTCGTGACGGTTCGACGTGTGAAACAGGAGAATTCGCTGCAAGGCCGGAGACGTTCTTGATCAGGTTGGACCAGTTCTTTCCTCCATCGGTCGTGAGCTGGAGATTGCCGTCGTCGGTGCCTACCCAGATCTGTCCCTTTTGAATCGGCGATTCGGCGATGCTGATGATAGTCGAGTGATACTCGGCGGTGGAGTTTTCAATCGCGATTGGCCCACCGGCGTCTTTCAACTTCTCAGGATCGTTAGTAGTCAGGTCAGGACTGATCTGTTCCCACGTCTTGCCGAAGTCGGGGGACTTGAATACGACATTCCCAGCCAGATAAACCGTCGTCTTCTCGTGTGGTGAGAAAACAATCGGCGAGTTCCAATTGAAGCGATACTTATTACTCGCTGCCGGGCCGCCGCCACTTCCGCGTCCCCACGGATTAACTAACTGTTGCTCGCGCGTCTTGAAATCGGTGGAGACGATATTCGCGCCCTGCGATTCCGATAGATACTGATCCGGATTGTCAGGATTGTTGATGACGTAGAAGCCGTCCCCAAAACTCACCATGCGCCAATCGTCATTCATGATCCCGGCCGGCTCGCGCGTGCGGCTTGGCCCGGTCCAGGAACCGTTGTCCTGCAGCCCGCCCATCACGTTATAGAAAGGCTGATGATTGTCTGCGTGAACCTGATAGAACTGGCCGAGCGGAATGTTGTAGACCGCTTCCCACGTTTCACCGCCGTCGTAAGTGACAGCGATGCCGCCGTCCTGACCGTGCCACATTCGTTTCGGGTTCTTCGGATCGAGCCAGAGGGCGTGGTAATCGATGTGCGTGCGCCCGGTGATTGAACGAAACGTCCTGCCACCGTCGACCGAGGTATACAGCGTCGAAGCTACTGCGAAGATGTGGTTCTCATTCGTCGGATCGACGCGGACGCGTGTGTAATAGAAACCGCGCGACACAATGTCAGTGTTCTTCGAAACGTTTCGAAAGTTCTCACCGCGATCGTCGGAGCGATAAAGCGTTCCGTCCTTGGACTCGACGATCACGTAAACAACATTTGGATTACTCGGTGCGACGCGAACGCCGATGCGGCCCATCAGTTTCGGCAGACCGTTAGTCAGTTTGTTCCAGGTGCGGCCACCGTCGATCGACTTGTAAACGCCGCCCTTTTCACTGCCACTGCGATGAGTCCATGGCTTGCGCTCGAAACTCCACATGCCGGCGTAGAGAATGTTTGGATTTGTCGGATCGATCTCGAGATCTGCGACGCCGTGCTGATTGTCGATGAAGAGCGTTTTGGTCCACGTCTTACCGCCGTCCGTAGTCATGAACACGCCACGTTCGTCGTTTGGACCAAAAGCATGTCCGAGCGCGCCGATGTAGACGATGTCGGGGTTCTGTGGATTGATGACGATGGCTGAGATGCGCTCGGTGTCTTTGAGACCCATGTTCTGCCATGTCTTGCCGCCGTCAGTCGATTTGTAAACGCCATCGCCAAACGAAACGCTGTTGCGAACGTTTGACTCGCCTGTTCCGACCCAGACCACTTCAGGATTACTCGGCGCGAGCGCGATGTCGCCGATTGAGAATGTTCCCTGGCGTTCGAAGATTGGCTTCCATGTAACGCCGCCATTCGTCGTCTTCCATAATCCGCCCGACGCGCTGGCGACATAGACCACATTCGGATCGCCCGGCACGCCTTCGACGTCGGCGATGCGACCTCCCATGATCGCTGGTCCAATACTGCGATATTCCAGTCGCGAGAAGGCTTCTTCTATAGGCGACTTCGTGGCGCCGCCGTTTTGTGCGAGTGCGGTCGATGCGAGCAGACAAATGACGAGCAGGGGTAATGGAAAGCGCATATTTTCTCCTTGAGCCAAAGACTAACGCGGATGATACCGATCTGTGGCATATTTACAAACATGACATTCATTCAAACTGAGCGCACGAAACTCAAGCGATTACCAAAACGTGGATATTTCGACCGCGAGACTGTCTACGGAATATTGGATGAGGGATTTATTTGTCACGTCGGGTTCGCGCCTGAAGGGCAGCCGTTTGTTATTCCGACCGGATACGCGCGTGCGGACGACAAGCTCTACATCCATGGTTCGCAAGCTAGCCGGATGTTGCGGACGCTGTCGGGTGGTGTGGATGCGTGTGTGACGGTGACGATTATCGATGGGCTCGTGTTGGCGCGATCGGCGTTTCATCACTCGATGAATTATCGATCGGTAGTGATCTTTGGACGCGCGACGCTCGTTGAGGATCGTGAGGAGAAGTATGCGGCACTGCTGGCGCTCTCGGAGCACATCGTACCCGGACGCTGGGCTGATGTGCGCGAGCCAACCGAACAGGAGTTGATTCAGACGACGGTGCTCACGTTGCCGTTGACGGAGGCGTCGGCAAAAATTCGGACGGGTCCGCCGCTTGATGACGAAGAAGATTATGCGATGAATGTCTGGGCGGGCGTGGTGCCGTTGAAGCTCGTGGCTGGTGAGCCGATCAACGATCCGAGATTACCGGAGGGGATTGATGTGCCGGAGTATGCGAGAAGCTACAGACGGTAAGCATTTTATTTCACGCAAAGACGCAGCGTTCACGCAAAGGCGCAAAAAATATCCGCTTTGCGCCTCTGCGTGAACTCTGCGTCTTCGCGTGAAACTATTTCTTCAATGCTTCAATTAATACGCGCCCTGTCGAATTAGACGGCGCAGTGATTCGCAGCAGTGCCGACAGTGTTGGTGCGATATCGGCTGGTGATGCCGGCTCGAGGTAGCGGCCGGGAGTTACGCCGGCGCCCATGATGATTGTTGGCACGTGCGTGTCGTAGGAATAGGGTGAGCCGTGAGTGGCCGTGATCGTCTCGGCGATGTACTTGTAAGGCTCTGCCACCATCACCACGTCACCACTGCGCGCCGGATAAAAACCATGCAGCGCGCGACG
>DASYPN010000028.1:0-6091 GCA_036006625.1 Pyrinomonadaceae bacterium | reverse complement strand
GAAGTTCGACGCGGAGAAGTTTTCAGTCAGGTTCGCCTGCGAAGTTAAAAACTTCGACCCACTAACATTCATCGCTAAAAAAGAGGCGCGCAAGATGGGCGCCTTTATTCATTATGCGATTGCGGCGTCGATCGAGGCGGTCGCCGACAGCGGCATTCAAATGACGCCGGAAGGAAAGTTTCCGGCCGAGATCTCGGAGAACGCCGGAACATACATCAGCAGCGGCATCGGAGATTTCTGGGCCATAGAGCGCGAGCACTCGAAGTTGCTGGACGATGGACCGGATCGCGTTTCGCCGTTTTTTATCGTCTCGGCGATCGTGAACCTTGCCGCGGGCCAGGTCTCGATTCGCTTTGGCGCTAAGGGACCAAACTCAGCAACCGCGACTGCCTGTGCGGCGGGTGCACACGCGATCGGCGACAGCTTCAAGATCATTCAACGCGGCGACGCCGACATCATGATCTGCGGCGGCGCCGAGTCGGCCATTACGCCCATGAGTGTGGCTGGTTTCTCTGCAATGAGAGCGTTGTCTACCAACAACGACGATCCATTGCATGCTTCGCGGCCATTTGAAAGAGATCGTGACGGCTTCGTCATCGGCGAAGGCGCGGGAATCATGATTCTCGAAGAGCTCGAAGCCGCGAAGAAGCGTGGCGCGAGAATCTACGCTGAGATCGTCGGTTATGGCGCGTGCGCTGATGCGTTTCACCTGACAATGCCCGACGAAACGGGCTCGGGCGCGCGTCGCGTCATGCAGCGATGTTTGAAGGATGCAGGTGTGCGACCCGATCAGGTCGGTTACATCAACGCTCACGGTACGTCGACGCCTTACAACGATAAGTTTGAGACGCTCGCGATTAAAGAGACGTTCGGCGAGCATGCGTACAAGCTGGCGGTAAGTTCAACGAAGTCGATGACGGGTCACTTACTCGGAGCGGCCGGCGGAATCGAGAGTGTCTTCAGCGCGCTGACACTTCATCACAACGTCATAGCGCCGACGATCAATTACGTGAACCCAGATCCCGATTGTGATCTCGACTACGTTCCAAACGAACCGCGCGAGGCGAGAGTCGAATACGTGCTCTCAAACAGCTTCGGGTTCGGCGGCACGAACGCGGCATTGTTGTTCAAGAGGTACGAAGGTTAATGAAGATTATTGTGATGATGAAGCAGGTCGCTAACAAGGATGCGATCCTGCGGATTAACAAAGACGCCACTTGGATTGAGGAGGGTGATCTCTCCTTCGAAGTGAGCGAGTCAGACGGCTACGCGCTCGAGGAAGCGCTGCGCGTGCGAGAGAAGCTCGGCGGCGAAGTGGTTGTTTGTTCGATGGGACCGCAAAGAGTGAAGAGTGTGATCAAAGACGCACTCGCGCGCGGCGCCGATCGTGCGATTCATGTGGTTGGCGACAATCTCACGCACCTCACGCCGTATGCGGCTGCGACGATTCTTGCTGACGCGATACGCGACGAGAAACCGGATCTGATCATGACCGGCTTGCAGTCCGACGATTACGGCTATGGTCAAACGGGCGTCATCATGGCTGAGCTGCTCGGCTTGCCGCACGCGACGATTGTGATCGAGTTGGACGCCGCGGCAGACAAGCTGCGTGTGAAGCGAGAGCTCGAGAGCGGTTGGTATCAATGGTACGAGATGCCTTTGCCCGCGTTGCTGACGATCCAGTCGGGTATCAGCCAGATTCGCTACGCGACGTTGAAGGGAATCATGGCGGCGAAGAAGAAAGAGATTAAGGAAGTCACGCCATCAGCGGAGCTTGTCGATCGGCCGTCGCATCAACGCCTCGAAAAGATCTACCTGCCACAGAAAATGAAACAGACGCAGATGCTTGGGAATGGTGACGCGAAGGCCGGGGCAGCAGAACTGGCGCAAAAGCTACACGTTGAAGCGAGAGTCTTTTAATTAGATGAGCAACGGAATTTTAGTTTTCATAGAACACAAAGGTGGCGTCGCGAACAGGACTTCTGTTGAAGCGATCGCGGCGGCACAGGCGCTTGGATCACAAGTGACTGCTGTTGTGCTTGGTGCGGATGTTTCCGCTTTGGCTCAGGAGATCGCGAGCTATGACGTTGCGAAAGTGATCGCGGCGACTAATCCGAAGCTCACCGAGTACACGCCCGATGCATATGCGGACGGTATGGAGCAGATCGTCAAGCAGGTCGATCCGAATTTCGTTTTTCTGACACACACGTACCAGGTGCGCGACTTTGCACCGAAACTAGCGGCACGCTTTGGGAAGTCGTTGATCAGCGATTGTATTCGCGCCAAAGCAGATGGCGGGAAGATTGGCTTCACGCGAAGGATTTTTCTCGGCAAGCTCGATGCGGATGTCGTGTCGGATGGCGAGTCTCCGGTGTTCGCGTCATTTCAGACCGGAGCTTACCGGCCGGACCAGGCCGCAAAAGGCGGCGGCGCAACCGTCGAGAACGTTCCAGTCGAGATTGGCGACGTGCGAATGAAGCCTGAGGCTCCGTTTCAGGAAGCGAAGCAGGCCGTTGATCTCACGAAGGCCGATGTCATTGTCGCAGTCGGACGTGGAATCAAGAGCAAAGACAATCTCGTGCTCGCAGAGAAGCTGGCGGAAGTTCTTGGCGGCGACCTCGCTGCATCGCGCCCGATCTGTGACGCTGAGTGGTTGCCGATAGATCGACAAATCGGATCGTCGGGACAAACTGTCGCGCCGAAGCTCTACGTCGCGCTCGGTATATCGGGTGCGATTCAGCACCTCGTCGGCATGAAGAATTCAGGCACGATCGTCGCGATAAATAAAGATCCTGAAGCGCCGATCTTCGACATTGCCGATTACGGGATTGTTGGTGATCTGTTTGAAGCGGTGCCTGTACTCACTGAAGAGATCAAGAAGATTAAGGGTTAATATTTCTTCATCTCGTCCAGGACTTCTTCAGTCTTCCAGTCGTTTCCGGTGTAAATCTTCGCGATCTTGCCATCGGGCTTTACGATCACCGTGCGGAGTGCGTGGATGATCTGATCCTTCTCAGGAAAATAAGTCAGTCCAAAATACTCGGCGATCTTTTTCACCTGTTCGGTTGTCCCGCCTGCAAATTCCCAGTGCGCGAAAGTCTCGTTTTGATAGCGCTCGGTGTGAGCGGCGCCGTAACTACGCAGCACCTGCGGTGTGTCGTACGAAGGATCGATACTGATGCTGAGCAGGTGAGTCTTTGCGTACAGACCGGCATCCTGGCTCAGGGCGCGATCGATCTGCGCGAAGTTGTTGGACATCAGCGTGCAGTAATCGGGCACTGGGCAGCGTGTGTAGATAAACGTTAGAAGCAAAGTTCGGCCACGATAATTCTGAATGTGAATCTCGCGATTATCCTGATTGCGAAGCGTGAAGTTTGGAACGTCGTCACCTTCCTTCGCCATCGTCACGCCCGGTAGCGCCGCAGGGTTCGCGCTCTGTCGCGTGATGATCAGACCTTCCAGCGATGAATGAGAACCATCAACGACGAGCGTCGCAGTGATCTCATCACCCGGAGCAAGGAATTGCAGATCTGCTTCGTTGGCAACGGTAAACGGCATCGTCATCGCCGGCATGTAACCCTTGACGTCCTCGTGCGATACCGTCACCGAATGCTTGTCCGGCTCAACCGCAACCACCTTGCCCTTGAAATCAAATCGCTTCTCACTGCCACTCCTGCGACATGACACTCCGAACCAAACACACATCATCAACAACACAACAATTGTGCTTTTTGTGCCTTTTTGTGGGTTCATCTGGGTTGCAGTTGGGCGTCGTAGAGTCGTTGATAGGTCCAGTAGTTTGCCATCACTTTGTAGACGTAATCTTTCGTCTGCGTAAAGCCGATCTCCGGAACGTAACGGTCGGGTTCGTTAGCACGTGAGCGCGCGATCCAACGCGCGAGGTTGTCGGCGCCTCCGTTGTACGAGCCGGCCACGGCCTGTGGCTGATTTGGAAACTGCTGAAAGAGATTCGCAAGATATTGCGAGCCAAAGAGGATCGCTGTGTCGGCGTCGTAGAGATCGTCCTGATTGAAATCCTTCAGGTTGACTTGTGCAGCAATGTCGCTCGCAGTCGAGGCAATGAACTGCATCATCCCGCGCGCGGCTGCAACTGATTTCGCGTCAGTCTGGAAGCGCGATTCCTGGCGTGCAATCGAGAGCACAAAACGCGGATCGACTTTGCTGTTTCCAGTGTGTTTCAACAGCGATTCGCGAAAAGGCACAGGATAGAGAAGCTGGACCATCTCGCGTGGCGCGAGTTCGATCACATAGTCTGCCGGCACTGTTTTCCAGACCTGCTCGGCGAATCGAACAGCGCGATTCGCAATGCCGCCGCGCAATGACAAGACGGCGATCGTGTAATCCTCGTCAGGACCACGCGACGATTTGCGCGCCGCGAGATACTCCGGAATCGCTTCATCATAGAGCCCAAGCAACAAAAGACTGTTCGCGAGCGCATCGTGCGATTCGAGATCGGTATCCACTTTTAACAGTGGAACTTTGTTGAACTGCGGAAGGCGGTAAGTGCTCAACCCGTTGTACGCGCTCTGCAGGTACTTCAGCGCGTCGGACCTGAGTTGCGGATCGCTCGTGAGTCTGAGACTCGATTGCGCTGCGACTCGTGCCTGCTCAAACTGGCCTGCTGCTGTGGCAACCTTGCTGTCGTTGAGCAGGTTATTGAGGCGCATGCGGACGAGCGTACGTGCCTTTTCATTTGCTCCGAGAGCCAAAAGCCTCTGTGTCGCGCGTGTACCGTAATACTCATTGCGACCATCAGGAATCGCGAGATAAGCATTGATTGCTTCTTCCGTTCGTCCAAGCTGCTCGAGCGCATACGCACGCAAAAAAATCACTTCGGCGGGATTGGTGCCACCGGGAACGCGCGTGCCACCCAGATCTGAAAGTTTCGATAATTCCTCGGCGTCGCGCGCCACGGTGGCCCAGCTTCCCTGGGCCATGTGAATACGGAGTTGTGCGAAGAGGGCGAGCGCGTTGGCCACATCGGTCTTAAAGCGTGCTCGCGTTTGCTGCACCCAGTTGAGTGCTTCCGGATAGCGGCCTGCTTCGTGAAGCGCGTCGATTATGTTGAGGTAAGCGCGCTCGGGAGTTGGGTTATCTGGAAAGCGGTCGATCAGGAGTTTATATGCCGTGACGGCATCGTCAGTGCGTTTCATCCGCACATAACTCGAGCCGAGAAAGCCGACAGCATCGCGAGCACTGGTTGACTGTGGATACAAGTCGAAAACTTTTTGGAAAAGCTTAACTGCGTCGTCGTACTTTCCTTCGTTGTAAAGCCCGCGCGCGATTTGAAACATCGCATTCGGAACAGTCGTGCTTTGTGGAAACCGATCGATGACCGCCTGATAGTGCAGTCGAGCTCCGGCAAAGTCGCGATTGAACTGGTAAACCGAAGCGCGCAGCAGATGATCAGCTTCAGAAAGAGTGGGCGTTTTGTTGTCGAGTGAATCGAGTTGCCGCACTGCCTCGAGTGCAAAGTCGTCAGGACGCGACGTATCCGGCATCTGCATCAACAGTTTTGTGAAAACATCGCGTGCCTCGGTCGCTTTTTCGCCACGAACGTAGGCGAGACCAATCAGCATACTTCCTTCACGCGCGACAGCAACGTTCTTCGAAAGCGTTAACGGTTTGGCGCTATTTGCAGCGGCTGTGAAGTCGCCACTTTCAAAAAAGCTCTCACTGAGTCGCAACGTTGCCGGCTCAAGATGAAGACTCGAAGGCGCGGTGGCGACAAGCTGTTGTAAACGCTCGCGCTCGAGAACGAGGTCGCCAGTCGCACGCGCGAGCTTCGCAAGTCGCCACAATGCATATTCCCTGAGTTTGGAATTTCCCGCGGCAACTGCCTGGTAACTGGCCAGTGCTGTTGCTCTGTCGCCCGTTCGCTCAGCAATCCGGCCGAGGAGATAGTCATAATTCTTCTCACGAAATAGCGCCTCGTTAGCAGTGCGAACGTTATCGATCTCGTTGCGAGCTTCCTGCCAGTTTTCAGACTCAACCGCTGCAACTACACGATCGGTAGACTGCGCCTGAACCGACACGCAAATTATTGTTAGAAAAAGTATTAATCTGACGA
>DASYPN010000027.1:0-6238 GCA_036006625.1 Pyrinomonadaceae bacterium | reverse complement strand
CAAGTTCGCCAAATCCGAGTCCGTCGTTTTCAGCGTCTTTTCCAAAACCACGGGCGGCCACGGAGGGCCGCCCCTACAGTACGTACTACATAGACCAATACCCTATGAAGCAGGTGTTGCAGAACAGGAAGACGGGCAGACCGTTTGTCGGCGAGGTTCCGGTGCCGGCACTGGTAAGAGGACGTGTGCTTGTGCGCACTGTCGCATCGTTGATTAGTGCTGGGACTGAAAGGGCTGCGGTTGAGTTAGTTAGCAAAGGGTTGGTCAAGGAGGCGCGGCAACGACCAGATCTCGTCAAAGCAGTCGTCGCGAAAGTTAAGAACGAAGGCCTGCTGAACACCTTTGCTTCCGTGCGCGACAAGATGGCTGCGTCACAAGCGCTCGGCTACAGCGCGGCGGGTGTTGTTGCGGCCGTTGCCGAAGACGTGAATGATTTTCAGGCCGGCGATCGTGTCGCCTGCGCCGGTGTTGGTTTTGCATCGCACGCAGAAGTCTTGTCGGTTCCGAAGAATCTCTGCGTTCACCTGCCGGAGAAAGTGAGTTTTGAATCAGGCGCCTACGGCACGCTCGGAGCGATCGCTTTGCAAGGCGTTCGATTGGCTGAACCGACGCTCGGCGAGTCGGTGGTTGTGATCGGCCTCGGTTTAGTCGGACAGCTCACGGTGCAACTTTTGAAAGCAAACGGCTGCCGCGTGTTTGGACTCGATCTCGATCCTTCACGCGTTTCGTTGGCGCTGGAGTTGGGCGCTGACAAGGCGGTTGTCTCAAACGACGATGCAGCAAAAGAGATCGAAGCATGGACGCGCGGTTACGGTGCGGATGCCGTGCTGATCACAGCCGCCACTGATTCCAATCAGCCGATCGAATTAGCCGCGCGTGTTTCGCGTTTGAAAGGACGCGTGATCGTCGTCGGGATGACCGGCATGGACATTCCGCGAGCGCCGTTTTTCAGCCGCGAGCTCAAACTCATCATTTCGATGTCTTATGGACCAGGCCGGTACGATCCAGAGTACGAAGAGAGAGGCAAGGACTACCCGCTTCCCTACGTGCGCTGGACCGAGAAGCGAAACATCGAGAGCTTTCTGGAGTTGATTGGCGACGGGCGCGTCAACGTCGAGCGACTGACGACGCACCGCTTTCCGATTGGTGATGCGGATCGCGCTTACCAGTTGATCTCCGGCGGTGTGCAAGAGGCGAATCTCGGTGTAGTGCTCAACTACGATCCCGACGCGGCAGTGCTGCGGAAGATCTCGCTGGGCGCGGCGGCTCCGGTTCGGAAGTCAGAGAAATCGATAGTCGTCGGCGTAATCGGCGCAGGCGGATACGTGCCCGCGATGTTGCTGCCACATTTCAAGAGCGAGGGTGTCGAGTTTTGCTCGATCGCAACAGCGACTGGAATCTCGGCGCATGATGTGGGGAAGAGATTTGGATTTGCGTATGCAGTTTCCACCGCCGATGAAGTGCTCGACGAGCCGAGTATCAACCTGGTGGTGATCGGAACAAAGAACGACACACATGCCGAGCTTGCGCGTGGAGCGCTCGCGCGAAACAAACACGTTTTTGTTGAGAAGCCTTTGGCGCTTAACGATCAGCAACTGGAGTCGGTGCTGGAAGCAGTTGCCGCATCGCCAGCCAAGTTGATGGTCGGCTACAACCGCCGCTTTTCACCGCTCGCGCAGCGCGCCAAAGAGTTTTTCAGCAATCGCGAAGCTCCGCTTTCAATACTTTATCGAGTGAATGCCGGACGCATTCCGAACGAACACTGGATGCAGAATGCCGAGGAAGGAGGCGGCAGAATAATTGGCGAAGTGTGTCACTTCATCGACCTGATGCAGTATTTGACGGGAGCGTTACCAGTCTCGGTGTTTGCGGAGTCGATTAGTGCTAACTCGAGCAAGATTGTCGATGCTGATTCTGTCTTTATCACTTTGCGATTTGCGGACGGCTCGAATGGCACGATCGCATACCTCGCCGAAGGCGACAAAGGACTCGCAAAGGAACGCGTTGAGATCTTCAGCGGCGGAAAGGTTTTTGTGCTCGATGATTTCCGGCGCGCGACACTTTACAGAGACGGACGTGAAGAGCAGGTGACGTTGAAGGCGCAGGATAAAGGTCAGCAGGAACAAGTGCGACAAGTTTGCGCTAACGTTCTTGGCGGCGGGCCGGCTCTAATCAGTCTGGACGATCTGGCAGCAACAAGCCGCACAACATTTCGTGTGCTCGACTCTCTCCGCGAGCGCCAGCCTTTTGAAATTTAGCCACGAAGAGGCACAAAAAGCACAAAAGAGATGTGTGGGATTGCGGGAATAATCGGGACTGATCCTGAAAGAATGATTGGGCAGATGCTCGCGAGTGTTGAGCATCGAGGACGAGACGATTCGGGGACGTGGGTTTCGGAGTCGATCGATTCTTCGGAGCGACGCGCGTGCCTGGGCCATCGACGGCTCGCGATCATCGACACATCTTCGGGCGGTCACGAGCCGATGTTCTCACACGACCGCCGCTACGTTCTCACGTTCAACGGCGAGATCTATAACTACCGCGAACTCCGTGAGCAGCTCCGATCGCTCGGGCATAAGTTTGAAACCGGCAGCGATGCGGAAGTTTTGTTGGCAGCGATTTCCGAGTGGGGCTGGGATGCGGTGACTCATCTCAACGGCATGTTTGCGTTCGCCGTGTGGGACAACAAAGAACGCACGTTGACGTTGGTACGCGATCACGTCGGGATCAAGCCGCTCTATTACACCTTCATTCATGCTCACGCTGACGCACCCGCTACATTTCTCTTCGGTTCCGAGATCAAAGCGATACTTGCGAGTAGATTGATTAAACCAGAACTAGATCCGGAGGCACTCCACCAGTTCCTGACGTTTCTCTGGTCTCCCGATCCGAAGACTCTTTTTGCAAACATCAAAACAGTTCCACCAGGCCACCTGCTTCAATTTCATAACGACGAGATCAAACTCACACAGTGGTGGGACGTCTCGTTCGACAAAATCGAAGAAGGCAAAAATGAAGCGTGGTGGCGTGAACGCGTGCTCGACACACTCGATCGCGTTGTGAAGATGGAAATGGTCGCCGACGTGCCGCTCGGATCTTTTCTTTCAGGCGGGATCGATTCTTCGGGCATCGTCGCGATGATGGAGCGACACAGCAACGGGCGCCGCATCAGCACGTATACCGTCGGTATCGAGAGCGAAGATCTCCGCTACGACATCATTCCTGACGACGTGCGTTGGGCGCGTCGCGTCAACGAGCAGTTGCAGACTGAATATCACGAGATCATGCTGAAGCCTTCCGTCGCCGATCTCCTGCCGAAGCTGGTCCATCACATGGAGGAGCCGCCGATCGACATGGCAATTCCGAGTTATCTCGTGTCGAGTGCGGCGCGTGAGACTCTGACGGTGATGCTTTCAGGCATGGGTGGCGACGAGGTTTTTGCGGGTTATCCGCGACAGATGGCGATGAAGATCGCGTCGGCGTTCGATCCGGTGCCGAATCTTCTGCGACGACCGCTGATGAAAACTGTCGCCGGCGCGCTGCCGGGTGGGCTGCCGGGTAAACTGACGGCGCCGTTACGGAACGCGAAGAAGTTTGCCCGCAGTGCCGCGCTCGATTTTGAAGATCGTTATCTCGGTTATGGCACTTACTTCACGAATGAGATGAAGCAGCGACTCTATTCGGATGAGTGGCGCACAATCACACGTGAGTTAGATCCATATCACGCGCATCGCAAGTACTTCGCACGCGCGGCAGGCGCTGCGCCGTTGAACCAGCTTCTGTACGTCGATCTAAAAACGTTTCTGCCATGCCTGAATCTGCTGACGACTGATAAGACGTCGATGGCCGCGAACCTCGAGGTGCGTGTGCCGTTCCTGAATCGCGAGATGATCGAGATGGCCGCACGCATGCCGCCGCGATTGAAACTCCGTGGGCTGACTCGCAAGTACGTGCTGAAACGAGCGCTTGAAGGTGTCTTGGCGAAGGATGTGGTCTGGCGGAAGAAGGCCGGCTTCGGCGCGCCGATTCGGTCCTGGCTGCGCGGGCCGTTGCGGCCGCTGATCAGCGACTTGCTGTCAGAGGAGACGGTGCGCCGGCGCGGCATCTTCAGACCCAATCAGGTCAGGCGAGTGCTCGACGCCAACTTTTCCGGGCGCGAGGACTACAACCTCCAAGTCTTTCAATTACTCGGCTTAGAACTCTGGCACCGCGCGTTTATTGATTGAATTTGGGCGTTTTTCCGCATGTGGGGCGATTGTGGCCAACGGTGGAAAACATTGACAATCACAGTCCTGCCAGTCTAATCTGCATCTGGCGAGTCAACCCCTGGCTCAGCGACCTTCAGAGCCCTCACGGCCTCGAAAGTCTTTAGCTCACAGCGATGATCAGACTAGACGACCTCGAAATGTCAAAAGGCAATGGACTGCACTCGGCATCTCCGCACGACGAGCGCCCGTGTGTCCTGCTGGTCGAGGATGATCCCGCGCTGCGACGCTATATCGAAGTGGTGCTCGATCGGAATGGATATGCGGTGGTCTCGGCGGGTGATGGTCTGGAAGCGATCAAGTTTCTGTTGACCGCGCGAGTCGATGTGATCGTCACCGATGCGCTGATGCCGAATCTGGATGGTTACGAGTTGTGCCGCTTTGTGAGAAATAGCGAGCACCTCGCGCATTTGCCGATCATCTTACTCAGCGCTCTCGATCAAAAGAATACGACCGACGAATCCGAGCAAGTAAACGCTTTCCTCGCCAAGCCTGTCTCGCCAGAAGATCTCCTGGCGGCCTGCGCCACTCACCTTCAGAAGTAACCACAGATTACACAGATTTGACCTACTGATTGATCAAGCTGTCGAGTGGCGTGTAAGGAATACTTTGTGCGGTGGCGACGGCTTCGTAGGTGCAGTGGCCCGCGTAGGTGTTGACGCCTTCTTTGAGACCGGGATCGCTCGCGATCGCTTTGAGGAAACCTTTGTTGGCCAGCTTTAGTGCGTAGGGAAGTGTGGCGTTGGTTAACGCGAACGTCGAGGTGCGTGGCACTGCGCCGGGCATGTTCGCGACGCAGTAGTGCAAGACGCCTTCGACGTAGAATGTTGGATTCGAGTGCGTCGTTGGATGAGATGTCTCGATGCAGCCGCCCTGATCGACTGCGACGTCGACGATCACAGCACCATTCGGAACGTCCTTCAGCATCGCTTTCGTGACGAGTTTCGGAGCCGCTGCGCCAGGCACAAGCACTGCGCCGACGATCAAATCTGCCTGCGAGATTGCATCGTGAATCATGTAAGCACTCGACGCGAGCGTTGAAATCTTTGAAAGAAAAATGTCGTCGAGCTCGCGCAGTCGATCGAGGTTGTTGTCGATGATCGTGACGACCGCATTCATGCCCACGGCCATCTTTGCTGCGTTCGTGCCGACGACGCCGCCTCCGATGATCACGACCCGCGCTGCAGGCACACCAGGCACACCACCCAGCAGGATTCCTCGTCCACCCTGCATCTTCTCGAGATAGTGCGCGCCCACCTGGATCGACATTCGTCCCGCAACTTCCGACATCGGCGTCAGCAACGGCAACGTGCCGCGATGTGTAATCGTTTCGTAAGCGATGCCTGTGACTTTGCGTTTCAGCAACTCATCAGTGAGTTCGTGATCCGGTGCGAGGTGCAGGTAAGTGAAGAGCAACTGGCCTTCGCGCATGCGAGGATACTCCGGCGCGATCGGCTCTTTGACTTTCACGATCATGTCGGCGCTGGCCCAAACATCGTCTGCCGAATGACCAATTGTGGCTCCCGCGCGTTCGTAAAGTGAATCTTCAAAACCAGAACCCGCGCCCGCGTTTAGCTCAACCCTGACGTCGTGGCCCGCATCCTTGAGCGCGCGCACGCCGGCGGGTGTTAAGCCGACGCGATATTCGTTGTCTTTGATTTCTTTAGGAAGGCCGATAATCATTGCGGCGACTCAACCTGATCGATCTGCGCGCGCTGGAGCTTGCCGCTGAAGTCGACGTAGATCGACTTCCACTCAGAGAAAATGTCGAGCACCTGAGTTCCGGCTTCGCGATGTCCATTGCCCGTGGCTTTGGTCCCGCCAAACGGCAGGTGCACTTCCGCGCCG
Organism: Pyrinomonadaceae bacterium; assembly: GCA_036006625.1. Classification (GTDB taxonomy): domain Bacteria; phylum Acidobacteriota; class Blastocatellia; order Pyrinomonadales; family Pyrinomonadaceae; genus PSRF01. The sequence continues at coordinate 125 of DASYPN010000027.1, read as the reverse complement.
ATCGTCGAGGCGTTCACGTAGAAGATGCCGGTGTACATCTCGTTCATCGCTTTGAACGCGCGGTTGACGTCGCGGGTGTAGATCGCTGCGGAGAGTCCATAGCGAACACCATTTGCGATCTGGAC
>DASYPN010000026.1:0-27735 GCA_036006625.1 Pyrinomonadaceae bacterium | reverse complement strand
GGATTGGCAGACTATTACAGGTACGGCTGGACGTCAATACTAAATGCGGTGGAAGCCTTTGAGGATGTCTCTGGTGGTCAGGCGAAGAATAATCGGGCGGCCGTGTGGACAGGTTGTTGGTGACGAGGTTTGCAGGAGTCGATCGATCAGCCAGCGCATCTTCTCGGGTGCGAGTGGCATGTTTACTTTGATGGCCGCGTGACAGGCGAGCGAGGCTGCGATTTCATCACGCATCGTATCGCGTGCAACGCTCTTCTTCTCGGCATCGACCGTATCAAGTAACTCAGCCAGCATGTTTCGCGCTTCTCCGCTAGGGAGATCTGCGGGGATTGCCTTCACCGCAACTGTGCGTCCCGAGAGACGCATCAACTCAAATCCATACTTCTCCAACTCCGGTGCGAGATCGTCGAAGACGGCAGCCTGGGCGGGCGATAGATCGAAAGTTTCCGGTACCAATAACTGCTGTGAATCAGTGCGTCGTTCGGTTTCCAGAGCACGATACTTATCGAAGAGCACACGCTCGTGCGCGACGTGTTGATCGATCAGGAGTAAACCTTCATCGTCAGTCGCGATGATAAAACTCTCTTCGAGTTGTCCCAACGGGCGAATGTTTGTTGAAAGGGATTCGGGCGTGACCTCACGTGCAAGTTTCTGTGCTGAATTCAGAGGCGGGAACGCAGATTTCGCAGATTGAAAGGATTGCGCAGATTGGATCATCACTTCAATGTCGCGTGCGATCTCTTCGCCGGAAGCTTCCGCGGGTGGGCGTTGCACAATAACTGGCAGTGGTGGTGGCGGCGGGGGAACGAACTCGATGCGCGGCTGTGGTGCGATCGAGCTTACTGCCGCGGTCGCTGTGGCGATGGGTGGCGGTTCTGGTGGCGGTGCGTAACTCGCGCTCGCAAGTGCCACTCTAACAGCTTCACGAACCGCGTCGGCGACTGCGGCCGACCTGCGGAAGCGCACCTCTGTCTTTGCCGGATGCACGTTCACATCCACTTCCTCAAGAGGCGTCTCGATAAACAGGAGCGCCGCCGGATAAACGCCGTGCGGCAGGATCGATCGATAGCCTTCGGAAAGAGCACGCCCGATCATTCGATCGCGCACAAACCGGCGGTTAACAAACAAGTACTGCGAATCGCGCGACGTGCGCCGATCGCGCGGCGCGGAAACATAACCGGTGACGCGGGCGACGTGTGGATCTCCGCCATTCACCTCGAGCAGATTCTCGAGAAACTCAGCGCCAAAAATCTGATACGCGCGTTCGCGCAGATCCTTCGCGGGCGCCGCACGCACGACTTCCCTGCCGTTGTTAACAAATGTGAACGCGATCTCTGGATGGGCCAGGGCGTAATGAGTCACGAGATTTGTGAGGTGATACGTTTCAGTCGCTTCCGAACGCAAAAACTTTCGACGCGCAGGGATGTTGAAAAAAAGATCGCGCACTGCGATCGTCGTACCGCGCGGATGCGCTGCGTCTTTGACATCGCGCATTCGCCCGCCCTCAATCGTCACTCGCGTCGCAGCGCTTGCGTCTTCAATGCAAGTTGTCAGCTCAACCTTTGCAACTGACGCGATCGAGGCGAGCGCTTCTCCACGAAAGCCGAGCGTTCCGATCGCTCCGAGATCTTCAGTCTCGCGAATCTTCGAGGTGGCGTGTCGTTCGAAAGCAAGCACTGCATCGTCGCGCACCATGCCTTCGCCGTCGTCAGACACTTTCAACAAGCGCCGGCCACCGGCTTCGATTTCGATCGTGATGCGCGTCGCGCCGGCATCGATCGAATTCTCGACCAGCTCTTTTGCAACTGAAGCCGGGCGCTCAACAACCTCACCGGCGGCGATTTGATTGGCGACGTGATCTGCGAGGACGCGGATTTTGGACATTCTCTTCGATATAGGTCCTATGGGACCTATTGGACCTATAGGTAAACCACCTGATGCTCGTTCGAGCCGATATTAATCGCATTAAAGATCCACTCAATCACATACGTGCCGTGGCGGGCCAGCAGCGAAGTGATGTTGATGTGACGCTCCTGTAGATTCCTGTTCGGATAGAGTTGATCGAACGCCCGCTGCAACTGACGATGCGCGGCCTCGTCACGTGTCATCTGAGCACGCACAAACCTGCTCTTCAGTCCGTCGAGCTGATAGTTGATCTTCTTTCTTCCTGTATCGAGCGCACTCGCGAGTGTCGGGTCGATCGACTCAAGCTCCTGTCGTAAACGATCGAGCTCGTGATTGACGTTCTGCTCAGCATTCGCAAACAGCTTCGCCGTGTGAGCGCCGAGATGCTCCTCGACCACGCGCTTCATCACCGGATCTAGTCCTTCAAAGAAATCTGCAAGTGTCAGATCGTATCTTTCGAGCACGCGTCCGGTGTGACGCTCGATCATGGTGAGACTCGAACGCGGCAGGATCGGCGTTGCAGGACGTTCGAGCACGCGATACGCCTCAGCCGTCTGCGCGAAGTACGCAATCTCAGCGGCGCCGCCGTAGTAAGCAATCGTCGGCAGCAAATAGTCCTGGACCACAGCACGCAAGGTCACGTTCGGACTGAATCGCTGCGGCGTTTCGAGTGCCATCGCTGCAAGCTCTTCGCCCGTGTATTCACGTTCGTCTTCTTTCGCTCTGTACTTTCCATTCTCGACACGCGTAACTGCATGTCGTTCACCGTTCTCGTCATGCAAAAACAGCGGGAACGAATTCGCGGTGGCGAGCACTTGCGCGTGATAGCCGGCGCTCACAAGCTCGCTGCTGCGTTGCTCGATTGCCGCCGCGATCTCCGGCGCACGACGCGCAGCTTCGGAATAGAGCGGCGCCGCGAGTCGTTTCAGCTCGGGGTCGAGTGGATCGAGGAAGATCAGACCATAACGCCCGAGCAGCGACGTCATCATCATCCCGAAACACTCAGCGAAGCCGCGACCCGGTTGCCAGGCGCTCTTCACCAGCGACTTCATGTCTGCCGCAAACTCTGAGTTCGGTAACAACTCGAAAAGCTGATCGACTACCGCATCGATCGATTCGTCAGTGATGACGTGGCCGACCGGCTGTCCTTCACGGTGCCATGAGCTCGAGACTTCGACATTCTTTAGCTGGCAGTCACGACCGATAAACTCTGCTTTGGCAACTTCTGCGAAATCGCCGTCTTCAGACGCCATCCAAAAGACCGGCACCGCCTTCGTGCCGCGTTGGGTCAGACAACCGGCGAGTTTTACCGCCGATAGAGCCTTGTAGATTGTGTAGAGTGGACCAGTAAATAAACCCGCCTGCTGACCGGAGACAACCGCGATCGTGTCTGACTCACGTAGTAATTCGATATTAGCGAGCGTGGCATCTCGGGCGCCCCAGCGCTGATTCATCGCGGCGAGTGCGTTGCAGACTCCATTGCGATCGACTCGATAAGCCGCGAGCACTTCGGGCGCGCGTTGTGGTAGTTCGTGATGAAAGCGAACTGCAGATGGATAAAAACGTCTCAGCGCGACTGGATCGTTCAGGTATTCGAGAAATAGACGTGTCTGCTGCGGGACTCGATCGAACGGCAGCGTCTCGACGCGCAGTCCTGACTCTTCAGGGGTGCTATAACAAGCAGGTTCGGCAGTACTCAAGTTGGTTCAGGCTCCTAGTCCGCTCATTCTAGAGGCTTGAACGTCGCGGAGCAATTGGGCGAGTTCAGTTCGGGCGTTTTCGTCAGGAGGACGCAAGGGCGCACGCACCGAGCCGCCGCGGAATCCCGCGAGGTCGAGAGCGGCTTTGAGTCCGCCGATACCGAAGCGAGTGGTGACAGCGGCGGCCAGCGGTGTCAGTTTCGATTGCAGCGACGCTGCGTGTTCTTCGTCGCCGGCGTTGAATGCTTGATAGATCTCAACGCAAACTTCCGGCGCCACACAGCCTACAGCGAGGATCGCGCCGGTGGCTCCGGCTCGTAGAGCATCGAGCAGCACAGTTCCGTTGCCGGTCATGACGGCAAAGTCGCTGCGGCACAGACTGACGGTCTTGCTGAATCCCGCGACGTCGTTTGAACTGTCTTTCACGCCGGTGATGTTTGCGTGCTCACTCAAACGCGCAACTGTTTCGGGTTCGATCTTGATGCCGGTGAGCGGTGGCATGCTGTAAAGCAACACGGGCACCGGCGACTCATCCGCGACGGCAGTGTAGAAGTTGATCAGTGTCTCCTGAGTGATCGCAGTGCGATAGAAGAACGGCGTGATAACGAGGACCGCGTCAGCTCCCGCTCGGGCCGCATTCTTTATTTCTTTGATCGTGCCGACAGTGCTCTGCTGTCCTGCGCCGACGATAAACGCGGAATCGCTTGAAGCGGCGGCGCGTGAAATCTCGATCGTTTCGAGATACTCACGCTCGTCGAGATGCACACGCTCGCCGGTGGAGCCGAGGACGACAAATCCGATCACACCCTTCGCGGTCCAGTCGCGAATGTTTGAGCTGATTGCGTGTGCCGAGATATTTCCGTTCTCGTCGAACGGCGTCGTCGTCGGAAGTAGAATGCCCTTCAGATTCTTCTGCATTCAGAAGAGGTTAGTAAAAACTAATCGAAATACAAAGTTGCCGCGCTTCTCTCCTTCGAAACGGTTAACGGCGTGCATGTATCCCGCTTGAAACCTGGCGATCACGATTGTGAGTTCCAAGCCACCGCCAACGGAGTAACGGGATTGAGGATCGCCGCTGTCGATTCGAGTCATTCGTGCCGCATCAAACATCACCACCGGCTTAACCGAATAGATCTTGGCGTAATTGGTGAGGTACGAAATGCCGGGCCTTATCTGTCCAAAGACCTTTTTTGCTTTCGTGTCAGCCTCGGCACTGGATAAACCTTCGTCTTCAAAAGTCGAGCTCAGTGCGTCCTCGCCCGTATTGACTGCGAACTCAACCAGGTCTCTCAACGTAGTCCGTGGACTGTCGTTCACCACTTCGTCGGGGATCAGCGGAGCAGAGAGCGACGGAATCGGAATCGAGAGAGAAAGATTGAAATGCTGATAACTGTTCGCGCCGCGGGTTTGGCCATTCGCAAGTCTGAAACCCGCCTGATTGCGGCCATAACCTCGTAAGACTGGTCCAGTGGGAAGAAACGACATCGTCTCTGGATCAATTATTTCGCTGTAGATGAAGTCCGTGAGCGTGTTCCCGCCGTAAAAAAGACTGTACTCGGGCGTATGCCTCGATGCTTTGCCGGCTCCGAACAGAGCTTCAATGCCAAGGGTCTGTTCTCCAATCGGCAATTCCTTTTGATAACCGATCAATGCCGCAATCCGATGATAAGATTTCGCGTTTTCCGGTTTCCCACCGTCGAGCCAGATGCCGGCCCGAGAGAATCCTTCAAAAATCCGACCGTCCAGGACTGCGCTACCCTGAAAAGAATTTTCAGTTACGGACAGATGATTCGCGCCGCCGAGTCGATTGCTCGAACGCCTGTAACCACCATTCAACGCCACCCTGTTGACCTTCCCAGCCGCCGGATTGAACGCGGCATGTCCGTCAACACGAATCGCATTTCTCAGATACGACGCGTTGAGTTGTGGCTCACGGTCAGCAGTGTAACTCGCCTCAACTCCGAGACTCTCAATCAATGGAGTAGGTTGTTTTAAAACCAGCGAAAGATTTATTTCGGAGGTATAGAACGGATCAGAAAGTGATTTACCACCACGAGCTTTCAGCAATAACTCGACAGGCCTGCCTTCAGCCGGTTGTCCCGCCGCAACCTTGCCGACCGAAAGCAAATCCGTCGACATCTCAAAATCCGGAAAGGCGCCGAGCTCTTCATCTGCACCCAGTCCAAATTTAGGATCGAATATTCGAAGCAGACGCGGAACGCCACTGAGAAACGTCTGCGAGCTTGAACGCGGAAGCGGCAACAGAGTGGCGCCCATGAAGATGGGGTTCGAACTTAATGCGAGCGGCTTAAGTTCCAGATCGACGCAGTCAGTGCCGAGACCTTCGGCCTGACAAGTCGCAGCAGGAAGCTTGCGACCGCATCCGCGCACGAAGTTGATGTCTACCAGTTGTAATCGTTTGAGTTTGACAAACTCGACCGCATATTTGTCCTTCTCAGCGTTGATCGCGTTGATAAGCGCGAGTCTAGTGTCACGCAGTTTGTCAGGTGTGAAATCGTCTCCGCGTTTGAGCGGCAGGGGCAAGTCCGATGGCAACCAGCGCGCCTTGATCTTTACTGATCTGACTTTATGCCCGGGCCATTCGTCCCGACACTCTCCGGTTTGCGCCAGGCTTACGCCGGCGCTCATTAATATCCAGACAGCTATCGTCAGAAATTTGGTGATGTCAGATTTGCTCGGAGTCATGATCACAAAAATCAAAATCTAACTTGGACAGGGTCAGAACCCTGTCCAAGCACATGTCCTGAATTTAGGGTAAGAATCTCAGCCGCCGATATTCGCGACTACAACCTTGCGGGCGCCGGCTTCGATCTGTTTGGCCTGTGCTGGCGTCGGACCGTTAGTGCCTTCCAACTGCGCGGTGGCTGGAATTAGTTCATCCTTAATAACCTGTTGCGCGTCCTTGCTGACTTTCTTCTGCGCAAGCATGTCCTGAATGCCTTGTTGCGCCTTAAGATCGTCAATCTTTGGCTGGTATTTCACGAACACTACCTGGGTCCATTCGCCATCGATCTTTCGGTCAAGTTCGAAGATAAGTCCCCAAACTGCCTGGTTGTTCACGCAGGTCTTGTCAATTATGACGTGCAGTCTCAAGTCCTTTTTGGGAACGACTTTTATTTCGAGGGTGAAGCCTTTGCATAGTGCAGGCGTTGAGTCAGTGACTGGTACGGCTTTAATCGGCATTGTAGTTTTCCTTTGCTTTTATTTTGTTCCGTTGTTCGGAACGTCTCTTCTGCACATAGGCTTTAATCTCTATGTCCAAAACAGAGTAAAACGTTTCCAAAAAACTTTACTCCCGGGGCTGCCCGGCTCCGCTTTGCGTCTCGATATTTTGTGTTGCGCTCTTCTGACGGAGCAGATTCTTGATGCCGAAGAGCGACTCTAACGCGTCCTGCCAGAACGGCGCGCCGACACTTAATAACATGACCATGATCGCCCAACCAACGATTGTGGTGATGTTATCCTTTCGACTGTCCCACCACTCTTCTCCGTTTTGCGCGTGCCAACTCGAAACTTCGTTGCCGTCTTTCAATTCTTTCGTGAGCTTGAATCCGGCCCAACTGTGGTAGCCGTTGTCGTCGGCCCACGGTCTGGTCCAACCGCCCGTGCTCCAGAAGAATGCCCGCAGTTCTTCAGAACTCAGCGGTTTGAAACCAAAACTTTCGTAAGTGCCGACAAGAGAGTCGATTTCCTGCAGATCTTTTTTCAACTCCGCCACTGTGTTTGGTGTTGGCGTCGGTGTTGGTGTTGGTGTCGGCGTCGGCGAAGCGTTCGGACTGCGCGTTGGTCTCGGTTGAGTAGTCGAAGTTCTCGTCGGAGTCGGAGTCCCCGTCGGAGCCGGAGTTCCTGTCGGAGTCGGACTGTTATCCTTCACCAGGTCTTCACCCGCGTTGACAAGCATGTTCCGCTGAATCTCATTCCGGGAGAGACTCTTGTAAACCTGAAAGAAGTTTGCGTTCAGCAGAATCACGACAATGAGGCTGATGACGATTGAAATCGTTCGCATGTGACGCGTGTAACGTTCATCGAAACTCTGCGTGACCGTGTCGAACCAGAGCTCGACCTGATCGATTTTGTTGCGCAACGGTGAAATCGCATCAACGAACTTCTGACTCAAGTCGCCAATGAGTTTAGAAACTTGAGCGAGCTGCGTGGACAGTTTCTGCAACGCTGCGACTTCACCGGCGGTTGCGGCCGCTGTTTCTCTCGTAATCGCTTCCTGAGCTTCATCCAGCAGATTGAGCAGACCGTGAACGTCGATCTGTCCGAGGCGCAGCAAGTCGGCAAACAGAACTTTCGGTTTGACCTGCTGGCCATCAAGGATCGATTCGACGTTGTTGAAGATGGGCGCGAGTATGGAACGAATCTCAGCGATTTTTGTGCTCGCTGAGCCGCGTAACATTGGATCGTTAGTGATGTCTTCGATGGCCTGGCGCAAATCTTTGATTTGATCGCAAAGCAGTTGAAACTTCGGGACATAGTCAGGGAAAAAGTCTTCCGATTCGAGTTTTCCCATCACTTTGAAGAGATCGGTTTTCGAGAGCGAGTCGAGCACGGCGTTTCCGAACAGTGTTTGTCTGCCGATAGCCTTGAACTGTTCGAGGACTTTGTCTTTGAAAACTTCGGCGGGCGTCGTGACCGCAGCCTTCTTCCTTCCGAACCAGCTTTTTATCGTGGGCCAGGTGTTGGATAAGACAGGTGTTGAAGGTGTGTTTTCGACTGGCGCGCCGACAACCTGTTCGTAAAGATCCTTTAATGAGTCTTCGATCTGGCGCGACTTGAGTTTCAGGATCTTCTTCAGCAGCGTTTGAATCGATTGCACCAGCAGGCTCAGAACCAGCAGCACAACGACGAGAGCGATGATGGTGTTGAGGATACCCAGATCCATAAGAGCTCCTTTGGGGGAAAGTGGCACGCGACAATGCGGGGCACGATATTCGATTTGGATCATTTGTTCAATAAACAAGTTTCACGCAAACACGCAAAGTTCAGGGAAGACGCAAAAAAGAGCAGAAAGATTTCTGTGCGCCCTTGTCGTGACTTTGCGTCTTTGCGTGAAACTGCTTTAATTTCCAACCATGCCTCCATATCAATTTCTACAGTACGACGTTTTCACTGACCGTAAATTTTGCGGCAACCCGCTGGCGGTCTTTCCTGAAGCTGAAGGAATCACTGACGAGCAGATGATGAAGATCGCTCGTGAGATGAATCTGTCGGAAACAGTCTTCGTCCTGAAATCCAAATCGGATGAAGTGTTGCGCCACCTGCGCATCTTCACGCCGATGCGGGAGATTCCGTTTGCGGGTCATCCGATTGTTGGCACGTGGACCGCGCTCGCGCAGGAAGGTGTTGTTCCGATTCCCGAGGGCGGCAACGGCTGGCAACGCATCTTTCACGAGGTGGGGATCGGAATTCTGCCGGTCGACATCGAGTTTAAGGACGGCAAGCCGGTGAAGGTGGAGATGACTCAGGGGACTTTCAAGATCATTCACGAGATCGACGATGCACACGAACAGGCTGAAGTCGCGCGTGCACTGGGACTCGCACGTGAGGATCTCGATGAAAGCCTTCCGATCCAGGTGATCACTACCGGTTTGTCGTGTCTGGCGGTTCCGGTTCGTTCACTCGCCGATTTGCGCGACGTTCGTGTTGACGCAACCCTGCTGGCGGACATTTACCAGCGTCACGGCGGTACGGGATGTCACGCGTTCGCGCGCGAGACGATCGAAGTGGGTGCATCGCGAGCACACGCGCGCTTCTTCGCTCCGGCGGACAACATTCCGGAAGATCCGGCGACTGGCAGTGCGTGCGGAGCCCTCGGTGGCTACCTCGTGCATCACGGTGGTTTGTCGTTGGAGCCGGAGAATGGGCGGTACAAATTCGTCATCGAGCAGGGCGACTTCATTCACCGGCCGAGTCGCATCAATCTCGACGTGAAGGGTCAACCAGGCAAGGTTGAGGAAGTGAAGGTTGGCGGTCAGGCGGTTCTGGTCGCCAGAGGGGAAGTATTCGTTGAATAGGTCCTATAGGACCTATATGACCTATGTTAGATCTGATCATCATCGGTGCTGGCCCCGCTGGACTCTCGGCTGCTGAAGCGGCGGCCCAAGCGGGCCTTGACTATCTCGTCATCGAAAAAGGCACGATCGCCAATACGATCCGGAAGTATCCGGTGGGACGGTCGATGTTCTCCACGCCAAACGAAGTCGAGATGCACGAAGGCACGTTGAAGCCCGTGCGCGAGAAACCGACGCGCGAAGAGATGCTGTCGCACTACATTCACTTCGTACTCGACCTCGATCTGCACATCAATACTGCAGAAAAAGTTGTTTCGGTTGACGGGAACATAGACGAGGGCTTCGTCGTCAAAACAGACGCCTCTGAATACAAAGCTCGACGTGTGTTGTTTGCGATCGGCGCGATGGAGAAACCGCGGCGGCTAAATGTCCCCGGCGAAGACCTCCCGAAAGTTCATCATTTGTTTGTCGAACCGTACGCGTACGTGCGTAAAGATGCGCTTGTCGTCGGTGGCGGGAATAGCGCCGCCGAAGCAGCGTTGTTTCTTTCCGAAGAAGGCGCGCGCACGACGATGGCCATCTGGCGTGAAGACTGGGAGAACCGCGATCCGAAGGCGGGTGCGATGAAGCACTGGGTGCGAACGCCGCTCGAAGCCGAAGTCAAAGCGGGTCGCCTCACAGTAGTCTTTTATAAACACGTCGACGAGATTCGCGAAACCGAAGTGACGTTAACGACTGAGACGGGCGAGTCGCTGACGATTCGGAACGACGTTGTTTTTGTACTCGTCGGCAGTGACGCCGATCTCACGTTGTTGAAACAACTGGGCGTGCAGACTGAGGCCGGCAAGCTTTCCGAAGTGCCGGTCTATGATCCGGAAACTTTCGAAACGAACGTGCGTGGTATTTATGTCGCCGGGCACTTCACTCACGCTCGTCATATCAAAGCCGCGATCGACGTGCCGCGTCGAATAGTTCCACTCATCGCGCGAGAATTAAAAGGGTAAATCTTGAAAAGGGGATGCTATGAATCGCGTCGTGCTGGTTATTTGTATTCTGCTTGGCGTGCCGCACGTCATCAACGCGCAAAAGAAACCGGCCGTCGCAACCTCTTCGCTCTGCACAAGGGACAACGCACTCGATACTACTAAGCAGCAGATCCTCTTCACACGAACTTTCGACAATCAAGTCCAACGCATCGCAGTGCTGATCCGCGCCGCCGATCTGTTGTGGCCTCACGATCAAGAGAAAGCTCTCGCTACATTCATGGAAGCGTTCGATCTCGCCGTCCAGAACTTCAAAGAGAACGGCGACGTCGTCACACGAACGTCGAAGAGCCAGTTCGCAGCTCTTATCCCACTACCGGATCAGCGATTCAAGGTGCTTGCGGCACTCGCCAAACGCGACTCGGCGCGCGCGCGAAAATTGTCGGAGCAAATACTCCAGGATGAAGCCCGAGAAACGGCAGATAAACCTGCTGCCGGCAATCAAACGCAAACGGGAGCTGCCGAAAAGTTATTGTCGCTTGCTCGCGGTCTGGTTCCGGACGACGTGAATGCAGCGGTCAACTTCGCACGCCAGAGTCTTCGTTATCCAGCGACGCTGAATCTGCCGGCCTTCATTTACCACCTCGCCAAAACAAACAGGCAGGCAGCGGATCAGTTGTACGTTGAAGCCCTTTCAGCCTACGGCGCGAAGCCGATGGACCAATTTCTTTACCTCTCTGCGTACCCCTTTGGAAATAAACGTGACGCCGGTGACATGCCGGCTTACACCGTGTATGCAATCCCGGAAGGTTACGTGCCGAGCCCGGAATTGCAACGCCAGTTCATGCAGATCCTGCTGGCAAGAAGCGAAGCTGCACTCGCGACAGCAGTCGAGCGAAAGTCAAACTACGACTATCCGGATCACGCACAAATGTGGCTTGCCCTCACGAGACTCGAAAAACAGGTGCAGGACAGTCTCCCGGATCTGGCAGAGGCGACAGCTCGCGCAAAAGAGAGACTCTACGCGGCGTTAGATCAAAAAATGCAGCAAGGTGTCACGAAAGAAATTACTTCCGACAACGCACCAGAGCAGTCGTTTGACGAGCAGGTTGAGGCAGCGGAGAAACAGTCGGATCCGGGACGCAGAGATCAGCAACTGTCGTTTGCTGTTACCAGAGCCTCGAAGGACGTGCCCATCGATAAGGTTCTTAGCACGATCGATAAGATCTCCGAAGCTGGCATCCGCGATCCTCTGCTCAACTGGTATTACTATTTCAGCGCGCAGGCGCTGATCGCGAGTAAGGAATTGAGCGAGGCGCGAAAGATGGCCGTGAAGGTTACGGAGTTGGACCAGCGTGCTTACCTCTTCACGCGTATCGCCGAGGAGTCGCTTAAACAAACTGAAGATCAAGCCGAGGCACGTGACCTGCTCAACGAAATCTCGAACGCGATTAGTAAAGCGCCAAAGACGATCGTGACCGCGCGTGCGTTGCTGGCGCTGGCTTATCTTTACGCAAAGATTGATGTGAATCGCGGCGTTGAAGAGTTGGGGAATGCAGTCAAGACGATCAACTCACTGGAGTCGCCTGACTTCTCACAGGAATATGTGATCATGAAGATCGAAGGGAAGACGTTTGGAAGTTTTGCTTCGTTCTCGACTCCCGGATTCAATCCTGAGAACGCGTTTCGCGAGATGGGTAAACTCGACTTCGATGGCAGTCTCATTCAAGCCACGACGTTCACCGACAAGTCGCTGCGGGCGTTGACGACACTGGCAGTAATTGAACCCTGTTTCTTGCCACAAAAAGGCACAAAAAGCACAAAAGGATAGATTGAATAGAGCCGTTTCCTATTCGCAAACCTCTTTTGTGCTTTATGTGCCTTTTGTGCTTTTTGTGGCTATTCAGTGACCTCACTCTTCCGGCGTGCGACTCCGGTCTTATAAGCGGCGGCTTCGACTTCGCGTGCGACTGCCTCGGCGACTCGCTTATCGAAGACTGAAGGAACGATGTACTCGGGATGTAACTCGGCGTCGGTGATGATGCCTGCAATCGCAGTCGATGCAGCGAGCTTCATCTCTTCGTTGATGCGTGAAGCGCGGCAAGCGAGCGCGCCGCGAAAGATGCCGGGGAAACTCAGTACGTTGTTTATCTGGTTCGGATAGTCTGATCTTCCTGTAGCCATCACTGCGACGTACGGAGCTGCGTCTTCCGGCATGATCTCGGGAGTCGGATTTGCCATCGCGAAGACGATCGGCTTGTCGGCCATGTTCATCACGTCTTGTTCATTGATCACGCCGGGCACTGACAAGCCGAGGAACACATCAGCGCCTTTGATGACGTCGTGAACAGTTCCCTGCTCTTCATGCGGGTTTGTGTTCTGCGCGTACCAGTCTTTCATCCAATTCATATTCTCTCTGCGACCACGATAGAGCGCTCCCGTTTGATCGCAACCGACGATGTTTTGCACCCCCGCGGCCATGATGATCTTCGTGCACGCAACACCCGCGGCGCCGACGCCGTTTACGACCACTTTGACGTCTTCGATCTTCTTGCCCACGTACTTGAGCGCATTGATCAGTGCGGCTAACACTACGACGGCGGTGCCGTGCTGATCATCGTGGAAGACGGGAATGTCGAGTTCTTCTCGGAGTCGTTCCTCAATTTGGAAACAGCGTGGCGCGGAGATGTCTTCGAGGTTAATGCCACCGAATACAGTCGAGATTGCTTTCACTGTTCGCACGATCTCGTCGGGATCTTTTGTGTTGAGACAGATCGGAAACGCATCGACGCCGGCGAATTCCTTGAACAGCATCGCCTTGCCTTCCATCACCGGCAACGCTGCCGCTGGTCCAATATCACCGAGACCGAGAACCGCCGTTCCGTCCGTTACGATCGCGACTGTGTTTTTCTTGATCGTGAGAGTGAAGACTTTTTCCGGCTCCTGATAAATCGCGTCGCAGATGCGCGCGACACCGGGGGTGTACGCCATCGAAAGATCGGCGCGAGTTTTCAGAGGCACTTTGGGTACGACTTCGATCTTGCCGCCGAGGTGCATCAGGAAAGTCGGATCCGAAACCTGAAGCAGCTCGACGCCGTCGACGTCTTTGACTGCTTCGACTATCTGTTCGCCGTGTTTACTCGAGACTGAGCTGACAGTGACATCGCGAATGATGAAGTCGTTTCCGACCGTGACGATGTCGATCGCGCCGATGTCGCCGCCGGCGCGGCCAATCGCCATCGTCAATTCACCAAGCGATCCGGCACGTGAGGAAAGCCTGACGCGCAGTGTCAAACTGTAACTTGCGCTGGGTGTTTGCATGAGTCAGTACAGAGATTACGCAGATTACACTGAATCAAGCAGCTGTGTAATCTGCGGATGCTCCTTCGTTAGTTTCAGAGACCTTTTACCAAGAAGTCGATATAGCTCAAGGGCATCCTGATTGTCTTTGATCGCAGCCAGGTGTCGTTTCACCGTTTCCAGATCCCCACGAGAAAAAGTTCCCGTCAGTGCCTGAGCAGGATCTTTAGTTTCGAGGTTCCGGACCGTACTTGCAATCAGCGGCAGCAGGATGCTGCGTGCGGTTGTTCGCTTGATGCCACAGTCGCCCAACATTCCCAACGCAACATCAAATAAAGCGGTCACGTTTCCGGAGACCATCACTGCCGCAGCGTGATACAACGGTTTGTCTTCCGATCGAATGAAAAAACTCCTGCCGCCGAGATCTTGCACGATTGTTTTGCCTAAGCGCACGGCAGACTTGTCGCCCTCAACACTCCAGAAGGCCCCCTCAATCGGGTCGCCGGCCTTGCTGACCGAAAGTAGTGGATGAATTGAGCCGGTGTGCCAGCCCTTTTTCCGCAAGGGCGCGAGGACCTCGGAAGAAAGAGCGCCGCTGGTGTGCAGCGCCGTGGCGTTGAATTCGAGACGGCCCATTTCCTCCGCGACGATCGCGATTTGATCGTCGGGCACAGTGATCAAAAATACGTGAGCAGGCTTCAACGACTGGAGTTCTCTTGCGGCCAGGACCTGTGTCTCCGCGTCTAAAAGTCGCGCAGCTTTATGTGCACTCTGAACCCGGCGCGTGACGAGCGATTGGATCGAGTAACCACGGTGCAAAAGTGCCACACCCAGCGTAGTTCCAAGACGGCCACTTCCGATAATCGAAACTGCGGTCTTTTGCTTCCTTTTCCGCTCGGTCATAGGTATATTGAGGACGTTAACGACAGTGGTTTTTGAGACGCGAAATTCCATTCCTCCGGGCTCAGGAAGTTAAATCTGGTCACACAACCAAGTTACCGAACCTGAGCATCATAGACTGCGCGTCAGGATTTAGCGAAAACAGAACGTCAGATCCCCTGCCCTCAGGTCATCGAATTCTTTGGAGGTTTTTTGAGATGAACAACTTCTCCCGTGCCACGAGTGCTTTCGTTTTAACCGCATCATTACTGATGAGCTCGGTGGCCGCACTAGCGCAAACGCCGCCTCAGAAGTCGACAGATCAGACTCAAAAAACTACCCAGACCCAGTCCGAAGAGAACAAGACTCAGACAGAGCAGAAGGCGGATCAGAAGGCGGCGGCGCAGCCGGCTCCGGCAGCAGTTAAATCGTCGGGCAAGCCGCTCTCGACCAACGAAGATCCCAACATGATTGGCAAGCGGAATATCAATACCGGTTTGATTGCCAAGATGAGCGGCTCCACGGAAAAGGAAGTCCGCATGGGACGCGAGGCGGCAGCGGAAGTCGACCGCCAGGCGAAGTTTGTTGATGACCCGCTGATTACCGAGTATGTGAATCGCGTTGGTCAGAACATCGTGCTCCACTCGGACGCCAAAGTTCCCTTCACCATCAAAGTCATCGATTCAGACGAAGTGAACGCGTTCGCACTGCCCGGTGGTTTCTTCTACGTGAACAAGGGCCTGATCCTTGCAGCCGACAACGAAGCCGAACTCGCAGGCGTGATGGCTCACGAGATCGCGCACGTGGCAGCCAGACATGCTGTCGAAAACCAGACCAAGGCGAGCCTGCTCGAGTATGCAGCTCTCGGCGGTTCGATATTCCTGGGGGGAATTCCGGGGATGATTTATCAGAATACGGCCGGCATCGGACTACTCGGAATTTTCATGAAGTTTAGCCGCGGCGCTGAAGAAGAAGCGGATCGGCTGGGTGTTCAGTACATGTACGCGGCGGGTTATGACCCGGGCGCAATGGCGACGATGTTTGAGAAGCTGGAAGCCAAGAACAAGAAGAAACCCGGCTTGATCTCACGCGCTTTCTCGACTCACCCGGCTCCACCGGATCGCAGAGCCTCGGCACTCGCCCTCGCAGCGAGATTCCCCGAGCATGAAGAGTATGTGATTAGCAGCTCTGAGTTTCAGCGCGTGAAGAACCGGCTGCTGAGGCTTTCAAACGCACGTGCATCGACCGCCGGAGCAATTGCGGCAGGTGATGACAACGGAGCACCGGGCAGGCCGACGTTGAAGCGTCGCCAGCCGACACCGGACGACAGCACGACGACGACGCCTGATGGCGGCGAGCAGCAGCAGAAAGACGCGCCGCCGAAGCTGAAGAAAACCGACACCGGTACGACCAAGACTCCAGACAAGCCGTAGCAGTCTGTGGTAACTTAAGTAGCGAGGCCCTTCGGAATCTCGAAGGGCCTTATTTTTGTGGGTAATCTGTGTAGCCTGTGGACGCCTTCGCGGGTTGACAACGTTTTGACCCCTCGGTATTCTTACCGTTCGCGTTTTATTCGCTGAAAACAGAGATAGTTAACTATGTCGACATACTTCCCCAGCGGGAAAGAGCTCGCTGGAAGACGAAAATGGTACGTGGTGGATGCGAGCGGTCAAACCGTCGGGCATCTGGCATCTGAGGTTGCTTCAATTCTGAGTGGCAAGCGTAACCCCCAGTGGACTCCGTTTCTCGATATGGGTGATCACGTCGTCGTGATCAATGCACGGAAAGCGGTACTGAAGGGAAACAAGGTTGAGCAGAAACTATACCGTCATCACACTCTTTATCCGGGAGGTCTGAGAACGACCACCGCAAAGGAGATGATTGCCAAGCGCCCCGAGCGAGTTATTGAGCTCGCCATTAAGGGCATGCTGCCGAAGACCAAACTCGGCAAGGCAATGGCGAAGAAGCTCAAAGTTTACGCCGATGCCGAGCACAAGCACTCAGCCCAGCGCCCTCAAGCCTTCGACCTGACTCACAAAACCAATTCAAAATAAGATTTAGCGGAAATAGAGGAAGATTACTGTGGCTGATATTCAGTATTACGGAACAGGGCGGCGCAAATCGGCAACGGCCCGAGTTTATCTGCGACCCGGCGCCGGCGAAGTTAAGGTTAATCACAAACCTTTCGATCGATACTTTCCGAACGAGACGTTGCGGATGATCATCCGTCAGCCCCTGCAACTGACTGAAACCACGAACAAGTTTGATTTGGTTATCAACGTCACTGGTGGTGGTCCCGCGGGCCAGGCCGGAGCGATCAGACACGGCATCACTCGAGCCCTGCTCGAATTCAACGCCGATCTCCGTCCCGCTCTCAAACACGCCGGTCTTGTGACCCGCGATCCGCGAATCAAGGAACGCAAAAAGTACGGACAAAAGGGTGCTCGGAAACGATTCCAGTTTTCGAAGCGATAACAAAACATATAGGACCTATTGGACCTGTACGTCCTATAGGACTTATTCCATTGCCGCAGCATGATTGGTTGCTAAGAAGTCGGCTTGCGGTGAGTACATTAAACCAATTAACGAGAAGGAGAGTTTAGTTTGGTTTCGGTTACCATGAAAGAACTGCTGGAGGCCGGTGTTCACTTCGGTCACCAGGTTAGGCGCTGGAATCCAAAGATGAAGGAATACATCTTTGGCGAGCGCAATGGCATTTACATCATCGATCTACAAAAGACTCAGCGAATGTTTCGCGAGGCGATCGCATTCGTTACCAATCTCATCGCTGAAGACAAAGGCAAGACAGTGCTGTTTGTCGGCACCAAGCGACAGGCACAGGACGCCATTCGTGAAGAGTCTGAAAAGTGTGGACAGTATTACGTCAATCAAAGATGGCTGGGTGGTTTGCTCACTAACTTTCAGACGGTCCAGAAGTCGATCAAACGATTGAAGGATCTCGAGAGTATGCAAACCGACGGTCGCTACGAAAAATTGACCAAGAAGGAACGCATTAAACTCGATCGCGAGCGTGAGAGTTTGAACAAGAACCTTTCCGGTATCAAGGCAATGACTCGCCTTCCGGACGCCATCTTTATCATCGACGTCAAGAAAGAAGAGATCGCAGTCGCTGAAGCAAATCGACTCGGCATTCCAATCGTCGCCGTAGTCGATACAAATTGTTCACCTGAAGGAATCGACTACGTAATCCCCGGCAACGACGACGCGTTGCGCGCCGTTCGGCTGTTTGCCTCGCGTATCGCCGATGCGATCGTCGAAGGCAATCAGATCGCGACTGAGGGTGGCGTTGTTACGACGGAGCCGTCGGATGAGACGGGTGAAGGGGGCGAAGGCTCCAGCGGTGAAGGCGGAGCAGGTGGCATGTTGGCCGCAGAGCTTGCATCTGATGAAGACGACAACGGCGGCGTTGGTGGCGGGGAGGCGCAATCGGCATCCATGACAACGCAGGGCGCAGAGAACGCGGAGACGGAAGGCGCGCCTGATGAAAGCACTGAATCTGTCGTGGCGGCGAGCTAAGCGATAATCCTTACTCATCGATGAGCGCAGCCTTCGAGCGGACGATCCGCAAGGCTGCGTTTTTCATTGAAAACAAATAATCTTAGTACTCGGAGAAATTGGTAATCATGGCTGACATTACAGCAGCAGCAGTAAAGCAGCTTCGGGAAAAGACCGGAGCCGGAATGATGGAGTGCAAGAATGCACTCGTTGAAGCAGAGGGCAACGAAGAGAAAGCGGTAGACATTCTGCGTGAGCGAGGGCTGGCCTCCGCCAAGAAGCGTGAAGGTCGTATCGCCGCCGAAGGAATTGTTGGTTCATACATTCACATGGGCGGAAAAGTCGGTGTGCTGGTCGAGTTGAACTGCGAAACAGACTTTGTCGCGCGCGGCGAGGAGTTTCAGCTGCTCGTCAAAGATATCGCGATGCACATCGCTGCCGCGGAGCCTCGTTATGTGACGCGCGAAGAGATTCCCGCCAGTGTGCTCGACAAAGAGCGAGAGATTGCGCGCGCGCAGGCGAAGAACGATCCCAAGATGGCAAACAAGCCCGACCAGGTGATCGAGAAGATCGTCGAGGGCCGCTTGAATAAGTTTTATGAAGAGACCGTGCTGGTTGACCAGCCGTTTGTGAAAGCACCTGAGAAGACTATCGCAGAGCTGGTGACCGAAAAAACAGCGAAGACCGGCGAGCGTATTGCCGTCCGAAGATTCACGCGTTACAAAATGGGCGAAGGCATCGAACGCCGCGATGATGATTTCTCCGGCGAAGTAGCTTCAATGCTTAAATAGGTCCTATTGGTCCTATACGACCTGTTGCTAAGAATTCAATGATGACTGATAACTCCAGCCTGAGCTATCGCCGAGTCCTCCTGAAGATCTCCGGCGAAGCCTTGATGGGCGAACAGAACTACGGCATCGATGTCAACGTCGCCCGGAGTGTTGCCGAAGAGCTCAAAGCCGTCCACCAACTCGGCGTGCAAGTCGCCGTCGTAGTCGGTGGCGGCAACATCTTTCGCGGCGTGTCCAAGAGCGCCGGCAACATGGACCGCTCGTCAGCAGACTACATCGGAATGCTGGCGACAGTGATGAATGCCGTCGTCCTGCAGGACGCGCTAGAAAAGGTTGACGTTCATACACGCGTGATGTCGGCAATCGACATCCCGCAGTTGGCTGAACCATTTATCCGTCGCCGCGCCATCAGGCATCTCGAGAAGGAACGCATCGTTATCTTTGCCGCAGGCACCGGGAATCCGTATTTCACTACTGACTCGGCCGCCGCACTTCGTGCTCTCGAAATCAAGGCTGACGTCATTATGAAGGCGACTAAAGTCGACGGTGTCTATTCCGCCGACCCCATGATGGACGCCACAGCGGAGCTCTTTAACGAGATCAGCTACCGGCAGGTTCTCGAGCGGCAGCTCAAGGTGATGGATGCTTCTGCGATCTCTTTGTGCATGGACAACAACCTGCCTATCATTGTCTTCAACATGCGCGAGGCAGGAAATATCAGACGCGTGGTTACAGGTGAGCGGGGCGTAGGCACCAAAGTTGGTTAACTAATCACTTAAGCGGAGTTAGCGAGATGAGTGAAAAGGACGTAATCAAGGAAACGCGGCCGAGAATGGAAGGCGCGGTCGACGACTTCAGACGCAAGCTCGCGAGTGTTCGCACCGGTCGTGCTGCGGTGAGCATCCTGGACACCGTGATGGTTGATTACTACGGCACGATGACACCACTCAACCAGATGGCTTCGGTTCACGCACCCGAGCCGCAAATGCTTACCGTGCAACCATGGGATCAGACGCAGATTGCAGCGGTGGAAAAAGCGATTCGCTCGGCCGATCTCGGCTTGAATCCTTCAAATGACGGCAAGCTCGTTCGCATTCCGATTCCACCCTTGACGGAAGAACGCCGAAAACAACTTGCTAAGCAAGTCCACGACGTCGCCGAAGATCACCGCACCGCAATTCGCAACGTGCGTCGCGACGCCAACGATCGTCTCAAGAAGATGCTCAAGGACAAACTTATCTCCGAAGACGCCGAACGCGACGCACTCGCGGAAATTCAAAAACTCACCGACACGTACATCACGAAGATCGACGAATTCACGAAGACTAAAGAACAAGAAATCCTGAGCGTCTAATCCGTGTTAAATCCGCGTTATCCGTGGCTAACAGCTATCGCGGGATAGCGAACGCGTCGTCGCCTAAGGTCTGATTTATCTTCACTTCCTTGACGCTGTACTCCGCGAAAAATGGTCCCTGTGGCATTTCGAAGCGCTGTGAGAAGCTGAACGGGACCAGCACGCCGTCGACTTCCTTGAACTTGCTGTTCGCGGTTCCGAAAGTAAGTCCATTGTAGGTCAGGAAGAATTCCATCACGCGACCATTTGTCGCATCGATGTAGAAGTCGGTAGCATAGCCGTCCGGATCGGTAATTCTAAACGCGCGAAACTTTTTCTTGTTAGGAATATTCGAAACTTTATATCCCGTCTGATCAAATTTACTCAGCACTGGAAGCCCGAACTTCGAGAGGGGCGGCACCTCAACGTTCGGCATCGAACTGTACGACTGCTGCCCGTCATAGATCTGTTTGAAGACGATGATCGGGCGCGCATCGATCTCCATTCGCAACTTGTCGTTGGCGGTCACAATTGAGAACGCACCCGGAATCGATTGCGGACTGTTCGGTGGATAAAGCGAAACCGATCCTCGCAACATCATGTTGTGCACGGCGCGAAACTTCTCACCGCCCTGCGCGATGAAAGCCGCTTTCGCGAGTTCCATCGGAGTACTTTCGGGCGTGATCACGACTGCCGGCACAGTCGCAGCGTCGCCATTACTCGCAGGGGCACTCTTCGCGGGCGCGTGTTCCTGTGCAAAAACCGCTACGCCAAAACAAACAACCATTGCGAGGGACAAAACAACTCGATTCATTTCAAACCCTTTCATCTGTGTAATCTGTGGATTAGAAGTTCAATCGTACCTGGGCATAGATACGTCGATTACCAGCGCCGGCGCTGCCACCACCGCCGCCACCGCCACCGCCGCCACCAAAGGGACCGAATAATCCTCCCACGTTCACCGACTCACCAAAGCTGGGAGACGCAAGATTACCAACCGGCGTGCCAAGATTCACGTGATTCAAGATGTTCTGGAAATTGAGAGAGACGTTAAGAGTGTATCTCTTCTCGCTTGGAGCTCCGGCGCCGCCACCGCCTTGCGGACCACCTGCCCTCCCGCCGGCGCCACCGCCCCCAGCGGCCGACAGGTTTGGACCACCTGGTCCACCCGCGGGCCGCCGGTCACCACCCGCCCCCGGAGCCGCCTGGCCTGTTCCTTGACCGGCCGGTCTTGCTGCTGCCGCGTTGCCTTTGTGAATGTCACCAAAAGCAAACGCACGACTGACACGAAGGTTGACGATAAAGGATCCCGGCGCCTGGCCGTAGTTGCGTGGAATGATCGTCTCACCCGGTAACGGATCGAGGTTGAATTTACCGAAGCGAGTACACTTAATCGTTTCCGAACAAGGTGCACCGGCTGCCGCAAAACTCGGTCGCTCGTTGTACTGGCGATCCAGGTTACGATCGAGACCGGTCGTGATATTGAATCCCGGTCCTGTGTTCGCAATGACGAACGGATTCAGCACCACTTTCCACCATGGCAGATTGACGGTGCCGAACATTGTAAAGCGATGTCGAATATCAAAGGAGCTGCGCCCAAACTCTCCACTCATATCGTAAGAGTTCATCGGAAAGAGCGCGCCACCCTGACCATCCGTGTCGTTCGTAGTCTTGCTCAACGAGTAGTTGCCGTTGAGCTGAAACATTCGACTCAGCCTGCTGTTAAAGCCGACGAAGAATTGTCGCTGATTAAACTGTCCACTCGCTTCATAGCGAAAGATATCACCCTGAGTCGGATCGGGCCGGATGCCGTTACGCAAGACATCCGAGATCGTGCCGGGCAACGGTGCATTGACGTCACGGGCACGGATCACATGAGTGATGCGGATGTTGTAAAAGCCAACAAACATCGTGATGTTCCGCGGCAGTTGTCGCTCAACCTGCGTCCCAACCACGTAGACAGTCGGAATCTGCAGGTCGGGATCGACTTTCCAAACCGCCTGCTGTGTCACCGGTATCGCAGAGACATTCGGAACAGCAGTCGGACTCCATTGATTCAGCACGTTATATATCGCAGCAACATTCGGCGCTTGCTGCTCAACGAGCGTGGGCGCGCTGTTTTTATCAAAAGGCTCCGTGACCTGCGTTTGAATCACGTTAACGCCATTGAACCTGACAGCCTGAAGCGTGGAATTCTCATTGAACCGGTTGTAAAAGAAGCCGGTGCCGAAGCGAATCACCATCTTCGGTGGCTTCGCACTGTTAGCAGCTCCGGGCGACCATGCAACAGCGATGCGCGGAGCAAAATCCAACTTGCTGTGCGCGTTCGTTTGGATCTCATAGCGCAGACCGTAACTGAATGTCAGGTTTGGTTTGATGCGCCAGTCATCCTGAAGGAACACACCGTAATCCGTTTGACTGATATCCGCGAAAGGATCTCCAGCATTGAGTCTGAACTGGGTAGCACCGCCACCGGCAGCGCGAATCTGCGCGGGCGTGAAACCCTGCTCCTGAAGTTCCAGCGTCTTTTGATAACGCTGAATACTCGTTAGACCAAAACCACCGGTGAAGGTCCAGGTGCCGCCAAAGTTTCCTTCGTTCGTGTCGTCGACTTTGATGTGACGTACGCGTCCACCAAACTTGATCGCATGCGTGCCGTGCTGCTTCGCGGTGAAGTTGGACAATTCCCAACTTTGTCGCACGTTCACAGACTCACCGACCTGCGAACCTCCCGAATTGAACGAACCGCTGACATCCAGTGCGGGGATTGAATTGCTACCGGTTTGCTCGTTGCGATTGTGCGTAAACTGAAAACGTGTCTCGTTGATCATCGTCGGATTCAGAATCGCCGTTTCAGTCACTTGCACGTTCTGATTTACTGCCAGCGTGTTGTAACCACGCTCGGGCAACGTAAAGCCTTGAACGCCGGCGTTGTCGACACTAATCCGGTTGTAGTTGTAACGAACTATGAGCGTGTTATTGGTGTTGATGGCGTAATCAAAACGAGGACTCAGAAAAAGATTGCGCCGCGGCACGAGAAATCCTTCTCCGAGGTCTACTGGGTTCAGATTGTCATCGAGCACAGTCGCGCGTACGAGTTCGTTGTCGTCCGTCTCAATACGTCCGAAGTTGAAGAAGAACGAAGCTTTCTTTTTCACGAGTGGACCACTCAGGTTCATCTCGTACTGCCGGATCTGAAACGGTGTTCGCTTGCTGGAACTCACTGCAAACGGATTGCGTGAATTGAGACTCTCGTCGTTGAAGTTCATCGACGCGCCGCCACGAAATTTATCAGTGCCGGGCCGCGTGAGAATGTCGATACGTGCTGACGGTTGGTCGTTCTCTGCTGCGAATGGATTCTGATTGATACGGATCTCGCGGATCGAATCCTTCGAGGGAAGACTACCGCCAGTGAAACCGTCGATGAAGATCTGCCCGCCGTTTGGACCAACCGACGGACCGGCCAAGGCCTGGAGCGCGGCGGCGAGTTCATCCGGGTCGTCCGGCAGCGCGTCGAGGTCTTTTCCGCCTATCACCGTTTGGTTGGCATTGTTCGTTGCTTCGGTGCTGACGGCAGTTTCGGAAACTGTGACTTTCTCTTCGATCGTCACTTTCAGAGTCAGATCGAGAGTCTGTCGTGACGCAGTGATATCAACTTCCTTTTCAGACAGAGCGAAGCCTGGCGCAGATGCTTGCAGCGTGTACTTACCCGGAGTAAGTCCGCCAAAGTTGTAGACGCCCTCGCCGTTGGTCGTAGTCTTCTTTTGAACTCCACTCGCGTCAGTAAGCGTGACGTTGGCGCCGACAATTGCCGCGCCCAATTCGTCGGTGATTAAGCCGCGCAACGTGCCGCGTGTTTGTTGTGCGGAGATAAGTGCGGCGGAAAGTATGACGAGCAAGCTGGCACAGCAGAGCTTGCCCGGGAGATTCAGGGGAAAATTCATTTTAGACCTCAAGGGGACTGGATCTGTCCACAGATTACACAGAATAAAATCTGCGTAATCTGTGGATGACCTTTATGGCAAACCGATGCCGAAGGAAATTCCACTGCCACCTAAGCCGGCGGCAGGATTGGGTGCTTGTCCGGCCGCTGGACGGGGAGCAAGCATCGCGAGCAGAGTGTCCGCACCGGCGACCAGAGAAATCGCTGTCAAACGGGTCGGATCCACACCCTGCGTACTGGAAACGATGATAGTGTCGCCAACCTTAACATCTGCGATCGAAATAGTTGGCAATCGTTCGAGCATGTCGTTGATATTGAAGCCGGGACGACCACCGCCACCGGGACCTCCGCCCGCCGGACGTTGTTGACCCTGAGCACTACCACCGGCCGGAGCAGCACCGCCGCCACCCGGAGCACCACCACCCGGACGTCCCATGCCGCCCATCATTCCCATTTCAGAAGGAAAGCGGCGCAAGACAGCGTCCTGTTTGATAACGATTGTGAGCGGATTCTTCTTCTCCAGTTCCTTGATATGGATCTCACCGGTCGTTGGATCAACTGACGAAACAACGCCGCCGACTGTCCGGAAAGCCCCGGTCACGACTTTCTGTGGGTTGAAGCGCAGCGGATCTTCAGTGCGATCGCCGAGAGCGCGTAACTGATCGCCAACTTTCAACTCGGAAAAATTGCTGGGCTTCGCATCGGCAAACCGGATCGAATCGGGCGCATAACGTCGCATTTCGGTTTTGTCGCCGACAGGAATCACGACTGCCTGAGTTCCGGCCATGGTGCGATTGGAGATCGTGATCTCGTGAGTATCGGGCTTCAATGCCGTGATTACGCCCAGAATCCCGCGCCGTCGCCATTCCAGACGTTCTGCTTCCTGCTTCCTGGCGAGGTCACCCTTGGTCATCACGATGATTTGGAGAGCAGGTACCGACTTGTGATCATCAGAAACGGTTCCGCGCGCCATTACGCGGTCGCCTTCGCCGAGGTCGGCAAAGGTCAGATCAGTCGCGTTGGTAAGGGATTTCTCGCCGGGAGCAAGTTTTTTGTAGGTCGTTTTATCGCTCAGAGTAACCGTGACCACTGACCCGGCGTCGGTTTTAATCGTCAACTGCTTGGCGGCGGCGTCGATGGTTTTAATCTCGCCAATCGCGTGTTTGGCGGCGATATTCGGATCGTCGGTCTGTGCGAGTGAAGCAGGGCTCGATGCCAGTAAGCTGATAATTGCTATCGCAGCCCCGAAAAAGAACGTCCTCATTATAAGTCCCTTTCTGTCCTGTAAAGTGAACACCACAAAGCGCAGATTTATGACTCTCAAGTGCAGAATTTTGGTTTGCCGCGACGAGGCACAAAATCACGAAAAGTGATTTACGTGTTATTCCAACCGACCCGGTAGCGAGCGGTCAATGCCAGCCCGAAGCTAATAATCAGCATAAAACCGGCGATAAACGGCCACACGTATGGCAGCGAGGTTAAAAGTACCCAAAAGCTTGTCCCCAGTAATAACGCCACAGCCTCGGAATTCTTACCAATCGCAAGATATTTTCTTTGAAGCCAGCGGCCCGTGGCGGCGTAAAGAATGACTCGACCAAACACTCCGGAGACAAGCAGGAGCAGTAAAGCGAGCAGTCCGACCATCACCTGGACCGGCTGCGGCATGATCCAAAGGCAGAGCGGCACGAGTCCCAACAGCACGACCAGTCCGATAAGACCGATCGCAGCGACTCGCATACTAGTTAACTGAAGGCGCGCGACGCCTCGACTGATCGTATTTGGCATTACGAGGGTTAATCCGAGTGACACGAGGAACCAGAAGAGCACGACCAGCAATCTCGTTCCGAGATAAGTTGAGGTCCAACGCGGACTAAAGATCCCCGTTGGATTATTCATCATGTTGCTGAGTTCCTGTTCGTAACCCGCATACATCATCGTCATCGCATTCGGATCGCGATTCGGATGAGGATCTTCTGATCGATAGCTTCCACCGAGCACCATCACGTCGCCGCCGATGCGTGCGCCGGCCTTTTGAATCACCGAACCACCGACCGCAGCGACGTCGCCGTCCACCACGCCTTCGACGATCACGTCGCCGCCCAGTGATACAGCTTCCTGTGCACTACCGGTGATTCTGACGGACTTACCTACGGCGACAACTGGCCCTTCGTTTTTTCCCGAGATGACAAGCGTCTCTTTTGCGCTTTGTGCACTCGCCACACCGACAAGCACCAGCACACACAAGAGCAGCGCGAACAAGCGGTTCACGTCGAGTTTGTTTAGGGAGTGTTGAGATCTGACTATTGAAAGGTGAGTGACCATTGCCGAGGCAACCTCCTATTCGGTTGCTCTCGTGCGATGATAATTTGAGATCAAACGCGAGAGTATCAGAATGGCGAGAGCGAGCAATCCCACGAGTGGTCCAACCGACCCGGATTCGATGATCACCTTCTTGCTCACTACTCTAAACACCACTGCGAATCCGGCAACCGTGTCGTAGGCAGTACTCGCAACAAAACCGACGAGGCTGAAAACAGTAGTAACAAATCGCTCGACAATCATGAACACAGTCTTGCGCGCCGCCGCGCCGAGTAGTGCAAACCCGACAAACGCGAGTACCGCACAAATGGTCAAAGCCTTGCGATGTTCGGAACGCGTGCGCACCCCTCTCATGTCGCTCGCTGCACGCGCCGCGACCATCCGCGAAAAATCATTCGGCACTGGAATCTCAGCGCTCTCCGACATCGCCGCATCCAGTTCGCAAACAAGCAATCGATGAGCTCTCAACTCAGCGCGACACTCGGCACAACCTTCGAGGTGATCTTCAAAGAGCACGGTTAGATCTGTATCCAGTTCGCCATCGACGTAGGCGGCAAACAGATTTCGCTCACAGATCTTTTCCTGATCCCTGGTCATCGCTAAATGCCGGTGATTCCTTTTTCCACAAACTGCTGTCGCATCATCTCGCGTGCACGAAACAGCCGGTTCTTAACCGTGCCGAGCGGCAGGCCCGTTACTTCAACAATCTCTTCGTAACTGAGATCCTGTGAGTGACGGAGAATGATCAACTCACGATAGTTGGCTGGGAGGGTTCTGACTACTGACTCAATCTCGCCGCGACGCTCCTTGCGTTCACTTTCCTGTTCGGGACTCAAACGGCCCGACTCAACGGGCAGATCGAATTGATCGCCTTCGGGTCCCATCACGAGCGACTGTTCGCGGGTCGAGGTCCGACGCAGATGATCTACGGCCGCATTGTGCGCAATCTTGTAGATCCAGGTCGAGAATTTGAACTCGGCGCGATAGCGGCTGAGCGAGCTGTAAACCTTGATGAAGATTTCCTGGGT
>DASYPN010000025.1:0-6654 GCA_036006625.1 Pyrinomonadaceae bacterium | reverse complement strand
AATGCCGAGTGGTTACGACGATTCAGGCGTGAAGGTCAGGCAGCGCGCCGTTTTCGACATCCCAACTCAGTTACTGTTTACGATCTTCGTACGGCCGCCGACGGCACCATCTACATGGTGATGGAGTATGTCGAAGGTCATACTCTCGATCACGAGATCAAGACTCGCGGGAAGTTCACAGCAAAAGAAGCCTTCGAAACTCTCACGCCGATCATGAGCGTTCTCGATACCGCTCACTCCATGGGTGTCGTGC
Source organism: Pyrinomonadaceae bacterium (assembly GCA_036006625.1). Classification (GTDB taxonomy): domain Bacteria; phylum Acidobacteriota; class Blastocatellia; order Pyrinomonadales; family Pyrinomonadaceae; genus PSRF01. The sequence goes on along the minus strand of DASYPN010000025.1, from coordinate 6,401 downwards.
ATCGCGATCTGAAACCCGAGAACATCATGGTCGGAAATCCGTCCGAGAACGGCGAGCCGGTCGTGAAGTTACTCGATCTAGGCATTGCGAAGATGCGTGAGATCGCGGGCGGCGACAACGGCGGCAACACGGCGCTGACGATGGCCGGCCAGGTGCTCGGCACTCCCTATTACATGTCGCCGGAGCAATGGGGTGAGATCCCGCGCGATCAGAGTGTTGAGATCGACGGACGTGCGGACATTTACAGTCTCGGTCTCGTTTTCTACGAAATGATTCTCGGCCGGCGTGGTTTCTCGGGCAACACGTTGCATGAGTTGCGACGCGAACACGTGAGCACAAAGCTGCAACCTCTGGACGAACTCGTGGCCGATGTGCCGCGTGGTTTTAGTGAGGCAATCGAGCGCGCCACTGCGAAGGATCGTGGCGACCGTCAGCCGACGGCACGTGTTCTTGCTGACGAACTTCGTGCCGGACTTGCTACACCCAGCCGCTCGACTGCGCCACTTCCAAATCAAGCCGGGGATTTAACGGAAACAGTCGCAGTCAACAATCGTGTACCGACAAATGCTGACGTCAACGCGCCGACGATACTCACCGCCGACGCGACTCCGACATCTCCAGTGGGACGAGCTGTTCCGAAGGATGATGGGACTGTTTACGAACCTGCGAAACCGCAACCGGCTCTGCCGTCGCCTCCGGTTCGCGACTCTTCTGCTACTGTCGTCGAGTCGGCTGCAATGGCGTCGAGCGTGACAGTTCCACAAGCGCCGGCGAAGCCTGTAACACCAGCAGCCCCGGTTGTAGCACCAGCTTCAAAGAGCAAGGCAGGATTATTTATTGGCGTTGCTGTTGTTTTAGTGATCTTGCTCGTCGCTGGTGTGGGAGGTTTCCTGCTCTGGAACAAATCGAGATCGAGCGGGGGTGCGACAACCAACACGAACCGAACCGCGGCAGTGGCGACGGCGCCAAAAGAAATCAGTCGCTATTGGCTCGAGCTAGAGCCGGCCAAAAAAGGCGAACCGACAACGAAAGTCGCGGCATTAGTGCCGGTTGCTTCCGGTCAGGCATTCACTTTTCACTTTAATTTTGATGAAGACGGTTACATTTATATCTTTGGTCCAGGCAAGAATAATCAACCCACCGCGTTCCTGACATCAAAGCCTTTGCGTGACACTGGGTTTACAACTAACAAAGTCACGAAGGGACAGGAAGTCAGTTTTCCAAACGGCAACACTTTGACACTCGATCAGAAACCAGGAACGGACAGCTTTACGATTATCTTTTCGAAGTCGCAGTTGTCGTCGCCGTCATTTTTAGATGAGCCGGTGACATTTGAACCGTTGTCGGCGAGTCAGTTGGCAGATTTCAGGGCATTCGTTTCGAAGTCTCAGGAAACGCTGCCCGTTATTGAGCTTGATGAGACAAATCCTAAGGCGCAGTTTGTGAAGGTTAAAACTACCTCTGACCCAAGCAACAATCCTATTGTCTTCGACATCCGTATTCAGCACAATTAGCCCATTGCCGGGCGCTCGCTGTGTACCTCTGACCGAAAGAGCTTCGATTGCACGTGAATAACAAGGAGATCCCCGAATGCGATTGAGTGTGATGGTTTTTGGATTAGTCTGTGTTTGTGCGTTGGTGATTGGTGTTGCGGCGCCAATCGTGCAGGACGACGATGACGTTCGTGGGGCGTTTCTAACCTCAAGACCCAAGGAAAAGACCACGACCTCAGGTGTGGCTGCGAAGCCAAGCCGGCGGCGTCCCAAGTCGGGCGGTGGGTCGAGTACTCCGAACAAACCGACAGACAAGACGCCCGAAAAGCCGGAGAACTCAGGGAAGAAGTTGCCGCCGCCAACCGATCCAGCGACACCAGTCAACGCACGTCGCATCGGACTCGGAGTTACGTTGTTCATGCGTGACTCGAATGGACTGGCAGTTCGCACCGATCCGGATCACGTCTTTCGCAAGGGCGATCGAGTTCGAATCCTGCTGGAAACGAACAGCGACGGATATCTGTACATCTTCAACACGACGGATGACGGTCCTGCAACGTTGATCTATCCGGATGTTTCTCTTGACGATGCGGGGAATTATCTTCAGGCGCACGTGCCTTTTGAAATTCCGTCCAGCTTGTCGACAGAGGAGCGACTGCGCTGGTTTGCTTTTGATGAGCTCGCGGGCACTGAGCACTTGTTCTTCGTTTTTACGCGTGAACCTTTAGGCGGAGTTCCTATTGAGGACGAACTGATTGCTTTCTGTGGCGCAGCGAAAGAACGTTGTCCGATCAAACCGAATGACGAAGTTTGGGCAGTTGTTCAAAAACAGATGCAGGAGCCGCTCAAAACCGACAAGACAAAACAATACGGTCGCGCGCAGACTACCGGTGAGCAGGAGGCGACTTCGCGCGGAATTGGACTTGCGAAGGACGACCCGCAGCCGTCGTTGGTGATGATGGCTTCATCGCCTCGTTCGACTCTCGTCGCAACACTTGATCTGATTCACAAGTAACCTTAATTCGGGCGCCGCCTTGGAGTGTGGTGACTTGTCGCCGCTTTGGTAATACTAAAGCGCCACCAAGTTGGCGCACTCCAGGGAGGCGCAACAGTCTTCATGCATTCGAAAGGGAAGTGAGATGAGTTTTACAAAGAAAGTCACGAGTCTTTCGTTGGTCGCAGTGCTTTTCCTTGCGCCAGTTGTTTCAGTATATGCGCAGCAGTCTGACCAGGCGGGAGCAGCCTTACACGAAGGCAGACGACTATTGAAGCGCGGCCAGGCTGACAAAGCTCTCATTCAATTAAAGAACGCGCTCAATCTCTACACCGCCGCCAAGAACAACAGCGGCATGGCAGCCGCACACAACGAACTCGGCGATCTCTATTTGCGGCAGGGGCAGTATCAGGTCGCGCTAGATCATTACCAAAAAGCATTCGACGGTTTTATCGCCGGCGATCCGAAGAAAGATGCCGTGACTTCAGGAGTCGCATCGGCAGCCGCACCTGCCGCCGTGACTACCGCCGCTTCAGCGGCCGCCGCGGTTGGTGACGACAGATACAACGCAAATCTGATGCTCGCCAAGATGGGTGACGTGAATTTTCGTCTCGGCAAGACCGCGGACTCCAAAGCGGCGTACGACCGGATGGTCGTGAAAAAGCCTGAAGGCGCTGCGGCGAAGGCCGGTCGACGCTTCGGAGGTTTGAGTGCGATCACGGGCGCGATATCGACCGGGAAGGTCAGCGTTTCAGCACCAACAAGCGCGCTTACTGTGGCGTTGGAAGCGAAGAAGGAACTCGACGAGTATCGCGTGTCGATCGTGTATTCCAGCTATGAGTTGGGAATGGGACGTCTCGCTTACGCTGACGGCGATCTCGAAGGGGCAAGTAAGCATTTCGATAACGCACTTGAAGCTTCAGGCAGCACGATCGCCGGTATCGCAAAGCTCGGACAGGTGCGACGTTTCCGCGCCGCGGCGCGAACCAGTCTTGGTGACGTCGCGCTGCGATCGGGAAAATTCAAGGACGCTACCAAGTTTTACAACGATGCCAAAAAAGGCGCACAGGAGGATAAGCGTCTCGATCTGATGTGGCCGGCGCAACGTGGTCTGGGTCGGAGTTTATGGCTGCAGGCATCGCAGGAAAAAGATCAGAAGAAAGGGTTGGCGTTACGAGAGCAGGCGGTCGCTAACTACCGCGAATCACTTGGCACGATCGAAACGTTGCGACAGGGAAGTCTGCGCGCTGACGAATCGCGCACGACATTCCTCGCATCGATCAAAGACGTTTTCGACGAAGCCGCCGCTGCTAACGCCGCACTCGCGCTCATGACGAATCCGACGCCCGGTGCTCCGCTCAGTGGCAAATCACTCGAGTATGCCGCGGAAGCATTTCGCATCAGCGAACAGTCGAAAGCTCGTTCGTTGCTTGACATGTTAAGCGAAACCGATGCGGCGATCACCGAAGGCGTTCCGGCGGAGTTGCTAAAACGCAAACAGGAAAACCTCGATCGTCAGCAGGAGATTGCCGACATACTGACCGGAGTCAACATCTCCACCGAGGAAGTCAAAAAGAAACCTTCCGAGTTGGACGCCGATCTCGAAAAGTTGCAGCTCGAATATGAAGAGATCGAAAACCAGATCCGCACTGCGAGTCCGCGCTATGCCTCGCTAACTTCGAACAAGCCATTGACTCTGGCTGAAGTGCAGCAGAACGTGCTCGACGATCAGACAGTGCTTGTTGAGTATGCGCTGCAACCGGATGATTCGTATCTTTTCGTCGCGAGCAAGGGAGCGGTCAATCTCTTCAAGTTGCCGCCGCGAATGAACATCGACAAGCTCGCGATGGATCTGCGCGCACAATTGATTCCCTCGAAGTTGCAGCGCCGGATCGTCGGTATCGACGTCACTGAAGCGAATCGTGGACTCGGAATCGCAACGACTGCGCCTGAAGACGTTGCGCCATTCATTGCGGCATCCAGTGCGTTGTATAAAGTCGTCCTCGAGCCCGCAGCCGCAATGATCGGAGACAAGCGTCTGATGGTAGTGGCCGACGGCGCACTTAACTACATTCCTTTCGAAGTTTTACTGAAGACTTCAGACACAGGCGACTTTTCGTCACTTAATTACCTCGTCAAGTCAAACGAAGTGATTTACGCGCCGTCGGCTTCAGTCGTAGGCGCCATCAAACAGCAACGAACGAAGAACGCCAGCCGCGCGATGCTGATCATCGCCGATCCCGTGTTCAACTCGAACGATGCGCGAGCTCAAAAGAGAGCGCCTGCGCCAGCGACTGATGCAGACGTAAGAGGTCTTGGCATTCAAAGCGCACTTGCAGACGTGAGTGGATCGGCGCCACCTGCTCCGACCGGACAGATGGAAGGACTCCCCCTCGCACGTCTTAACGGCACGCGCACAGAGGCGGACCAGATCTCCAAGCTCGCCAAAGCTTCAGGAGGCCAGGCAGACGTTTGGCTCGATCTCGACGCGAACGAAGACAACCTCGGCGCTCGTGACATCAGCAAGTACCGAGTTATTCACATTGCTACGCACGGTCTGCTGAACGCAGAACGCCCGCAGTTTACCGGTGTCGTGCTGTCGCTTGTCGGCAACAAGACGCACGACGGTTTTGTGCGCACGGATGAAGTCTTCAATCTTCACCTCGGCTCGCCGCTCGTGATGCTTTCGGCCTGTGAGACAGGTCTCGGCAAAGAGAAGCGAGGCGAAGGCGTAATGGGACTCACGCGTGCATTCATGTATGCCGGTGCGCCGACTGTCGGCGTTAGTCTCTGGTCGGTGGCAGATAAATCCACCGCCGACCTGATGACTGATTTCTACAAACGGCTCTTAACCTCGAGCGAAGGTACCACCTCCTCAAGCGCGTTACGTGACGCACAACTGGCCATGATCTCCGGCAAGAAATACAGCGCACCGTTCTTCTGGGCGCCGTTTGTTCTAGTCGGCGACTGGAATTAGACACAAGAATTTCTAGCCACAAAGAGGCACAACAAGCACGAGTTAAACTTAGCTTTTGTGCCTCCTCTTGTATCGCTGCTTCATTCGATAGAGTCCGCCTAGACCACTAATTAATAACAACGCTGTGGTCGGCTCTGGAATCGTCGCCGTCGCGGTACTCGTTCCCTCAATGACGATGTTGTCGATGCGATTGTTTCCCGTCGACGACGTCGCACCATTGAAGACGATCCTGAACGCAGCGTTCGGATTGTTGTTCAGGCCGGCGATCGCCGCGAGACTGAACACAAGCGGCACGACTCCAAACGTCGTCGCGGGTGTGTACGGCGGACTGAAATCGACAAACGAAACTCCGTCGAGACTGTACTGGAACTGATTACTATTGAATCCGGTGCTCGTCCCCTGGGTAGCAAGACTCACAACGATATTTGCGAAGCCGGCAGTACTGACAGCCAGGGTGATATTTCTGCCGTTGTTGGCGTTTGAGGTTCCACCTTGTAATGAAAGCGCCTGCCCGGCCGGATCTCCCTGTCGTGCATTGGTAGTTGTTCCTGCAGCAAACAGGATGTTCACGACGTTGAGATTGCTGGTGAGGATCCCGCTGCCATGGTCCACGTTGAGATCTGAGTCGTTGAAGTTCCAGACAGCGAGTTCGTCAGCGTTTGCGGCTTTCGAAGCTGCCAGAAAAATCAGGACGGCACAGATGAGGTTGAAAGGAACTCGTCGGGTGAGACGCAAATTCGGTCTTAAAAACATACACGTTCTCCTTTTGATGAGGTTTTGGACGCAGATCGTCCCATTGAGAAAGCAGGAGAATCTTTGTTAAGAGACTCGTGAGGCTCGTCGAAAAGTTAGGCCAGGCTCTGAGGACAGCCAAAGCTTTCTCTGTAAGCTCAGGCACAATATGACGATTCTGTTTGGTCGTCAATAGAAATGTGAG
>DASYPN010000024.1:0-28338 GCA_036006625.1 Pyrinomonadaceae bacterium | reverse complement strand
TGAGAACCTCCTGTTCCTGCTCGAGCGCCGGCTGGATAATGCGGTTTACCGTGCGGGTTTTTCGACCTCACGCCGTCAGGCGCGGCAGTTGGTCAACCACGGTCACATTCAGGTAAACGATCGCAAAGTAGATATTCCCTCGTTTCAGGTAAAACCAGGTGACGTGATCAGTGTGAGAGATGCGAGTCGCAAGAACTCTCACATCGAAGGCGCGTGGCAAACCGCGTCTGGTCGTGGACGTCCGTCGTGGATCAACGCAGACGGCGGCGGCGAGATGACTGCGCGTGTCGCCAGCTTGCCGGTGCGTGATGATATCGATCGCACCATCAACGAGCAGTTGATTGTTGAACTTTATAGTAAGTAGTTAACCTGATCAGTGATGACGCGGCCGATCGTCATCACTGATCCTGCGCATTTTTCTTAGGATACGAACTATGGCTATGGATCAAAATAATCTTTGGACAGGATTTCAAATGCCGCGACGCCTCGCGGCTGACGCAGAGACCCTCACCGAACGATATGGCCGCTTTTCAGCGCAGCCATTCGAACGAGGTTTTGGGACCACTGTGGGTAACTCTCTTCGTCGCGCACTGCTATCTTCAATCGAAGGCGCTGCCATCACGGCAGTCAAGATTGAAGGCGTCGAGCATGAGTTTTCATCGATCAAAGGGGTGGTGGAAGATGCCACCGACGTTATTCTCAATCTCAAACAGGTACCTTTCAAGCTGCACAGCAGCGAGCCCAAGACGCTGAGGATCTCGAAGGAAGAAGCCGGTGAAGTCACTGCGGCCGACATCGAGGTCGATGCTGATGTGGAGATTCTCGACCCGACAGTGCACATCGCAACCGTCAGCGACGGCGGATCTTTGAAAGTCGAGATGCGACTGAAGCGTGGTCGTGGTTACATCTCGGCTGACAGAAACTTCGACGAAGATCTGTCGCTCGGTTACATCCCGATCGATTCGGTGCACACCCCCGTCAAGAAAGTTAATTACAACGTCGAAGCAGCTCGTCTCGGACAGAACACGGAGTTTGACAAACTCACGATCGAAGTTTGGACCGATGGTTCGGTGAAGCCGGAAGATTCGATCGGTCTGGCGGCGAAGTTGATCAAGGATCACATGTCGATCTTCATCAACTTCGAAGAGGATACGGACGACTTCGCTTACGCGAAGATGGAGCGTCCGCCGTTGCCGCGTAACGATCAGCTCGATCGTTCAGTTGATGAGCTCGAACTGTCAGTTCGTTCTTACAACTGTCTCAAAAATGCTGACATTCGCACGATTCGCGATCTAGTCCAACGCACCGAGCGCGAAATGCTGGCGACCAAGAACTTCGGCAAAAAGTCGCTCAATGAGATCAAAGAGATCCTGAACGGCATGGGGCTCGACTTCGGAATGGAATTTGACGAGCAGGGTAATCCGATTCCGGGAACGGGCGGCCGCGATACTGCCGATCTTTCGGATTATGAAGGCGACGAGGAACAGTAGGTTAGAGTCATGCGACACCTGAAGGCACATCGAAAACTTGGTCGTACCAGTGAGCATCGTCATTCGATGCTGCGTAACCTGGCGACTTCTCTGATCAATTCTCGCGAGGAACGCATCGTCACGACTTTGCCGAAGGCGAAGGAGTTACGACCGTTTGTCGAGCGCGCTATTACGTTGTCGCGCAAAGCTCGCAGTTTTGCGGACAATGGTTCTGACGCACGCGCGTTGCACTTGCGACGCCAGGCGGCAGGTTACTTCCATGCCGGCAACACCACAGTCAGCGAACTGACCGGCAAACGCGGACAGCTAAGACCGGAGCGGACTGCCGGAGTTGCAGCGTTGCGCAGACTCTTTAATGATCTTGGTGATCGTTACAAGGATCGGCCCGGCGGTTACACCCGAATTTTGAAGCTCGGACATCGTGACGGTGATCGTGCCGAGCTCGCGATCATCGAGCTCGTCGACAATCCTCGTGAGGTTGAAGCCGCGGAAGCTGCAAAGAAACGAGCGAAGTCGTCAGCCAAGAAGAAGAAGTCAGGTCGCGGTAAGGAAGCGAAGGAAGAAGCCGCCGAAACCGAAGCCAACGAGGGCTAGCAAAGGATCGCCACAAGGAAGCACAAAAGCACAAATGTTCAATTTGTGCGGTATGTGCTTCTTTGTGGCTTTAATGAATGTCAGCAGATAAAGAAGAAACGGGATCCAGGCGCGCACGCAACGCGCAACGACCCGCACCGTCCGTCAACATGGAGGAGTTGCGCGAGCTGATCGGCCTCCTGCGTGAGAACGGACTGGCTGAGCTCGAGCTCGAGAACGAAGGTTTTCGTGTTCGTCTTCGTCGCGAGTCTGCAGCGTCTGAGCCGGCAAGTCATGGTGCCGCGCCGCCGCCAGCACCTGCTCCTGCTGCTCATGCACCTGCACCTACACCAGCGCATCCCGGCACACATCTTGGTACGCAGGCGACCACAGCGGCTGCACAGGATCAGGACTTACACATTATTCCCTCGCCGATAGTCGGGACGTTCTATCGTTCGCCGTCTCCGACTGCCGACCCATTCGTGAAGATCGGCAGCAACGTTGGGCCGGAGTCAGTGGTTTGCATTATCGAAGCCATGAAACTCATGAACGAGATTCAGGCTGAAGCAACTGGTGAGGTCGTTAAAATTTACGTTGAGAATGGGCAGCCCGTCGAGTACGGCCAGCCCCTTTTTGGTATCCGTAGTTAGCCCACAAAAAAGCACAAAAGGCACAAGCAGCAAAACTTGTGCATTTTGTGCTTTTTTGTGGCGAGTTTTATATGGCTTTTAATCCGCGCAAATTCAAGAAGATCTTGATCGCCAATCGTGGCGAGATTGCCTGTCGCATCATCTGGACCTGCAAGGAGATGGGCATCAAAACAGTCGCCGTTCATAGTGACGTCGACCGTGACTCGCTGCACGTTCGCTTCGCCGACGAAGCCGCGTGTATTGGCCCAGCGCCGTCGGCCCAGAGTTATCTCAATATCCCCGCCATCATCAGCACCGCGGAAATTTTCAACGTCGATGCGATTCATCCGGGCTACGGATTTCTGGCTGAGTCAGCTTACTTCGCTGAGATCTGCGACGCCTGCAATATCAAGTTCATTGGACCACCGGCGCGAGTGATTCGACTGATGGGCGACAAGATCGAGGCGCGCCGGGTGATGCACGAAGCGGGTTTGCCGATTGTGCCCGGCAGTCCTGATGCTGTTACTTCCGAAGAGGAAGGCATCAAGCTCGCGCGCGAGATTGGTTATCCGGTTATCGTCAAGGCGTCAGCCGGTGGCGGGGGTCGCGGCATGCGCATCGTACGTTCCGAACAGGAATTGGGAAAAGCGCTCGAGACTGCGTCGACAGAAGCCGCGGCCGCTTTCAACGATGGCAGTGTCTACATCGAGAAGTATATCGAGCGTCCGCGACACATTGAGATCCAGGTGCTGGCAGATGAGTTTGGCGAGTGCATTCACCTCGGTGAACGCGAGTGCTCGATTCAACGACGACATCAGAAGTTGATGGAAGAAGCGCCGTCGACCGTTCTCACACCTGAGATGCGCAAAACGATGGGTGACGCCGCCGTAGCTGCGTGTAAGAAGCTGGGATATTCGAGCGCCGGAACTTGTGAGTTTCTGCTCGATGTGAACGGCAACTTCTACTTCATGGAGATGAACACGCGCATCCAGGTCGAGCATCCGGTGACCGAGATGGTCACGCTTGCAGACATCGTTCGTAATCAGATTCGGATTGCTGAAGGCGAGCCGCTGGGATATACGCAGGACGATTTGCTGATTGTCGGTCATGCGATCGAATGTCGTATCAATGCCGAGAATCCGGAAACGTTTGCGCCGTCGCCCGGCACCATCACCGCTTTCAATCTCCCCGGTGGGCCCGGAGTTCGCGTGGACACGTTTGTCTATTCAGGCTATCAGGTGACTCCGTTTTACGACTCCATGATTGCGAAGGTGATTGTTCATGCCCGGACGCGCGAGCTGGCGATTGCGCGCATGAAGCGGGCGCTGGAGGCGATGGTCATCGAGGGGATTAAGACGACCGTCCCGCTGCACCTGAAGATCATGGACGACCCGCGGTTCCGCGCCGGTGATATCGGCACGGATTTCATGGAGTATTTCCTGGCGAAAAACGGGAAGAAAGCCGCTGCGCAATAGACAGGATTTACAAGATGTTTTCAGGATTCATAAGATAAATCCTGCCAATCCTGAAACATCCTGTAAATCATTATGAAGCCGATCCGCGGTTGCCGAGGCACCAGAGATTGCCCTATAATATGCGACTTTTCGTGAGGTAAAGACACATGTCACATGCAGTAATCAAAGCCGGTGGAAAACAGTTCCTGGTCGAGGAAGGCCAGACGATTCGTGTGCCTTCGATTCAGGCGGACGCCGGAAGCTCAGTCGAGCTCGATGCGTTGCTGAGCACTGGCTCCGAGAACAAGATTTCGGCGACGGTTGTCGCCCACGGCAAAGATCAAAAAATTGTTGTCTTCAAGAAGAAGCGTCGCAAACAATACAAACGCACGCGTGGTCACCGGCAGGGTTACACCACCTTGAAGATTGATTCGATTGGGTAAAGACAATGGCACATAAAAAAGGCGTTGGTTCATCTCGTAACGGTCGCGACTCGCAGTCGCAACGGCTCGGTCTCAAGAAGTTTGGCGGTGAGAGAGTTCTCGGCGGCAACATCATCGCGCGCCAGCGCGGCACTAAGTGGAAACCCGGCAACAATGTCGGCCGCGGCAAGGATGATACGTTGTTTGCATTGATCGATGGCGTCGTCAAGTTTGAAGACAAGGGGCGTTCCGGCAAGTTCGTCAGCGTTTATCCACTGGAGCAAACTGCTGCTTAGAAAAGATTCTGTAAAAGTTTGCGACGCCTGAGCAGCAATACTGCGCGCCCGGGCGTCGTTTTCGATTTTTAGGATGTTCATTGATCGCGCCAAGATTCACGTACAAGGGGGAGACGGAGGTAACGGTGTTACAGCTTTCCGGCGCGAAAAGTTTGTCCCGCGTGGTGGCCCATCGGGAGGCGATGGTGGACGCGGCGGCGATGTGATTGTGTTGGCGGATTCTTCGCTCAACACGCTGCTGCATCTTCGTTATAACCCGCACCACACCGCGCAGCGCGGTTTGCACGGTGAAGGTTCAAACCGATCCGGACGGAACGGCGAAGACCTGGTAATTCGAGTTCCAGTTGGAACACAGATCTTTGACGCTACAACAGGTGACCTGCTTCATGATCTAAATCATGAAGGCGATCAGTGGCTGGCTGCGCGTGGCGGTCGCGGCGGTTTTGGAAACGCGCACTTCACGACGTCAACCAATCGTGCTCCTCGCTACCATCAAAACGGAAGCCCTGGAGAAGAGTTGGACCTTCAACTCGAGCTCAAGCTACTCGCCGATGTCGGACTGGTTGGCTTTCCGAACGCAGGGAAGTCGACATTCATCTCGACTGTTTCTGCCGCGCGTCCGAAGATTGCCGACTACCCGTTCACGACACTCGAGCCGCATCTCGGTGTGGTTGATCTCGGCGACTTTCGGACTTTCGTGATCGCCGACATACCAGGACTGATCGAAGGTGCGCACACGGGCGCGGGGCTGGGAGATCGTTTTTTGCGGCACATCGAGCGGACGAAGCTGTTGTTGCATCTCGTGGATGTTTCTTCGGTTTCGGGACGGGATGCAGTCAGTGATTACGAAACGGTGAACCGCGAGCTGGCGTCCTACAACGAGGAGCTAGCGACGCGACCACAGTTTGTGGTTGCCACAAAGATCGATGCGCTCGACGAGCCGGAGCGATTGGAGTCGCTGAAGCAGAAAGCAATCGCAGATCAAAAACCGTTCTTTGCGATCTCTTCGGCAACGCGAAACGGTATTCGTGAGCTTGTGAACGCGATGGCGGCGAAGCTCGAAGAGTTGAGTGCAGAGAGCAGCGGAGCTGACACGGTGGAGCTGTCGTTGTAAGAGATGTGCGCTCGGATAGCATTGTATGGCGGGACGTTCGATCCGGTTCATATAGGGCACCTCGAAATCGCGCGCCGAGTTTCACAGTTGTTTGAGATTGATAAGGTTGTTTTTATGCCGGCTCAGATGGCGCCGCACAAGATAGGGCGACCTGTAACCCCGGCCGTACATCGTTATGCGATGCTGGCGCTGGCGACGCAGAACGATTCTCAGCTCTCGATTTCGACGTTTGAACTCGACGATCCCGATCGTCGCTACACGGTTAATACGGTGGCGCACTTTCAGCGCACGCTGGGTGACGAAACCGAGCTCTTTTTCATAATGGGTGCCGACTCGTGGTCGGAGATTACGACCTGGCGTGAGTGGGAACGCTTGTTGACGATGACGAATCATATCGTCGTCACCCGGCCCGGTTATGAACCTGCGCTCACACACGTCGGAGCGGTTGGAGAACGCATTGTTGACTTACGAGGAGGCGTTACCAAAGCGACGACAAGTCGCCGCACTCCCGGGATCTATTTCACCGATGTCGTGATGAAAGACGTTTCGGCGACGAGAATTCGACGGCTGGCGGGTGAAGGTCGAACAGACGAGTTAACCGATCTTTTACCGCCGCCGGTGCTTGAGTACATAAAGAAGTACGGGATTTATAAGAACTGAATGAAGCAAAACTCAACAGTTAAGGAACAGTCGTTAAATCCGCAACCCAGTGTGCGGTCCACTCCTCAATCTGCGCCCGCTGAAAACCTCGACGAGCGTGTGCTTGCCGCACTTCACGCTGCTGGGGAGAAGAAGGCCATCGAACCAGTTGTGCTCGATCTGCGCGAGATCGCCAGCTTCACGGATTACTTCGTGATCGTGAGTGGCGCCAACGAACGTCAGGTGCAGGCAATTGCGGATGAGGTATACGAAAGTCTGAAGAAGTCGGGCCATGCGGCGGCGCGCATGGAAGGCTACAAGACTGCCGAATGGATCCTTTTAGATTACGGCGATTTCGTCGTGCACGTGTTTGAGCAAAAGGCGCGGCAGTTCTACGACCTCGAACGTCTGTGGCGTGAGTCGAAGCGTGTCGAGTTGCCGGCGGAATTTACCGGCGGCAGTGGTAGTTCTTTGAGAAGAGAATCGTGATCGAACTATTTGCGCGCTCTCAGGGAATGCGCGAGGCAGTCAGTCTCGCGGAGCGCGTGAGTTCAACCGATGCGAATGTTCTGATCACAGGTGAGTCAGGAGCGGGGAAAGATCTTCTCGCGTCTTATATTCACTTGAAGTCAAAACGTTCGGCGCATCCGTTTGTGAAGATCGACTGTGCCACGCTTCCGGGCGAATTGCTTGAAGCAGAGCTTTTTGGTTTCGAACGCGGGGCATTCACCGGTGCGGTTGAGGCGAAGGCCGGTCGCTTTGAAGCTGCGGATAAAGGCACTGTCGTGCTCGATGAAATCGCGCACCTTTCAACTGATGCGCAGGCAAAACTGTTGCGCGTGATTGAGCGGCGTGAATTCGAGCGACTCGGTGGGCGGAAAACCATCAAGCTCGACGCGCGTCTGATTGCGCTGACGAACGTGGATCTTGATGCGGCGGTGAAAGTTGGTCGTTTCAGAGAAGACCTTTTTTATCGTTTGAACGTAATAAACATTCGCGTACCTCCGTTGCGTGAGCGCAAAGATGATCTTTCTCAACTGGTCGAGCATTTTTTGAAGTTCTATTCGGCCAAACACGGGCGGAATGTTCAGAAGCCCACCTCAGATGCGCGTGCATTGCTGAAGGCCTACGACTATCCGGGTAACGCTCGCGAGCTGGCTAACATCGTCGAGCGCGCAGTGATCGTGGCGGAAGGAAAGAAGCTGGAAGAGCACGATCTGCCTGCGGGATTGAGTGCGGCTGTGAGCGCGCAAGATCTGAAGGAGAAACCGCGCAGTCTGGCGCAGGTGGAGGCGGCTTACATTTCGGAGATCCTGGCCGCGACCGGCGGAAACAAGACCGAGTGCGCGCGCATACTCGGAATAAGTCGCAAGAATCTTTACGAGAAGATTGCGCGCTACAAGATTTAGTTAATCTGCGTAATCTGTGGACTGATGCGGCTTCGGATAATTTGGATAGGAAAGACTCGCGATGCGAGGTTGCGCGCGCTGATTGATGATTACGCTGAGCGGCTTGGGCATTTTGCTCGCTGCGAAGTGACTGAACTGCGTGAGCTTGGACGGACGGACAAGGCGGGCATCGATAAGGAGACGAAACGCATCTCAGACGGACTCCGATCCGGCTCCGTTACGGTGCTGTTGGATCCGGACGGCGTTGAGTGGACTTCTCAACAGCTAGCTGCCCTGGTGCAGGGCTGGGAAGGCAGTGGGATCAAAGAAGTTGCCTTCGTCATTGGCGGACCTAACGGTGTCGCAGATGACTTTAAGGCACGCGTCGACAAGCGCTGGTCGCTGTCACGGCTGACGTTGACGCATGAGATGGCGCGAGTTTTGTTGTTTGAGCAGTTGTATCGAGCATACACGATCATTCATGGTTTGCCATATCAGAAATGATCGCGACAGACAGCTAATATCAAGTGGGGTGGAGGATTGAGACAGATAATGGACAAGAGACGCACAAAAGTTTTTCGAGACAAATTATTGGACCGTCGTGAAGGTCTCGTCGGACAAGTGCAGGCGGCGGAGCTTTACAGTCGCGAACGCGATGCGGAAGCCACGCAGGACCCGGCAGACATGGCGGCAAATGCTTATACAAAAGAATTACTGGTGTCGATGTCTGACAATGATCGTCAGTTATTGAACCTGATCGATGAGGCGCTCGAACGAATCGAAACATCTGGTTACGGCAAGTGTGTTCACTGCGGTGAAGCACTGCCTGAGAAACGTCTCGACGCGGTGCCGTGGGCGCGACACTGCGTTCGCTGCCAGGATCTGCAGGAGCGCGGATTGCTCGGCGACGATGAAGACTAAGTTGTTCTTACGGTTGAGATAAGTTTGCGGCCTCCTCGAATTGGGGAGGCCGCTTTGCTTTAGTCAAAAGGCACAGAATGAACCTCACACGTGCTGGTGAAATCATTTGCGATGCTGTCCTCACGCTTGCATATCCACAAATCTGTGTAATCTGTGGTCGAAGTGTTGAGCAAAGACGATTCGGCGTTGCGTGTGAATCGTGTTGGCAGGAGGCACGGATCTTCACGGATGACGATGAGATTTGTTCGAAGTGTGGAGCGCCGGGGCCGCCTGCTTGCGGGCGTTGTGAAGTGCTGGCGTTCACGACGGCGCGCGCGGTCGGGAGTTACAAGGGAGCGTTGCGCGAGTCGGCGTTGACGTTGAAGCGACGGCCGCATGTACCGCTGCATATCGCGGATCTACTGGTTGCGGCGGCGTTGCGGGAGCCGTTGAGTCTCAGCACGCGTGTGGTGCCGGTACCGTTACATCCGAAACGGTTAAGGACGAGAGGTTTCAATCAGGCCACGGTGATTGCTGAGACGGTCTCTAAAACACTTGAATTGCCTCTCGACGAAGTCAGTCTTGGCAGAGTTTCTTCACCCGAAAAATATCGTGCTGGTCTCGATGTAAAGGGACGCCGTGACACGGTTGCTGGAGCCTTCAAAGTCACACATCCGAGGCTGGTTGCGGGAGAGGATATCCTGCTGGTTGACGACGTATTCACGACCGGGGCGACCGTATCTGCCTGTGCCGAGGCGCTGCTCGAGGCGGGCGCGAAAACCGTGTTTGTCTTCACTTTAGCGAGGGCCTGAGTAGCCCGAGAACCACATAATTTTGACACCCTCTTCCGCGCTCGCGTAATATCAGCCTTAATGAATGGCAGGGTTTTAGTTCTAAATACTTCTTTTGAGCCCATCAATGTGTGCACCGAAAGGCGCGCTGTCGTGATGATCTTCAAAGGGGTAGCGCGCGTGGAGGAGCACAACGGGCACATCCTTCACTCGCAAAAACTCACCATTCACGCACCTTCTGTTATCCGTTTGACTGAATACATCCACATTCCTTTTGAACGTCGATCGCTCTCGCGGAAAAACATTCTTCTGCGCGATCATTCGACCTGCCAGTACTGCGGCACGCAATATCCGCCCTCGGAGCTGACGCTCGATCATGTGCTGCCACGCTCGCGCGGAGGGGAGTCCGCGTGGGATAATCTGGTTGCCTGCTGCAAGCGTTGCAATCATCGAAAAGGAAACCGGACTCCGGAAGAATCCGGGATGCACCTGTTGCGCAGGCCTCGTGGGTTCTCGCTGCACGTAAACCGCCAAATCATGCGGTACCTTGGGAGAGCCGACGAGACGTGGAGGAAATATCTGTTCTACGAATCAGACGGTCGAGAATAAATCGGCGCGGCCCCATAGAAAGAGGACATCATGAACCAAATGTTTTTGGCGATCGCGGGACTTGGTACCCCCGAGCTTATAGTCATCGTGCTCGTGATCTTTTTACTTTTCGGTGCGACCAGGCTGCCTCAGTTGGCGAAAGCACTGGGCCAAAGTAAGAAGGCATTCCGAGAAGGTATTGAAGAAGGGGAACGCGAAACGCCTCGCAAGGAAGTCAAAGAGTAGTTGGATCTTTGTACTTTCTGGTTACGTGATTGACGATCAGCGTCCAAACCTACCAAGAACAAAGATCCAGGAACTAAGCTCCGGTCATCAGTGGCTGTGAGTCTTTCGTCCGATGATCAGAGTCGCTTTCACAGAAAGCGCGAACTCCGCCTCATGCCTGTCGTCGTTTATTAATCTGGAGATCTCAGCGAACAAATCGGCCCTCTTATCTTCGGGTACGAGGGCCAACCAATCCCGCATTAGAAACTCTGCGACAAGCGGAGAGTTTAGAAAGTGTTCGCCCGACTCGAAGTCAAACTCCTCGATACGAGTCCAGGATTCGATGTCTGTGAGTCCTTCGTCCTCGGCTATTTGTTCGACGTCCGAAACAGTAGGTAGTTCGGTGATCAACTGTTCCACGTCTGATTCGTGATCGATGAGACCGTTGTTGTGCAGTGCCTCCCAGTAAATGGAAAAGAACTCGCCAAAGCTCGAGGCGGTCGGCAGTGTCAGAGCGACAGTTGCTCCCGGTGCAGCTACGCGCACGAGTTCTGAAAACATCGTCCGTGTTCTGTGTCGCGAGACGAGTGACGCATTCCCGATAACCAGGTCGAAACTATTGTCGCTCAGGGTTAGTTTATCTAATAGCCCGGTAGCGAAAGTAACCTGTTCGTTAGTGGCTGTTGCTTTTGCTCGGGCCAGCTCCGTGCATTCCGGATTCTCGTCGACGCAGAGCAGCTCGAGTTTGTCCCCGGCGCGTTCGTGTATTGCCATTGCGTGTCCGCCGGTTCCGGCAGCGAGGTAAAGCGCCTTTCCCTCTTTCGGAAGCTCGATGTGCTCGTCGATTAGTTCAGCGAAACGTTCGCCCCAGTCGGGTGCAATGAATAGGTCCTGAAGGAATGCGAGTTCCTTGTCTGACTTCCTGTTACTGGTCACTCTTAATATTCTCACCCCTCGTTTGTTCCGGTAATCCCTCGTCCGAAAAATATTTTCTACCGCGTAGTTGTTCAGGCAAACACTCCATCTCTTCTTTGGCTGCCGGATCGCTGTGCACGTAACGATAGTCTTTGCCGTAACCAACCTGTTTCATCAACGGTGTGACCGCGTTTCTTAAATGCAGTGGTACGGGAACGCGTGCCGTTTCTTCGGCGTCTTTCGCTACGGCAAAATATGCACTCTTCACCGCGTTCGACTTGGGTGCACGTGCGAGATAGATCGTCGCCTGTGAGAGCGGAAACAGTCCTTCAGGCAAACCAATCAGTTGCACGATGCTGGCAGCGGCAGCGGCCTGGACCATGGCTTGTGGATCTGCGAGTCCGATGTCTTCCGACGCGAGAATACACAACCGACGTGCGATGAAGATCGGATCAGCGCCGCCTTCAATCATTCTCGCCAGCCAGTAGAGCGCTGCATCGACGTCTGAGTTTCGCAACGACTTAATCAGCGCGGAGATGAGGTTGTAGTGTTCCTCGCCACCCTTGTCGTAGGCGTAATGAGCGCGGCCGAGTGCTTCGATCACGGTCTGCTCTGAAACGGTTCTTACGCCGCTTGCATCGGGCGCCGTTGATTCGACGGCTGCGTCCAGTGCGGTGAGTGCAACTCGTGCGTCGCCGTTCGCGGAGTGTGCAATTCGTTCGAGCAGTTCGTCTGAAACTGAAGGATTGAAACCGGCGAGACCACGTTCCTCGTTCGCGAGTGCATTTTGGAGAACTGTTTTGATCTCGTCGTCAGAAAGTTGGTTGAGGACCAAAACTCTGCATCGTGACAGGAGCGCGCCAGTGACTTCAAAAGACGGATTCTCGGTGGTGGCGCCGATCAGTGTGACAGTGCCGTTTTCCACCGCGTGTAAGAGTGCATCCTGCTGCGACTTGTTGAAGCGATGGATCTCGTCGATGAAAAGAACTGTGCGTTTGCCGTAACGCTTTTCAGCCTTCGCGCGGTCGATCGCTTCGCGCAGATCCTTCACGCCTGAGAAGACTGCGGATAAGGCAATGAAGTTCAACCCGCTGCTGTCAGCCAACAAACGTGCGAGCGTGGTTTTTCCGGTGCCGGGCGCGCCCCACAGAATTAGCGACGGCAAGGCGCCGCCGCCCGCTAGCAGTCGTCGCAGGATACGACCTTCACCGACGAGATGTGTCTGGCCGACAAATTCCGCCAATGAACGAGGCCGCATTCGTTCGGCGAGCGGAGTGCCCTCGAGGGGTAGGCCGACGTCCTGCGGTTCGTCGCTAAACAGACTTCTTGAATTCCATCCGTCCATGGCGCAAAAACGAGGTATAATTATCGCCGAAAAGAATTAAACACGCGACCAGCGAGATCGCTAGCGCGACTTTGGCCCGAGAGAAAAGCTTCGAAAAACGCAATTTTTTCGGGTAGAGTATCCAGAATCTTCATTGGAACGCGATTCCGGGAATCTGCGTATAGTTGGCTGCGGACGATAAAACCCAGGATTTAGGGGCCGCAAAGCGATTGGAGAACTGACGATGAGGAATGGAAGAGACATTTGGAGGATCGCCGGGATGATTGTCCTTGGCGTTCTCGTTTTCTTAGTTGTACTCCCGCTGGCGTTAAAGGTAGTGGGACTTACAGTGGGCTTCATAATTGGACTGGCAGTGCTATTGATCAAGGTGGCCGTAACCCTGGCGATTGCGTACCTCGTTCTGGTCGGAATACGTGCCCTGCTACGCTAACTGTTCGCGGGCAACTGGGAGTGATGCTCCTTCTCTCGTTGCCCGCCGCGGTACCCACCTCCGAGCCTCTCGACCTCCAAATTGTAAACTTGTCGGCTAACGAGATAGGTTGTATCAGTTCGAAATTACGCCGAAGGCGTTCGCGATCCCCAGCCCAGGGTTGGAGCGTCCGCGACAACCCTGGGAACCGAACATCAAATAGTCATGGAACCCTGAAAGGGTTCGCCAACCGTCTAACCCTTTCAGGGTTTCATCGCAATTTAAAATGATGCCCCAGGGTTCTCGCGATGCTCGAACCCTGGGCTGGGGATAGCGAACGCCTTCGGCGTATTCATAAGAATTTCGAACTGACGCAATACGATATCGAGGAACATTGACTATTCGTACTCTCAACTGCGAATGGCATTGAACGTTTCCGTAGGAGGGCATTAATGGCTTCAGAAGAGGAGCAGACAGAGCGGCGGAGATTGAGCCGAAACATGGATCGAATTGAACGCATGCTGACGAAGTGCATTGAGGCCGATCGTGAACGCCGAAAAAAGGAGCGCGCGGAGCATCGTGCGTTCATGGAGAAGTTCAGACGTGAATACGGGTCAGACAAATCCAACAGGGATTGATAGCGCAGAGCCTAAACATTGAAGCGGAAGTTAACAATGTCGCCTTCCTGCATGATGTAGTCTTTTCCTTCGAGTCGTAGCAAGCCTTTTTCTCTCGCGGTTGCGTAGGAGCCGGCGGCCGTCAGCTCCTCATAGCTCACGATCTCGGCGCGAATGAAACCACGTTCGATGTCGGAGTGAATCGTACCGGCGGCGGTCTGAGCGCGAGTGCCTTGCGGAATCGTCCACGCTCGCACTTCCTTCTCACCAGCAGTCAAGAACGACATCAAACCCAGCAGGTGATACGCGCTTTTGATAAGTTGGTCCACGCCACTCGTAGTCACATTAAGACTGTGCAAATAATCGACACGTTCTTCCGGTGGCAGCGCCACGAGATCTGCTTCGAGCTGTGCACAGATCACCACGCACTCCGCAGCTTCCTTTGCCGCGACTTCCCGAACCGAGTTCACCATTGAATTGTTTTCCAGATCGGCGAGCGCTGACTCTTCAACGTTCGCGGCGTAGATCGTCGGCTTGGTAGTCAAAAGAAAGAAGTTGCGAGCAACAGCTCGTTCGTCATCCGTGAGCGTGACAGTTCGTGCGGAGCGTCCCGCCTCCAGTGCCGGCTGGATCTTGTCGAGCACGTCCAACTCCTGACGCGCAACCTTGTCTCCACTCTTCAGATTCTTCTGTGCTTTCTCGCGTCGACGTTCGACAGTGGCCAGATCAGCCAAAGCGAGCTCGATCTGAATCGTCTCAATGTCACGAAGCGGATCGACTGCTCCTTCAACGTGCACGATGTTCTCGTCTTCAAAGCACCGCACCACCTGGACCACGGTATCCGTTTCTCTGATATTGGCAAGAAACTGGTTCCCGAGACCTTCACCCTTCGAAGCACCGCGAACGAGCCCCGCGATATCGAGAAACTCAACAGTCGCCGGAACAATCTTTTCCGTCTTGACCAGCCGAGCGAGCGGCTCCAATCGTTCGTCGGGCACTAACACCACGCCGACATTCGGCTCAATCGTAGCGAAGGGATAATTGGCCGCGAGTGCGGAAGACTGCGCTGTCAGCGCGTTGAATAGAGTCGATTTGCCCACGTTGGGCAGTCCCACAATACCTGCTCTTAACATTCATTTGCCTCGCGCAGAAAACTAACCGATTACAAACACGGATGCAAAAGCGGGTATAATCCGCAACTGACTTGCGACACAAAACAATGGGTGGCAATTCTCAGCTCCGATAGATGATCGCGTCTTTATTACTGGCCTTACTAGTCACGTTTAGCGGCACGGTTGCGACTTACCTCTACGATGAAAACGCATCGTTGGGAGCACGACTGTGTGCCGGAGCGGCGATTGGCCTGGCTGCACTCGGGCTGATCGGGTTTGTGGTTGCTTCACTAGTCGGACTCAGTCTGGCGGCAGTGCTCTTTAGCGCTGTCATCTGTTGTAGCCCCCTCGCTTTGCTAACCGACGGCACGATCACGCGTCAATTGAGAAAAGATATTGACGCCGCTTCGATCGGCGCTCGCAGGCTATTCACAAAACCCGACACCGCCTCGATTGGTTACTTTCTTTTCTACGCTGTCATTGCCATCGTGCTGTGGAAGGTGTTTAGCCGGGCGGTGATTGAGGATAGCACCGGTATCAGCACGGGCCTGCTGAACAACTACGGTGATCTTCCATTTCACCTCAGCGTAATCACGAGTTTTGTATTCGGAAACAATTTCCCGCCTGAAGATCCGACGTACGCCGGAGTCAGATTCACTTATCCATTCATCTCCGACTTCGTCTCCGCGATGTTTGTGCGTTGTGGCGCAGACCTGCGCGAATCTATGTTCGTCGAGAACTACATTCTCGGGCTCTCTTTTGTCGGTCTGGTACATCGCTGGGGTTTAGTGATGTTGCGCGACAGGCTCGCCGCAATCATCACCCCTTTGCTGGTCCTGCTAAACGGCGGTCTCGGTTGGACACAACTGTTCACGAAAGCGGGAACAAACGAAGGCGGACTCTGGGGCGTTTTGATGGATCTGCCGCCGTCATTCACTGTTGTTCCTGAAACGACGTGGCGTTGGGGTAACGCGATCTCCGCCTTGCTGATCCCGCAGCGCGGTTTTCTGATGGGACTACCTCTGGCGACCATCGCCTTCACGTATTGGTGGATCGCCAACGACAAGAAGCGACCACCGGAAGCGACTGAAACGGGAAAAAAGACAAAGCAGAAAAATGTCTGGCAACAGCAGGAAGCAACGCGTGTCGTTTTCGCTAGTCGCGGCATGATTGCCGCCGGAGTCGCGGCCGGTCTGTTGCCGTTGGTCCATGCTCACAGTTTTGTTGTGGTGATGGGGATGGCGGCGTGTCTTGCGTTGATTCAACGGCGCTGGCGCGAATGGTTTTTGTTCTTTGCCGTGGCGTCTGTGATCGCGATTCCGCAATTGCTCTGGTCTACTATTCACAGCTCAGTAGATGCAAGCAGCTTTTTCGCGTGGGAAGTAGGTTGGGATCACGGAAAGGAGAATCCGATCTGGTTCTGGTTTCTGAACACCGGATTCTTCATTCCTCTGATTCTCGTCGCAGTACTCATGAGAGGCGAAGGCTACCTCGTTCCCAAGCGACTGCTGCTTTTTTACCTGCCGTTTACGCTGTGCTTCATCGTTCCCAATTTGGTCAAGATGGCGCCGTGGATCTGGGACAACATCAAAGTACTCTACTACTGGTGGCTTGCATCAGCACCAATCGTTGCGTTGCTGCTGGCGCGACTTTGGCATCAGGGACGAACGCGGCGACTGCTCGCAGTTGTCCTCTTTTTCTGCGTCACACTCGCAGGCGCGCTCGACGTTGCAGGCATTTCTTTTCGTTCGATCAAATACCAGGTCTTCGATGCTGCGGGACTTCACTTTGCCGAACTCGTGAAAGCCCAAACAGCACCTCGTTCATTGATCGTTCATGCGCCGGTTCACAACACGCCGGTGTTTCTCACTGGCCGTCGTTCACTGATGGGATATCCGGGCCACATCTGGACGCATGGGCTTCAATTTGTTCAGCGTGAGGGCGAGATCAAGCGCATCTATTTGGGTTCGCCGGACGCTGAACAGTTAATCAGGAAGTACGACATCGAGTATCTTGTACTCGGACCGCAGGAGCGGCTTGTGGGTCCCATAAACGAAGCCTTCATTAGTCGCTTTCACAAAGTTGGGGAATCTGGTGAGTACACACTCTACAAAATCAAGTAGCAGTCAACGGACGCGTGCCAAGGGTCGCGGCGCGGAGACTGAGGTTGCTGCTCCCGGTGTACAGGACTTTCCGGAGCAGGCGTGGCGCATCGGTGCGATCGTCATCTTTCTGATCGGGGCAGTCCTCCGCTTCTATAACCTGAACCTCGTGCCTCTTCACCACGATGAAGGAGTGAATGGAAACTTTCTGGTGCGACTGGTCCGCGAGGGCTTCTATACATACGATCCGGAAAATTATCATGGCCCGACTCTTTATTACTTCTCAGCCGTGATCCCGTGGATCACCAAGCTCTTATTCGGTTCTGCGACTCGCGACAATTACGGTCTTACTACATTCAATATCAGACTCGTAACCGTCCTCTTCGGTCTAGGCTCGATCGTTTTGGTGTTTCTGTTGCGACGGCGATTGGGAACTGTCGCAACTCTTTCCGCGGCTCTTTTGCTAGCCGTCTCACCTGGTGCTGTCTATCTCTCGCGTTACTTCATTCACGAATCGCTGTTTGTCTTTTTCACACTCGGAATCGTGGTCGCTTGCGCATGGGCGTACGACACGCGGAGGCCCGGTTATTTGATTTGGGCGGGAGCTTGCGCGGCACTGCTTTTTGCGACGAAAGAAACGGCGATGATCTCTGCCGGAGTGCTAATCATCGCCCTCGCACTGACAGTGGTTTACATGCGCGTGAATCGCATTCCCGGTGTTCAGTACGGCAGCAAACGAAACCAACCTGACGGCTGGATCAGTCGCATCATCGATGAAATGGGTGGCACCACCAGTGTCATGCGGGCGCTCGGGACTACGGTCTTTGTTTTCGTTACAGTGTACCTGCTCTTTTACTCATCATTCTTCACCAACAACAAAGGCATCGCGGATTCGTTTCAGACGTTTGCTGTTTGGGGTAAGACCGGCACTACTGCGCACGTGCATCCGGCGTCAATGTATCTGGTCTGGCTATTCAGACTGGAGGCGCCATTATTGCTGCTGGGCGCCGCGGGCGCCGCGATTGTCGTGTTAAAGCCCAAAAACTCGTTCGCACTTTTTGCCGCGTTGTGGTCTTTCGGACTCATCGCAGCCTATTCACTCATCCCTTACAAGACACCATGGTTGATGCTGAACTTCGTGATACCGCTCGCGCTGATTTCCGGTTACACGATCCAGGCGATTTACGACATGGACCACGGGCAGCTGAGACTGGCCTCGATAGTCTTGTTGGTCGCAGCAGGCGTGTCGGCTTACCAGTCGATCGATCTGAACTTCGTTAACTACGATAACGACAGTCCGAAGTACGTTTACGTCTACGCGCACACGCGACGAGGCACGCTCGACCTTGTCAATCAGGTAGAACAGATAGCGAAGGAAAACCAGGGCGGACTGACAGGCATTTCAATCATTAGTCCCGACTACTGGCCGTTGCCGTGGTATTTCCGAAACTTCAGTCGCGTCGGATATTTCGGCCGCATGGCTGTTTCGTCAGAGCCAATCATCATCGCCAACGAGAATCAGAAGACCGAGGTCGAGGCCAATTTCGGCCAGCTCTACCGGCAAGTGCCGTCGAATGACGCGGGTGGGAGTTTTGAATTGCGTCCGGGTGTAAGGTTGATGCTGTACGTGCGGCGGCCGGAATCGCCATTGTCCAAACCTCCGCTGATCCAGAACCCCTAAAGGGAGTTTCCCTGGTCCTGCTTAACCGTGGTCCTCACTTCAGTTAAGGGGATCTCACTTTAAGTTGTGGTTGACATTCTAAGCACTCCAACTTATAGTGGCTCGCCTGTAATGTTCAAACTCCAGCGCCTGGAAATCACTGGTTTCAAATCCTTCGCCGACTACACCGAAATAATCTTCACAGGGGACGGAATAACCGCCATCGTTGGGCCTAACGGTTGCGGCAAGAGTAACGTAGCCGACGCGATCGCCTGGGTTCTGGGCGAACAACGCGTCAAACATCTGCGCGGCGGCGAGATGAAGGACGTCATCTTTCAGGGCTCGCGGAACCGTCAGCCGAGCGGCATGGCCGAAGTTGTCATGCACATGGTCCGCGATGAAGTGCTGGAGTCTGAGCCTGATATAGAGGACATCGATTCGACGCTCGAGAAGATCGATGATCGACTCGTTAACCTCGATGAGATCCTGCCGTCGGAAGAACCTGAATCTGTCGAAGCCGCGCCTGTTGAAGTAACAGGAGGGACAGAAGGGACCGTAGCGCCGGCCGCAGAGCCTACCGCGTCGGAAGCAACTCCGGTTCATAAGGCGACCTACAAACGACACTGGCGCCGTCGCAATCTCGCGCTCGAGTTTGCGCCCGGCGAAGCAGTTTCAGTTACACGCAGACTGTATCGCTCGGGTGAGAGTGAGTACCTGCTGAACGGCAGAATTTGCCGGCTGCGCGATATTCAGGATCTGTTTTCGGGAACGGGTCTGGCCGGTGGTCACTACGCCATTATCGAGCAGGGCCGCATCGGACAGATTCTTTCCGCGAAGCCGATGGACCGTCGCACGATCATCGAAGAGGCGGCGGGCATTACCAAGTTTCGCGTTCGCCAGCGAGCAACGGAAGCGCGTCTCGAATCCGCCCGCAGCAATCTTTCTCGCATCTCCGATATCGTTGCGGAAATCGATCGACAGGTAAACAGTTTGCGACGGCAAGCCGCGAAGGCTCGTCGCTACGGCGTTTTGCGCGAGGAGTTGCGCGAGTTGCTGCGGCAGGTCTACGTGGCCGAGGATCAGAAGCTCGCGGGTGTCCTCGAAGAAACAAAGGCGAAGCTCACCGAAATCACCGAACTCGAACAAGGCATTGCTGACGATCTCAGCAAGCGAGAGGAAGCCGCGCGTACTGCAACTCAGGAAGCGCGCAATCTCGAAGATGAATTGTCGACTGCGCGAGCCGCGGCGGCTGAGGCAGTGCTGCTACGCGATAGACAGGCTCGTGAATGTGTCTATCAGCACGAGCAGTTGAGCGAGATTGAAAAGCGCAAGGGCGAGGTAACCGCTGAAATTGAAGCGCTAACCACACGCCTCGTGCTGATTGAAGGTGAGTGCCATCGTTTGCAGGAGGAAGACGCATGGCTGCGAGCGGAGTTTGATCAGAGTGCTCTTTTGTTGCGCGCTGCTGAAGAGTCGTACGCGGACAAGCTCGCGGGAGCTAATGCCGCTGAAGTTGAGATTGAGAGCTCACGTGCTGAGCTGCTCGCTCAAACTGCTGTCGCGGAAAGAGTGCGCGAGATTGCCCGACAGCTTCAAACGACGCTGGAGCGGCTGTCGCAACAAGCCGAGGGCCTTGCGCGTGAAGGCGATCGCGCTGCAAGCCAACATGCGGAGAGAAAACTCGAAGCAGAGAAGTTTGCCCTCGAACTGGCTGATGCGCGGGCCAGAGTCGCGAAACTGCAAGCCGAACGCGAAACGGCAGTCGATGCGGTGGTTCGTGGCCATGAGTCTGTCAGCGACACTGAAGCCGAACTGACGAGAGTGCGCGACGAGCATTCACGTGCGAGCCATCGTCTCGAGAGTCTCAAAGAACTCGATCACCGGCGCGCCTATTACTCTCCTGCCGTCCAGCTCATCTTCTCGCCGAGTGAAGCCCCGCGTGATTTTCATTTCATCGGCACGCTCGCCGATGCTTTGAACGTCGATGCGAAGTGGGAACGTGCAGTCGAAGGCGTGCTCGGATCGTCGCTACAGTCGATTGTCGTGCCGACTCCTGACGATGCCGTTCGCGCCGCGCAATGGCTGCGAGAAAACAACGGCGGTCGCGCGAGTTTTCTTGTGGCCGGCCTGCACGGTGGCAGCGACGAAATCGAGACGAACACAGTCACTGCACTCGCGTGCAGATTAGAGGAGCGACCGCTCCTTTCAAACGGTTCCGGAGAAGGCATTCGTGAAGATCTGCGCATCTGCGATCTTCTCGGCGCTCCACAGCAACTGGTCACCGTTCTTAAACGCACCTTGCTCCAGAAAGTAAATGCACGTCTCGCCACAAACCTTGAAGACGCGATGGTCAAATCGATCGCAACCGGCGAGATGTACGTGACTTTGAATGGCGACTGGATCGCAAGCGGACAATTCGTGAACGCGGGCGACGCGAGAGATCTCGAAGAAGGCGCCGGCTTGCTCGCATTCAAACGAGAGTTGCGTGAACTCGAAACGCGTGCTGAAGCACTCGCGCGTGAAGTCGACGTCGCAGGCAGAACCGCGAAAGACGCCCGCGCCCGTCTCGTTGAACTCGAAGACGCGGTGCTCACTCTCAACGAAGCAATTGGCCGCGAAGAACGTGAAGCACTTGCTCGCGAACACACGACTACATCGCTCGAGCAGGAAGTTGAACGGACCGAACGTCACATGCGCGTCGTCGGACAAGACTCGATGCGCGTAGAAGAAGAGCGACTGGAAGTGGAAAACCGCCGGGCGCAGGCTTTGTCCGATGCTGAAGCTGCTGAGAAGGCGAGAGAAGCAGCCGCTGACAACGTGATCAAAGCGTCCGCTTTATTGACCGATCTGAGAAGGGAACTGGAGACCGAAAGCGAATCGCTCACACAGCAGCGGTCCGCTGCGGCTGCTGCTTCCGAACGTCGTCGCGCAACCACTGCCGAACTAAGACGAACTGAGAGTGAACTCGCCGACTTTGCCGCACGCGTTGATCGCTATCGAATGGATCTTGCGGAGATGGGCGGCCGCAGTGATGAACTGAAACTCTCGATCGCCGATTTGGAACTGGCGGCGAGTACAGTTGAAAGCGACCGCGCTCGTGAAGAACAGCAGATTGGGGATCTGTCGCACAGGCTGCAGGAAGCTCGCCGGCAGGCTGACGAGTATTCCGCAGAGCTGTCTGAATTGAATCGTCGCGCGGCTGAAGTGCGCGATTCCCGCGGCGCTCTCGAAGTACAGCGAGCCGAGGCGCAGGCCCGCCAGACGTTTGTTCATGAAAACTGCCAGACGGAACTGGGCCAATCGCTCGAAGATCTTGCCCGCGAACTTACTTTCCCGGAAGAGTTCGATCTCGATGCCAGCCACTCGCGTGTTGAAGAACTGCGCAACCGTCTCGAAGGCTTTGGCGGTGTGAACATGATGGCGCTCGAAGAGCTTGCGGAAGCAGAACAGCGTTTACTTTTCCTCACTGTTCAGCGCCAGGACATTGTCGAAGGTATTTCAGCTACGGAGGAAGCGTTGCGAGAGATCAAGCGTCGCTCGCGCGAACGCTTCCGTCACGCGTTTGAGCAGATAAACACGAACTTCAGCGCGTTGTTCCAGGAGCTGTTTGGTGGCGGACGCGGCGAGATGAGTCTGATCGATGCTGACGACGTGCTCGAATCCGGCATCGATGTCGTCGCTCAACCACCGGGTAAACGTCTACAGAACGTGTTGCTACTCTCCGGTGGTGAAAAGGCGATGGCGGCGCTTGCACTGGTGCTGGGAATCTTTCATTATCGCCCCGCGCCGTTCTGTCTTCTGGACGAAGTCGACGCTCCACTTGACGAAGCCAACGTGGGACGCTTTACTGATAAGGTCGTCCAGATGTCGGCTGACACCCAGTTCATTGTTATCACGCATAACAAGAGGACGATGGAGATGGCGCGCGCGCTTTACGGCGTGACCATGGAGGAAGTAGGTGTCTCGAAGTTGGTGTCGGTAAAATTTGAGTGAGTAAGAAAAAGTTACTGCTGCATGGTCTCCCCGCCGCGCTGATGGTCCTGAGCGCGGCGATTTCCATTTGTGCCCAGAATCCGACCGGCGGAAAGCATAATACGCGACCGCAGCAGGTGGCTGACTCTTCCTCGGTCAGCGACGCGGCGAAGACGGATGCAGTCAAATACACCTACGAGTTTTCGCAACCCAAGTTTTACGTCAAACACATCGTGATCGAACACGATGCAAATGGGCGCGGTACGGTTACGTTTGAGCGGTTGAATGAAGACACGCCGATAACTGAACCGATTGAGCTTTCGACAGTAGCGCTCGCGCGCATCAATTCGTCGTGGCAGGCGTTGCAGTTTCTCGACACGGATACAAACTACCAGTCAGACAAACAGTTTCCTCATCTTGGGACGATGCGCATCGGCATGCAGCGCGGTGAGCGCAAACGAGTCGCGGAGTTCAATTGGACGAATAACTCAGACGCATCGAAGCTTGTTAGTGAGTATCGCAAGGCAGCGGATCAGGCGATGCTCGTGTTCGATATCGCTCTCGCGCGAGAGAATCAGCCGCTGAATGCGCCGAAGCTGATGGAGCTTTTCGAAGCGTATTTGAAACGGGACGCGTTGTCAGATCCGCGCCAGCTCCTCAAACTTTTGCAAGACCTCAGCACTGACGAACACATCCCGCTAATCGCCCGCAACCACGCGTTGCGATTAATAAAGCAGATTAAAAAATAGCGGGCTGTCGAACGTACTGTAGGGGCGGCCCTCCGTGGCCGCCCTCGGTTTGTACACGAGATTCAAAACGCTGGCGTCGTTATTTTTCAGCGTCGTCTTCAAACCGAGGGCGGCCACGGAGGGCCGCCCCTACAGTTCATGCCGAGAGACAAGTTCATCATTGGAGTTTGGGAGACGATGGGGAAGGAGGTTGTGGGTGCGTCCGAACTCTGTTTGATTGAAGAAGCTGTGGTTGAGCGTTTTGGATCCACGATTAGTCCCGCATCAATCGCTCGTGTGCTCGCCGATCAAGGAGCGCGGCTCGGTCATCCCGAGATTCTTCAAGCCGACGCGCGGTGGCGTGAGAAACAGTTGCTCTTCAACGCTGAGGACCTCGAACTCACCAACCTCGATACCGCTATACGACTGATTAATAAAATTGAGCAACTGCGGCAGTCTGAAAACGTGGAGCGGCTGCGGCAGGCGGTTCGAACGTTAAAAACTGAACTTGATTCCCTGGCCTTGAGCAAACCATTAGCCGCGGAGGTCGCCCAGTGGCTCACGGTCTGGCTGCAGAACCCGCCGATATTCGCAGAATGGCTCGCTTTACGGCAGAATACAGCCGAATTTCGCGACCGCTTTTTATCCTGAACTCGTCGCCAAGATTCTGGAACTTTCCCACGCTTCGGAACGAATACCAATGACCGGCGGGCTCAATTGGCGTGATGAACCTAAAAAACGACCTAAGCGACACCGAGTTATTACGGTCGATGCTGGCGGGCGACGATGAAGCACTAACCCTCCTCTATCGTCGCCGCCAGGCCGGAGTGTATCGGTTTGCCCTGCAAATGAGCGGGTCTAAGTCGATCGCTGAGGACGTCACCCAGGAAGTCTTCCTTTTCCTGATGCGTGAGGGAAATGTTTTTGATCCGGCGCGCGGATCGGTGAGCGCTTTCCTTTTTGGTGTCGCGCGGAATTACGTGCTTCGTCGTTTGAGAGTTGAACATCTGCTGGCGCCGCTCAACGACGAATCGGAAGACGATGTCCCGCTGCTGCAGTCCGGCACGGATTTGTGTCCGCTCGAAGATCTGACGCGCGCAGAGACGATTGAATCAGTGCGGAAGGCAGTGTTGAGTTTGCCGGCGAAGTATCGTGAAGTGGTAGTGTTGTGTGAGCTTCAGGACGTCAGTTATGGCGAGACGGCAGAGATTTTGGGTTGCGCGATCGGGACGGTCCGTTCGCGTTTGCACAGGGCGCGGGCGCTTCTGCTTACCAAGTTGAGGCCGGTGGGGGAGTTTGACGAGGCGAGTTCAGCGACTGTGAAGTCAGCGAGGTGTTTCGCATGAACTGTCAAAAATTCGAAAGTGTTGTGAGTGAGTTGGCGCGCGGCCAAATGATGGCTGCAGAGCTTCGCCGCGAGGCGTTGGCTCACAGTGACGCGTGCGACGATTGCGCGATGCGGCTTCGCGACGAAGAGATGTTGACGCGTGGATTGCACACGCTCGCCGCAGAGATGGAGTCGTTGGAAGCGCCCGCGATGATCGAAGCCAACCTGATGATGGCTTTCCGCGCGCGCAACGCCGTTGTTCCTGCTCCGGTTGTACGAAGACATTCTGCGTACTGGTTGGCCGCAGTCGCAGCAATGTTATTGATCGCGATCAGTGTGGTGGTGTTTCGCTGGTCCAATAGACCGGTTGAAGATCGGCGTCAGGCTAGCCGGCAAGAGGAGCCGCAACAGAAACCTCAACCAATCGCCGAGCCGCAGTTGGCGAAAGACTCGCCGGTTCCGGATGACGAGGTTCTGCCGCAACGCCAGAGGCCAAGAAGATTTCATCCAGCGATGCAGCGCCGCCCCGCAAACACACAGGTTGCGAATCATGTGACGAATGAAATTGCGACGGACTTTATCCCGCTCAGTTACATGAGCGCTGCGAGTCTGCAGGATGGCGGGCAGATAGTTCGAGTTCAGTTGCCGCGTTCGGCACTCGCGAACTTCGGCCTCCCGGTCAATATGGACCGCTACAGCGAAAAAGTTAAGGCTGACGTTTTATTCGGAGTCGACGGGACGGCCCGTGCAATACGTTTTGTTCAGTAGCATTGAAAGGATAGAGAGATGAAACGCATATCGGGATTTCTGATCGGAGCGACGTTGATGGCGCTAGCTTTCGCAAGTGTCGCCTCTGCACAGCAGGCTGGACCGGAAGGTAACATCATACTCAGGCAGCGAGTGATGCAAGGACCGGAAGGTGGACCGCCGCCGCCGGATGCGAACTTCGTGTTTATTGCCTCCGAGAGTTTTGGCGGCAAAGTCGTGAAAGGCGCGCCGTACTCCGGCGATGCTGTCACGGAAACGATCCAGACTCTCTCCGATGGCAATCGCATCGTGAATCGCATGACGAGCTCAGTTTATCGCGACAGTGAAGGTCGCACGCGACGCGAGCAGAGTTTGAAAGGTCTTGGCATCTTCGCGAACGGTGAAGAATCCTTCCAGACGATCTTCATTACCGATCCCGTTGCTGGAGTGACTTTCACTCTGGATTCACGCTCACACACTGCGAACAAGAGCGTGCCCTTCACATTTGAGTTCAGTAAGAAACTGGATAAGGCAGGGGCGGTAGTTTCGGCTATGGAAGGTCAGCGGTTCGAATTTAAAGTTGAACGAGGAACAGCGGCAGCCGGAAGCATGATCATGACAACACCGCTTGGCTCAGCTCCAGCAGGCGCACATCCCGATCTGGACCAGTTGCGCGCTGAGGCCGGAGCGGCTGGAACGATGGTGTTCAGGACCAAGTCCGGTCCTAACCCCAACGAGGTTAAGGAACAACTCGGAAAGCAGATTATCGAAGGTGTCGAAGTCGAAGGCACGCGCACTACGGTCACGATTCCAGCCGGTGATATTGGCAACGAGCGACCGATCGAGATCGTCAGCGAGCGCTGGTATTCACCGGAGTTGCAGCTCGTGGTGATGACGCGCCACAGCGATCCTCGTTTCGGTGAGACGACTTACAAGCTCACAAATATCAATCGAACCGAACCAGCGAAAACACTTTTCGAGGTGCCGTCCGATTACACAATCAAGGAAGGCCCCAGCTTCGGCCCCAAGATCGCGCCACTGAAGCCTAAGAAAGTAAATCCAGAGTAACGCCGAAGGCGTTCGCTAACCTCAGCCCAGGGTTGGAGCGAAGCGACAACCCTGGGTTAACTTCAAAGGGAAAGAATTAACCCTGAAAGGGTTCGTCGATTGGCGAACCCTTTCAGGGTTAATTCACTCCTTTTTGACTATAAACCCAGGGTTGTCGCTGCGCTCCAACCCTGGGCTGAGGTTAGCGAACGCCTTCGGCGTTATTAATTACTCCTCTTCTTCGCCGCCCTTGATGCGTCCTTCGGCGCGTGACTGCTCGACAATCTTTTGCGCTAACTGACCCGGAACGGGATCGTAGTGTGAAAACTGCATGTGGAATGAACCACGCGCGGCGGTGATTGAATTCAGTGTCGACTGGTAATTCAACATTTCGGCCATCGGCACCTGCGCCTTGATCACCTGCTGCTTGCCGCTCGTCTCCATTCCCTGCACACGACCTCGGCGTGAGTTGAGATCACCCATGATGTCGCCTGCATACTCCTGCGGCGCCGCAATCTCGACGTCCATCACTGGCTCGAGCAACGACGGCTTAACTTTTTCCATCGCCGCGCGGAATGCCTTGCGACCCGCGGCTCGGAAAGAGTGTTCGTCGGAGTCGACCGGGTGATAAGAACCGTCTATCAACTGCACCTTGAAATCGACGAGTGGGTAACCAGCAATAGCGCCGGATTTCGCAGCCTCGATGATTCCTTTCTCAATCGCCGGCCGGAACTGCTGTGGCACGGATCCACCAAAGATCTTGTCTTCAAAGATGAATCCACCACCGCGCGGCATTGGCTCAAACACGCACTTGCAATCTCCGAACTGCCCGCGGCCGCCAGTCTGTTTCTTGTGCCGGCCCTGGACCTCTGCGCGTTGTGTGATGGTTTCCTTGTACGGAACCTTGGGCGGGTGAAGAGTTACTTCGACGCCGTAACGTTTCTTCAACTTCTCGACCACGGTCTCGACGTGCAACTGTCCCGAACCCGAAAGCAGAAACTCTTTTGTTTGTGCGTCGCGACTGAAGTGAAGCGCCTGATCCTCTTCGAGAATCTTGTGCAGCGCCACACTGATCTTCTCTTCGTCCTGTCGTGACTTTGGTTCAATCGCAAACGCGATGGCTGCTTCTGGATACTCGACCGGGTCGTAGACGATCGGCGACTGTTTGTCGCAAAGCGTGTCGCCTGTTTGTGTTTCTTTCAGTTTCACACAGGCGATGATGTCACCGGCGTGTGCTTCAGTAACTTTGTCGAGTTGTTTGCCTTGTATCACGTGCAGAGCGCCGAGCCGTTCTGCTAAGCCGCGAGAGGAATTGAATACGTTAGCGTCTGTCTGCAAATGACCGCTGATAACTTTGAAGATGTTGATGCGACCCGCGAAAGGATCGGCAACGGTGCGGAAGCAGTAAGCTGAGAATGGTTCGCTGTCGCTGTACTTGCGACCGATTCGCTCTGCATCCGGACCAGCATCGACCGGTTTGCCCCATTCATTTTCGTGGTGCGCGGGATCGGGAGCAAATTCAACGAGACCGTTCAGCAAGGCACGCAGACCAACCTGCGTGATACTCGAAACCGCGAACACGGGACACAGTTTGCTCTGTGCGATCGCGTTGTTGATGTTTGGAAGAATGTCTTCTTCGTCTAGTGTCCCCTGTTCGAAGTACTTCTCCATCAACTGATCGTTCGACTCAGCGACGAGTTCAACTAATCGTTCGCGAGTCTTGTCGACGATGTCGCGACCTTCGCTCGGAATATCGATCTCTTTCGCGTGGCCATCGGCGCTGAGTTCGTACGCTTTCATGTGGACCACGTCCACCACACCACGAAAATCTTTTTCTTTTCCGATCGG
>DASYPN010000023.1:0-9117 GCA_036006625.1 Pyrinomonadaceae bacterium | reverse complement strand
GCACTAAGGCGACTTTCGAGATAACTCTCGATCTCACGCCGCAAACTATCTTCCAGTTGTCCGTTGGCCACAGCTCGCTCCTTCGTGTCGTGGTGTTGTTTTGACGAACCTCAAGGTCTTCAGGTAGGGATCACTAACCCAAGGTTGATTATCAGCAATGGAAGTCTCGCAGGGGCCGCAAGAACTCCGAGTGATTATGAACGGCTGGTATTCAGCTAGTCAAGAAATCGTTTTTGGGGCTGGCGCGCGGGGTGCAAAGGGTGGATTCTTTTCGCCAATCCGCCTCGTCTGGTAATCTAACGGATCGGGCCGATAGTCGTCCACTATAAAATATGCGACCTACCATACTTATCGCGGAGGACTACGACGACAACCGCGAACTCCTGCGACTGCTGTTGGCTGGCGCAAATTACAACGTCTGCGAGGCCAGAAACGGAAAGGAATGCGTGGATCTGGCGTGTGCGAACCCGCCGGATTTGATAATGGTGGACCTTTCCATGCCGGAATTGGACGGCTGGGAAGTGTTCAAGGCGTTGAAAGCAAACTCGCTCACGGCGCACATTCCGTGTGTGGCCGTGACGGCGCACACCGATCGCGACCGGGCCAAGGCGTTGCAATCGGGGTTTAGCGATTTCGTGGGGAAGCCCTTTCGGACCGAAGAGCTGCTTCTGACAGTGGCTCGCCTGGTTGGAAATAAGAGGGCCGCAGAGCCTTTATAGGTCCTATAGGACCTATTTTTCGCGGTAAACCACGCCGCCCTTCATCACAAATCTAACTTTTCGCAGAGCTTCAACATCCGTCGTCGGATCGCCTTCGACCGCAATCACATCCGCGAACAGTCCAGCCTTAACCGCTCCGATCTTGTCAGACATGTGCAACACGCGCGCATTCACCGACGTTGCCGATCGCAGCACGTCGATCAGCGGCATCCCAAACTTCACCATCGCCTCCAGCTCACGCGCATTGTCGCCATGCGCAAACACGCCGACATCGCTGCCGCTCGCGATCGTCACTCCAGCATCGAGCGCCGCTCGAAACGCTACCCGCTTCCGCTCGACATTCGCACTCGAAGCAATCGCGAGTGTTGGACAAAGCGCGACGCCACGCTCCTTCATCAACCGAAAAACTTCCGGCGTACCGCCGTCGCCATGCTCGATCGTTTCCACTCCCGCGAGCGCCGCACGACGCATTCCCTCGGCAGTCGTCGCGTGCGCAGCGACTGGAATGTTCGCGCTCTTTGCAGTCTCGACGACGAGCTTGATCTCGTCGAGCGAGAAAGTCGGCGCCGCACCCGATCTGCCCCATCGATAGTCAGCGTAGATCTTGATCCAGTCAGCGCCGTGTCCGATCTGATCGCGCACCACGCGCGTCAGACTGTCGACTCCGTCCGCTTCCTCAGCACCTTGCGGCACGGTCCACTCCGACGCGTAACCCTTTGGTCCATAGCTGCCTGTGGCGACGATCGCGCGTGTCACGACGATCATTCGCGGTCCCGGAATAATGCCTTGCTCGACGGCTTGTTTGAGTCCAACGTCAGCGTAACCGGCGCCTTCAGTTCCGAGATCGCGAACGGTTGTGAAGCCTGCC
Source organism: Pyrinomonadaceae bacterium (assembly GCA_036006625.1). Lineage (GTDB taxonomy): Bacteria > Acidobacteriota > Blastocatellia > Pyrinomonadales > Pyrinomonadaceae > PSRF01. The sequence goes on along the minus strand of DASYPN010000023.1, from coordinate 7,530 downwards.
TGAAGTGTGTTGCGCAGATGGTTAGTCGCTCTCGCTACGCGCAGACTGAGTGATTCCTTCGCGACTTGATCGTTCCAAACCGTTTCTGAATACGGATGAAGCAGCACGTGTGAATGTGCTTCGATCAGACCGGGCATTAACGTCAGGCCCGGCAAGTCGATCACTTTTGCGCCTGCCGGTGCGTTGACGCCGCTCGCTGGTCCAACAGCTTCGATCTTCTCGCCACGAACGAGAACCGCCCAGTTGTCGTGCAGTTGCGCTGACTCACCGTCAAAGACGTGTGCCGGTTTGAGCAGGTAAACGTTTTCAGGAGCAGTCGGCTTTGGCGTTTGTTGCGGCAGGCAAAAGGACATGCAAAGAAACAATAAAAGGAAACTACGCAACACAGCGCGAACCTTTCGTTGTGGGGTGACCTTGCGGTCACCCCGCGTTTAATCCGCTCACTTCTCCGAAATCACAACTTGCTGGAACGTCGGCGGGAGTTCGTGGAATGTACTGCCTGAGAAGCCCGCATTTGCAAACATTTGTTCCAGCTCACGGAAGGTATAAGCATCACCTGAGGGCGTGCCAACCAGCATCACGAGGCTGAAGCCGGCAACCTCAGGCGGCGTCACGCGATCAGCGTTCGGAACAAACTCCAGCGTCACTGCGCGTCCGCCATCCGCGAGCGCTGCGTGCACTTTCTTTAGCAACTTTTCGCATGTCGGGGGATCGAAGTGATGCAGGAAGTTGGTCACTAAAACCAGATCGTAGCCACTGCCGAACTCGACATCGAAAGCACTGCCTTCAATCGTGCTGTAACGTTCCGCAACACCCGCCTTTTCTGCATTGTCCTTCGCAACTTCCAGTACCGCTTTCCAATCAAGAGCGGTGACTTCGACCTGTTTATTCTGCGTCGCAAAGGCGATCCCGAATAATCCGTGGCCGGCGGCGATATCAAGAATCTTCAGTTTCCGGTCGGCGTTTGGGTCGACGAGCTTCGCCATCAACTGTGCCGGCATCGACATCAACCCGGCCATGCCGCGCGCGAACTTCACCCAGATCGGATGATCAGGACCGATTGTTCCTTCGTCGTCGATTGCCGTGCCGCCTTTACGCACAGCTTCGGTCATCTGCCTGAAACCCTGGGTCAACATCGGCGAGCAAAGAAACTCGGTCGCGCTGCCGAGATAAGCAGGCGAACGTTTGTCGAGAAACACGGAGGAGTCGAGTGTCAGTGCATAACGGTCGCCCTGTTTGGTGAGCATCTCCATGATAGTCAGATAGTCACAGAGAACGCGTATTCCTTTTTCGGACGCCTGACATCGTTTGGCGATCTCGGCGGCGGTGGCATTGCCTTCGCCGATTGCGGTGAACACTTCGAGCTCGATGGCGGCTTTCAACGCTTCCGTGCGCTGGTGAGCGTTGATGGTCTGGAAAAATAATACCGGTGATGGCTGCTGGGCAGCTGAAGAAGTTGACATAAAATTTCCTCTCTTTGAATTAAGTATCTATGGTCCTAATCCTATCGGATCGGCTCTCTTAAAACCATCTCAGCCACTGTCGCAGCCATGTTTGCGGCCTGCGGATGACTGCGACGTAGACCAGCAATTTGCAATAACGCCTCGCCGGTTCGTGAGAACATTCGAAACAGATCGCCTTCTTCGGCGCGTGTTTCTCTGACGATTTCTGACCATTCGGTGCCACCGGCCCAACGCACCGCGGCGCCGGCAGCGGAGAAGTTCAACTCCGGCGCGGGCTCCAGGCCGTGATTCCATTCCTCAGCCGAGACTTTGAATCCGATGTCTTCGAAACGCGACAACGATGTCACCACATCATCGTCCAACTCGAGCTCACCGTAATCACGGTCTTCATCGGCTGTTAACGCCGCCATGATTCCGGCGAGCTCCTTTGGCGCGAGCGAATTGAAGAGACCGTTCTCGAGAGCTTCACCGACAAGCAACGGTCGATCAATGTGCAGGTCAGCCAACCAGCGGCCGCGGTCCGTCACTTTTTCAGCTTCGTAATCGAGATAACCAAAGATCGCAAGCACTTTCGCGCGCTGTTCGAACGGCAGCCACACTTCCTCGCGCAACGCATCGATCCTTCGTGACGCTCGTTCGTAGTCTTCCGCAGTCGTATGTAACTGCCAGATCACGTCGGTGCAGCGCTGTTTGTTGACGCTCGCAGGCAATAGATTCTCGATCGAGTCGTCGACGATCTTTAGCGCGTCGGTCTCTTCTGCGTCCGCGTCGCGTAGCCTCGGTTCGGACAAGACGAGTTCGCGGCCACGTGTGCGAATGTCGTCGAAAGCGCGGTCGATATCGTCTTCTCTCAATCGATAGACGGGCGAATACACACGCCCGATCCGTTCGTGTGGAAAGCTCGCGGGGCTACCATCTTCACGAAAGCCACGCACGCTTCCCTCACGCGCTTCCGTTACCATCACCAGCCTTCGACCCGAACGACCGATTCCAACAACGCGGCCCGGTTTCACCACCTCGTTGAGCCAGCGATAAAAAACCTCCGCACGCGTCTCCGGCTTTGCTTCCTGTAAACGAGCGCGTGCGCCGATGAGACGTTCGAGTCCGAGCACCACCGAAATCGGAATGTCGCAGCCCGCTTCCTTTAACGCATCCTGGATCTTCTGCTCACTCTCGTTGCGACTACTTTCGAGCTGAGCGATCTGGTGCGAGAAGTCGCGGTAAGCAAAGCTGCGTTGCGCGATTTCGCGCACGGAAGCAAAGCTGCCGTACGCATCGAGCAGGTTGAGGAGCGTTGTGTACGTCGCACGAAACTGACTGACGAGCGGATCCGGCGGTACTTTCAAGAGCTGTGCGATGCGTTCCGGATCCTGGTGTATTCCCGGCGCAGCCACCACGAAACCAACATTGTCGCGACCTCGGCGTCCGGCGCGCCCCGTCATCTGCTGCAACTCAGACGCTGACAACGGACGCCAACCGCTGGCGCTTCGTGCATCGGCGCCTGTCAGCACAACGGTGCGCGCGGGAAAATCGACGCCGGCGGCAACAGTGGCGGTCGCAAAGATCGCGTCGAGCAATCCAGCGCTCATCAGTTTTTCGATCACGAGTTTCCAGGCGGGAATGTGTCCAGCGTGATGCGACGCAACACCGCCGCGAATGATCGTGTCCCAATGTCGATGACCGCGCACTTCCGGATGCTGTTCGACAAACGCACGCATGAAATCCCGGCGTGCTTCACGCCGGTCGTCGTTCGGATCGCGTCTCGATAGTGCGGCCTCGGAAGCAGCTTGATCGCAACGACGGCGCGTCGGGAGGAACACGATCGCGGGCAGCAGGTTGTAACCATCAAGCGCCGCGAGCAGTGTCGCCGACGGCATCTCCGGCATGCGCAGTTTCATCTTCGATCCGATCTGCGTTCATCCGCGGCTAACTTCACGATCTCGGGATTCAGACTTCCCGACTCATTCAGCAACGGCAACAATCTTCTATCAGGCAGCAACACTGCCGAACGCAAAGGCACAGGCCGCTTCAAAGGTCCGGTAATGACACCGCAACGTACGCCGCGAATCTCTTCAAGCCACACAGCAAACTCGTGTGCGTTGCCGATAGTCGCCGACAACAGCAACAGGCGAATGCGAGGCGGAGTCAGGATGATCGCCTCTTCCCAAACGTGCCCGCGATCTTCGTCGGCGAGATAGTGCGCTTCGTCAAGCACGACCAGATCCGCGCTGACTTGATTGCCGCCGCGTAACGAATCGAAAAGTTGATTGCGATAAATCTCGGTCGTGCCGACGATGAGCGGCGCGTCGGAATTCTCTTTTCGATCGCCCGTGAGAATTCCGACTTTCTCCGCCCCAAATTCATCAATGAACTCCTGGTACTTCGAATTCGTGAGCGCTTTCAACGGCGACGTGTACCAGGCACGACGTCCACTATCGAGCAGCCTGCGAATTTCCGCGCGCGCAATCCACGTCTTGCCACTACCCGTCGGCGCGGTCACGAGCACGTCTTCGTACTCCAACGCGGCAAGTGCTTCGAGTTGAAACGGGTCGGGTTTGAAAGGTGTTGGCCGCGGAGTTCCGATTCCTTCCAGCAGTCGTTTTAGTTCGCGAGAGGGTGGAACAACACGGGTGGCGCGTTCGTTAGCCCCATGGTCGGATTTGCGGGCAGATTTTTCGGGACCACGCCGGCCGCCCGACCGGCGTTTGTCCCAGTGTTTTCCGGTTTTTCGGCGCACGAAGGCCATTCTAACTGTCGCGATGTGGCCTGCGAAGTGCTAAGAGCAGACGGGGGAGTTACAATCGCCTCACAACGTGTCGCGGGCGACGGGCGTCTAAAACACGATTTACGGTACTTTGCAGATGTCTGAGCTGTTCGAAAAGTTTGAGGTCAACCGCGAATCGCGATGGAAAGTGTTAACACGGCTCATCGGCGCTTCGGTCGCCCTGCACCTCATCTGCGTGGCGCTGGTTGTTTACGTCCCCGCCCTGCGCGAGGGTCTGAATATCGGCGCTCTGATAGCCAACACGAAGTTCGTAGACAAACCGTACGACGCGACTCAGATCGGCGACAACGTGCAACTCGTTCAACTCAGCGAGAAGTTTCGCTATCCGGACGGTTACTTCGCACTGGAAGCTCAGATTGAAGGTAAAGTGGCGCCACAAATCGCCCCGGCCAACGATCCGTTTGCGCCCAGGATAATCTCGCAGGCAAGCAAGGAAAAGAACGTTGATCCGGAAGCGTCGCCATCGCCGAGGCCGGATGCGAGCGCGTCTGCGTCTGGCAGTCCTGGTGCATCGGCGTCGCCCAATGCAGCAGTAGCTCAGGCCAGTCCGTCACCTTCAACACTAACTCCCGAGGAAGCACAGAAAGGACTCGAAAAGTCAGCCGCGGAAAACGATCTGCCTTTGCCCGCTGAGAACGAGATCAATAAGCAGGTCCTGAGAGACTTTGCGAATTACGCGAACGATCTGAAAACTCAGGGCAAGCTTGATTTCAACAAACCTTTCGAAATCGTTATCGATGCCGAGCTTGATGAAAAGGGCAAACTGAAGAATCCGCGCGTTACCAAGAAGTCCGGTGATGAGAATCTCGTTGATCTCTTTCGCAAAATGGTGGCGGCGCTGAACGATAGCGGATTCCTGATCTATCTTCAGCCCATCACGAAGGACAATCCGAATGCGAGTGTGAGAATCACAGTCAAGCAGGGCGAGACCGAAGTGCTGGCGTCAGTTGAATCAGAAGTGTCGTCGTCGGAGCGTGCGGAGTCGCTCGCGAAAGTTCTGAACACGGCGCTTTATTTTGGCGCGGGTTCGCGCGCTGGTCACGATGAAGAAATACTGATGAAGAATACGAGCGCGAGTCCCGACGGCAAGCGGGTGGTAGTTAATTTTTCAATGCCGCGGCAGAGTGTCGTGGAAATGCTTCAGAAACAGTTGAAGCCGGGCGTTTAAGTGAATTCTTCTCTGTGCAAAACTCAGTGTTCTCTGTGTCTGTGTGGTTATCGGTTCTCAGTTCAAAGTCACCACAGAGACACAGAGAACGCAGAGGTTGCACAGAGAGCGAGAAAGTTTGTTTAATTATTTAGTTATTCTGACGGAGCAGTCTATTACATATGAGTTTCGATAAATTTCTGACTAAGGTCTTCGGCAGCAGCAACCAGCGGTTTTTGAAAACCATTCAGCCGATCGTCGACCAGATCAATTCGCTCGAGTCACAAACGAAGGCTCTTTCGGACGATCAGTTGCGCGCACGCACTGCTGAGTTCAAAGAACAAGTGCAGCGTGCGGTTGCCGGTATTACCGACAAAGAAGAACGCAAACGTCGCGAGCAGGAAGTTCTTAACGAAATCTTGCCGGAGGCTTTTGCTATTGTGCGCGAGGCAAGCGTGCGCACGACCGGCATGCGTCACTTCGACGTGCAGATGATCGGCGGCATCGTTCTGCACCAGGGCAAGATCGCTGAGATGCGCACGGGCGAGGGAAAAACACTCGTCGCCACTTTGCCCTCTTACCTGAATGCACTTACCGGCCGCGGCGGCGTTCACGTTGTCACGGTAAACGACTATCTCGCTTCGCGCGACGCCGAGTGGATGGGCCAGATTCATCGCTTCCTCGGTCTCGAAGTCGGTTGTATTCAGAACGACATGGACGACTTCGAGCGACAGGCCGCTTATGCCGCCGACATCACCTACGGCACCAACAACGAATTTGGTTTCGACTACCTGCGCGACAATATGAAGTTTGACCTCACGACTTGTGTGCAGCGTGGTCATTACTTCGCCGTCGTCGACGAAGTCGACTCAATTCTGATCGACGAAGCGCGCACGCCGCTGATCATTTCCGGACCGTCCGACGAAGCCACTGACAAGTACAGGCAAGCCGACGCCGTCATTCCGAATTTGAAAAAAGGTGAGGAAATCGAAGGAAAGAAGACCGGCGATTACGTCGTCGATGAAAAGGCACACACGGCTGTGTTGACCGAAGAGGGCGTTGAGAAGTCCGAGCGCTTGCTCGGCGTCGGGAATCTTTACGATCCGTCGAACATGGAGTTGCTCCACTGCGTCGAGCAGGCTTTGAAAGCGCACACGCTTTACAAGCTGGACCATCAATATGTGGTCCAGGATGGCGAAGTGATCATCGTCGACGACTTTACCGGACGTTTGATGAAGGGACGCCGTTGGTCCGACGGATTACACCAGGCGGTCGAAGCCAAAGAAGGTGTCGAGATCGAGAAAGAGAATCAGACTCTCGCGACGATCACGCTTCAAAATTACTTTCGCCTTTACGAAAAACTCTCAGGCATGACCGGTACTGCTGAAACTGAAGCAGCCGAGTTTGCCTCGACCTACAAGCTCGACGTCATCGTTATTCCGACGCACATGCCGATGGTCCGCATTGATAATTCGGACGTGATCTATCGGACGCTGCCCGAAAAGTGGGACGCCGTGATCGAAGAGATCAAAGACTGTCACGAGCGCGGTCAGCCGACTCTAGTGGGTACGGTTTCGGTCGAAAACTCCGAACTGATTGCGCGCCGGCTGTTGAAAGAAAAAATTCCGCACAACGTGCTGAACGCGAAGTATCACGAGCGTGAGGCAGAGATCGTTGCGCAAGCGGGCCGCAAGGGGTCAGTGACGATCGCGACGAACATGGCTGGTCGTGGTACCGACATTTTGCTTGGCGGCAATCCCGATTTCATGGCTCGCGAGTTTTTGAAGCAGAGCGAAGTCGATCCTGACGAGGCGACGGACGAGCAGTGGAATGGCGCTTTCGCGCGCGCGAAGCAAATCGTTGAAGACGAGCACAACGAAGTCGTATCGCTCGGCGGGTTGCACATCGTCGGCACGGAACGTCACGAGTCGCGCCGTATCGACAATCAGCTTCGTGGACGCGCGGGCCGCCAGGGCGACCCGGGATCGTCGCGGTTTTTCCTGTCGTTGGAAGACGATCTGATGCGCATCTTTGCCGGCGACAAGGTAAAGGCGCTGATGCAGCGTCTCGGCATGGAGAAAGGCGTCGCGATTGAATCGGGGATGGTTTCGAAGCGCATCGCGGCGGCGCAAAAG
>DASYPN010000022.1:0-29888 GCA_036006625.1 Pyrinomonadaceae bacterium | reverse complement strand
TACGCGAATGTACCTGCCGAGAGCGCGAGAGGATGGACGCGTGGCCGCTACACGCTTACGGTTGAAGTTCAACCGATCGACGGAAACACGGCGAACATAGCAGTTAATGCAAAAGTTGAAGGTCGCACTGACGGAGCGACCGGAGCTGAATGGACCACGTTGCGCAGTAGTGGTCTTGCCGAAGATCAGTTTCTCGAAAGTTTGATTGTGGCTGTTACGGGTGCCTCCCCTGCAGGTCGAAACCCGCAGCCCTGAGTTAAGGTGTTAGATAAAGTATTCAATGATTAACGACCCATTGCGCGCCGAGGAAAACCTCGCACGAGAGAACGAGTCAAGAAAAGGAAAACTGCTCGCTGTAGTTTGCGCCGTTGCTATTACGGCGATTCTGCTTGTTGGTTATGGCTTCATTCGCAAGTATTACGCGCAAAGAGCCATAGCCGAAAACACACCTGCACCAGTAGCCGACTCCGGACCGAAAGGCCCACCTGTCGCTCATATAGTTATCGACGAGCCGACACTCGAAAAAGGAATGACAACCATCGGCGGTGTGGTGCGCAACATCTCGAAGCAGGAATTGAGCAATCTTTCAGTAGTTCTTGAACTGCGTCGCCGAAAAGACGGCGGTCTCGAACAAAGCGCATTGCCGGTTACGCCGACTCCATTGCAGCCTGAGCAGGAAGGATCATATGCGATGAAAATATCGGCTCAGGAATTCGCTTCGATTCGTCTTGCAGGTTTGAAGGCAGATCCGCAATCGGCATTGGTCGCGTACACTTCGGCACAAGGCAAGAAGCGAACACCGGAACGACTCGAACCAAGAACGATCATAGTTAAGCGCAGCGGCAAGCCGGGAGAGTTTATAAACACACCGGACAACCCGGGGCGCATTCCGTAGTCTCCCGTAGTCTCCCTGCATACGCTGAAGTTTTTGTTTAGGGGTCGGCGTGCCGATTGTTAAGGTGAACTCTGAGAGTCGATGAAGAACGTTTCATACACAGCTTGCGCTCTCGCCGTTTTGATCTTCAGTGTCGCTGTGGCATTCGGTCAAACGACTTCTCCAAAGGGTTCAGCTCCTCCGACGATCAATCCAAGCGGCCGAAGGAATGATGACGATCAAAATCCGCTCTCAACCTTCGAAGAAGAGATTCGTGCTAAGCGCATGATCAAGATGGCCGAAAAGGACCATCAGGAAAATGTCGATCGCGCGAAGGAAATCCAGCAGATCGGAAAAGAACTTAAAGAAAGTCTTCAAGGTAAGTCTGCTATCGATCGCGACAACTTGAAAAAGATCGATCGACTCGAGAAGCTCACGAAGAAAGTGCGTGGTGAAGCGGGTGGTGAATCGGAAGACTTGTCTATCGTCAACCCGCCAAAAGATCTTCCGGAAGCTGCTTGTCAGATTGGTGAGAAGTCAGAGGCGTTGTCGAAGGAAGTTCAAAACACGCCGAGACAAGTCGTATCTGCATCAGTGATCAGCAGCGCTAACCTTTTACTTGAACTAATAAAGATAGCTCGAACATTAGGTGGTTCGCAGCAGCAGCCATAAGCATGGTCAGGACAATTCTCTTCCTCGTAGCGTTCGTCTTCGTTAACGTCGTCGTTGTTTTTGCTCAGGACGATGATGTCATTCGCACCAACACCGATCTCGTCGTACTCAACGTCACCGTCACCGATAAAGCCGGCCAGTATGTGAAAGCATTGAAGGCGTCTGACTTCAAAGTCTTTGAAGACGGTGTTGAAGTGAAGCCGGACATGCTCGCGAATTTTTCAGTTCAGGAATCGCCTTATGCGGCGGTGGTGCTGTTGGATAGTTCCGGGAGTATGGAAGAGCGGTTCTCGCTCGCGCGTTCTGCTGCGATCAGGTTTCTCGACGGTTTGAGGGCCGAGGATGTCGCGGCTGTCTACCGATTCGATTCAAAAGTAGAACGTGTGCAGGAGTTTTCCGGTGGCAGAGATCTCGCGCCGATTGCTTATGCGATTAAGGCGAAAGGAATGACTACTCTGAACGACGCGATCGTTGAGGCGGCGAAGACGCTGGCCGAGCGACCTGAGACTCGTAGAGCGATTATTGTTTTGTCTGATGGAATGGACACACACAGCAGAGCCTCGAGTGACAAAGCTGTTGAGGCCGCGCTTGCTGTTGGGGCGAGTATCTTCGCAGTGGATATGGCGAGTTTGGAAGTCGGCGGAGCCGGTGCGAGACAGAGCGCGACGTCGTTGAAAGGATTTGCGGAGAAGACTGGCGGACGATTTATCTCGACTCCAGGTGGACCAGCTTTGCGTGATGCGTTTACCGGAATTGCCGACGAACTCGGGCACCAGTACACGATCTCTTATCACCCGTTGAATAAAACGCGTGATGGTAAATGGCGCAAGCTTGAAGTTAAAGTGAAACGTGAAGACGTGGAAGTAAGAACACGCAAGGGCTATCGTGGACCGAAGTGAGTTTAGACAGGATTTACAAGATTTCCACGATTGACAAGATTCAGCGCGATCTTGTTCATCATGCAAATCCTGTAATCCTGTAGAAAAACTACCTTGAGGTTTTTGTTAGTGACTTCTCTCGATGACGCTCGAACGCGAGCTCGATGAGGACCTCGAGCAGTTTTGGAAACGGAAGGCCTGACGCTTCCCACATCTTCGGATAACCCGACACCTCAGTCAGTCCCGGCATCGTATTCAATTCGTTGATAACCAGTTCCCCACCATTACGCGTGAGAAAGAAATCAACTCGCGCCAATCCCGCACCATCAATCGACTGAAAAGCACGAATCGCCATGCGCTGAATCTTCGTCGTCATCGCTTTCGACAACGGAGCTGGCACAACAAAACTCACGCGCCCGGTGTTCGTGTACTTCTCAGTGTAGTCGAGGAATCGCGCGGTCTCGTCGTAGACCACGTACTCACCCGGCAAGCTAGCCTTCGGCTCATCATTACCCAGCACCGCACACTCAATCTCACGCGCAACGAGCTCTTCCTCGATAATAATCTTCCGATCGTATTCCGCTGCCAGGTCGATCGCTTCGGTCAACGACCTCTTATCCTTCGCGCGCGACACACCAACAGACGAGCCGAGGTTAGCCGGCTTCACAAAACACGGCAGACCAATCTCGCTCGTCACCTTACGTATTACTTTAGCTGGATCCTTGCGCCACTGAGATCTCAAAAACCAGATGTGCTTGCAGATCGGCAGACCCGCTTGAACAAAGAGGGACTTCATCGTCACTTTATCCATGCCGCACGATGAAGCGAGCACGCCGCAACCCACGTACGGCACGTCAGCCATCTCAAGTAATCCTTGAAGTGTGCCGTCTTCACCGAATGGTCCATGCAATGCCGGAAACACGACGTCGAGTTTCTCGCCCGACAGCGACTGCGCATCGCCTTCGAGTGTGAGCAGACCCTTGCGCGAAGGATCGCCTAAGAGTGCGACGTCCGCCGTGGCTTCATGAGTCTTTGAAGGTAACAACGAATGGACCGCGGCGGGCAAAAGCTGAGCAGAGTGCGCGGGCGCAAGCCACTTCCCTTCCTTCGTGATCGCAAGCGGAACGACGTCAAACTTTTTTCGATCGATTGCTTCAACGATCGCTCGTGCCGATCGTACTGAAACCTCGTGTTCACCTGATCGACCGCCGAAGATCACTCCGACGCGAAGCTTTTTAGGCACTCTTGTAGTTCACCAGCCTTTTACAGAATTGTCTTACCCAACGCGGAAAGAATCAGCTCGACACCTAATTCGGCAGTCTTGTTGTTCACGTCGAGCGCCGTATTGATCTCGACGATTTCGAGTGAACGCATACCGCCTGCTTCCGCGATCTTTTCCATCCCGAGGTGCGCTTCACGATACGTTAGTCCACCGCGAACGAGCGTGCCCGAACCAGGTGCATCACCGGGATCGAGAACGTCGACGTCGAATGTAACCGCGTAACCTGCAGTACCGCCGGAAGCAATCTCGATCGCATCGTCCATGCACGCTTTCATCCCGCGCTCGTCGATTTCTCGCATCGTGAAGAAACGCATTCCGAGTTTCCTAATCAAATCCCGTTCGCCCGGATCGATGTCACGCGCACCGACATGAGCGCACAACTTCGGATCGAGTTTTGGTGCAAACCCGGCGACGTTTGTGAGTTCCGGCGTTCCGTATCCAAGCAACGCGGCGAGAGGCATTCCATGGATGTTGCCTGATGGAGTGGATTCAGGCGTGTTCATGTCGGCATGGGCGTCAAACCAGATTAGGCCGAGTGTCTGTTGTTTCTTTTTGTAGTACGACGCGACACCTGCAAACGAACCGATTGCGATTGAGTGATCGCCGCCGAGGATTAACGGCAACTGATCGGAGTTGAGGATGGCTTCGACTTCAGTCGCTAACTGCTCGCAGGCGCTGCTGATCTCGCGAACGTATTTGAGTTTTTCGTCAACTTCCGGGAGCGTTTGCGGTCGCTCGAGTCGCATATCGCCGAGATCGTGAACCGAGTACCCGAGTCTCGCGATGCGTTGATTCAACCGCGCGACGCGCAATGCGGCCGGACCGATATCAACCCCGGCCATACTCGCACCGTAGCCAAGCGGCACGCCAAGGATGCTAAGAGATTTCTTTGATTCTGAAAGCATGAAAATTCAATCTCGTAAATCCTGTTCATCCTGCAATCCTGTCTCACATTTAGACAAGATTTCAGGATTCACAGGATTAACAAGATACTCACCCGCCGAGGTCGAAATTGAAACCTCCGCCGCCGCCGCCACCTTGAGTCGGGAAGAATGGTTTTAGCAAACCTGCAAGCGCGGCGAGGTTTCGCGTCTGAATCAGCAACTCACCCGGCCCGGAAAACTCAGCAACAATGCCTTCACCGCTCATCATGCTGCGGAAGAGCCCGGATGCAGCCTTACGAAGCGTGTACTGCGTAGTGCCTTCCCACGCGACGAGATGTCCAGTGTCGACCACATATCGCTCGCCGGCTTGAAGTCGTTTTCGATGAATCGCGCCAAACGACGACACCAGCAACAGTCCCTGTCCCTGGACCATCAATACAAACAATCCCTCGCCCGAAAAGAACGACTTCGCGCCGCCCCACTTCGTGTCCACGGTGAGACTCGCGTCACCCGCCAGGTAAGAACTTGATTGAACAAAAAATGGAGTTCCCGAGAGCTCGATAGCAGCGATGTCTCCCGGTGCGCCTGGTGCAAGTGTTACTTCACCTGGACCACCGCGCGCCGTGAAAGTCGAAATAAACGCCGACTCGCCACCTGCAGCGCGTTTGATGGCGCCGAATAAACCACCCTTCATCTGTGATTGAAGTTCTACATTAGCCGACATCGAAACCATCGCGCCTGATTCCGCCTGGATCGACTGTTCAGCCTGTAGACGAAGCACCGCGAGTGAGAATGACGGTTGATGTAAAACTTCATAGTCGTAACCTCGGCCACGACCACGTGAGTCTTCATCGATCTGAATTCCGGGCTGCGTCTTGGCGGGAGCGAGACGATTGCCGCATGCACCGCAAAACGTCGAGCCTTCCAGTAACTGGGCACCACATTTCGGACAAGTCATAACTCAAACTCCCAATCCGTTTTTTAATCCGTGTAATCTGTGGTTACGGCCTAATCCGGTACAACATCCTCGGAAAGGGTATCGTCTCGCGAATGTGCTCAATGCCGCACATCCACGCCGTGCATCGTTCAATCCCCATCCCAAATCCACCATGCGGAACGCTCCCGTAACGCCGCAGATCGAGATACCACTGAAACGCTTCCTCCGGCAGCTCATGCAAAGCGATCTGTTCTTTCAGAAACTCAAGCGACGTAGCACGCTCTCCACCGCCAATCACTTCGCCATATCCTTCCGGCGCGAGGACGTCGACGCCAAGTGCCAGCTCGGATCGCTCAGGATCGCGCGCCATATAAAAAGCTTTCACGGCGGCTGGATAGTGATGGACCATCACGGGTTTGTCGAACTGGCTGGAAATGTAGGTCTCGTCAGGCGCACCAAAGTCGCCGCCCCACTCAAACTTCCCCTCCATCGCGCCCTTTTCAAATCCTTCATGAAGCAACTTCACGGCATCGTCGTAATGAACGCGTGGAAAGGGCGGCACGATTGCTTCCAGTTTCGCAGTGTCTCGCTCGAGCACTTTCAACTCTTCACTTCTCTGCTCCAGCACGCGCTCGGCAATATAAGAAAGCATCCGCTCGGACAAACTCATCACGTCGTCGAGCGTCGCATACGCCATCTCGGGCTCAACCATCCAGAACTCCGTCAGGTGGCGACGCGTCTTCGACTTCTCAGCCCTGAATGTCGGACCAAAACAGTAAACCTTACCGAAAGCGGCCGCTGTCGCTTCGTTATAGAGTTGACCCGACTGCGTGAGATACGCCTTCTCGCCGTCGAAATAATCAACTTCGAATAACGTCGTGGTTCCTTCACAAGCCGCGGGCGTGAAGATCGGAGAATCGCAAAGCGTAAAGCCATCGTTGTCGAGAAAATTCCGCACCGCCTGAACCACCGTATGTCGAACCTTTAAGACAGCATGCTGGCGACGCGAACGCAGCCACAGATGCCTGTGGTCCATCAGGAACTCCGTTCCGTGTTCCTTTGGAGTGATCGGATATTCGTGAACCTGCTGGAAAATCTTTGCATCGATCACATCGATCTCGAACCCGCCCGGCGCGCGAGCGTCTGCGCGAACAGTTCCTCGTATCGAGAGTGCTGACTCCTGGCCGAGTGTCTTTAGTTCCTCGAACAATTCAGGAGAGATCGCATTCTTCAGCACGACGCACTGCACGACACCCGTACCGTCGCGCAGTTGCGGAAACAAAATCTTGCCGCTCGAGCGCATGTTGTAGAGCCATCCCTTAAGGACTACTTCAGCGCCGACGTGCTTTGAAAGTTGGTTGATGTAGGTGTGGTTATCTGTAGCGATTGCGTTTGATTGCGTTGTCATCGAGAAACCGAGCTTTAGTTGATACGTTCCTTTAACATTCGGCGTAGTGTGGGGAATCTTTCAAGCCATTCAGCGGCCTGCAAAACAATTTCGAGCGTGGGGTTAATGAAGTGCTGGTAGACTCCGGTCCTCCCGGCAACTGCCGTCTGGTACGAGAACGTGCCCGTGGCTTTCAAGCCGCGTTGAATCGTCATCAGTCTGAATTCGTGTGCGAAATCATCCGGATCGATCGCAGCGAGACCAAGCAGCCGTCGTTCTTCCAGGAAGAATAGACGATGGTCGCGCAATTGAGCGAGCGATGGCGGACACGGCTGACGATCCAGCAAAAATGAAACGAGGTCATAACTCGCCGGACCCATGCGCGCGTCCTGATGGTCCACGATTCGGATCCGATTTCGTTTGTCGATCATCAGGTTTGACGCATGGTAATCGCGGTGGCAGAGCACACGCGGCGCGGCCGCAAGTTCGGCGGCGATGTCGTTGAGTTCAGCTTTCAGTTCAGCCACTTCCGCATGTCGCAGTTTCTCGCCGCGCAGACTGCCGAAATAGTGATCGAAGAAGAAGTCGAGTTCCCAACCCAGTTTCGCTTCGTCAAAGGCCAGCCGACTCGAGATCGACTGCGTTTCATATGCGCGCGCGGTTGCTTTCTGGATCTTGGCGATTAGTTCGATCGCCTCTTCCTTGTACTGATCACACTGCTCTTCCGGTTCGTCGTCGTACACCTGGAACAACTGCCGGTCGCCAAGATCTTCCTGAACAATAATTCCGGCGGCGCCGTCGACTGCATAAATCTCCGGCACGGGAATGTCGCAGTCGAGGAATAACCGCGTGACATCGAGATACGGGTGAAACTCGGGATCGAAGGCTTCAGCGTAGACGGCGGCTATCGCGGTGCGTTTTTTCCAGCCGATACGGTAATACTTGCGAGTGGAGGCATCGGGGGTAAGCGGGATGACTTCCTTACTTGCAATTCCTTGCTCCGTGATGAATCTCGCAAGTCGATCTGACGCGGAAGATTCAAATGCGTTGGAAATCACAGGTTTTGGAGCACTCATTAGCTAATTGGTTGAAAATTGGCAATGCCGAGATGCGGCGGCGATTGTATCACAGGGGCACAATAAAGTTTTCACCCTGAAAATGCCCGGGAATCGCCTTTTCCGGCGGCTTTTTGCCCTCGACAAGGCTGCGCGGGACCACGACAGCGTTCTCGATTGTTTCCCCGGCACCGATCTTCACATGATCGGCGAGCACGGCCCGGTTGATCTGTGCACCGGCACCGACCTCGACATTGTCCCAGAGGATTGAGTCAGAAACGGTCGCTGAGCCGGCGATAGAGTTGTTCGCTCCGGAGGCGAACGGCTTCCCTGCCTCTTTCAGCAACTCGACACTAATGTCCAGATAGCGCTTCAGAGTCGAGAGCTCGCGCCACTTCCCTGAAGCCACATGCGCCGCGAGAATCTCGCCGTTTGCAATCGCCTTCGGATAAACATGAACAACTGAGTCGGAAAAAACTCCACGCGGAACGTATTCGAGGATTCGTGGCTCCATGATGTGTATGCCGGTGAACATCAGTGGCACTTGATCGGCGCCGCTATCGACCGGCATGCCACCGAAGCCTTTGATTCGACCATCTTCAGTTTCCACCACACTAAAACGTTCACGACGAGCGTTGGGCAGCAGAACGAGCGTTGCGAGTGCATTCGACTTTCGATGAGTGTCGAGCGCGGCATTCAGATCGATATCGGTGATGATCTTTCCATTGACGACGACAAACGTCTCGCGTTCAAAGAACGTACGCGTGTTATCAAGGGCGCCGCTGGTGCCGAGTATTATGGGTTCGTCAACGTAATGAAGCTTCACACCAAAGCGAGCCCCATCGCCCAACGCTCGCCGAACCGACTCTGGACGATGATGCAGGTTGACTACGATCTCATCGATCCCGTAGCCGGCGAGATATTCGGCGACGTAGCCGACGAGCGGTTTTCCGAGAATTGGAATCGCGGGTTTGGTGCGGTCTTCGGTGAGTGGCCAAAGGCGTGTGCCGTAACCGGCAGAAAGAACGATCGCGCGCATCAGCCGTCCAGCTCAGGAAGCCTTTGAGGCATCGCGCATTACGAGGTCGAATGTTCCGGGGGCAACTTTGCGAAATCGCGTGTTGCGGTTGAGTGAAACCGCCACGCTGATGGTTGGATTTTGACCCGTGAACTTGAAGCCACCTTCAAGCAGACGGTTGTACAGTTCGTTGACATGCAGCGGCCCGCCTTCTTCACGAAGCAGGAGCGTGACTGCCTGTGGAATCGTGCGATCAATAAAACGATCGCTCATCACTTCGACATTGTTGCGTACAGTCGGGATCTGTTGACGACGTTCGACAGGAACAACCGGCGCCCGCAATGGCGACTGCGGTTGCGGTTGCCTCATCGCAGCCTCTAACTCTGCATCTGAAGGCAGCCCGAGACTGATATTTCCCGACGCAAGCACCGACGAGAGCAGTCGGTAAATCGCAGCTTCAGTCTGGCTCGCGAGCGTGTCCATCTCTGCCAACTCAGCGCGCACGCTGTCAGCCTCGGTCTCCAGTTCACGGAGACGCGCAGCGAGGTGCATACGCGCTGCACGCGACTGGCGCAGGCTCTGTTCAAGACGTGACAGCAGGTTCTCGCTCATCGGCGGGCATTCTACAACAATCCGTGTTATCTGTGGCTGAAAACTATCGATCGCGGTCCAGAATGTAGGTCGGAAGGGCGCGTAATGACTCGCTGTAATCTGAATCCGGTAGCTGATCAAGCGCTGAGCGAGCGTCCTCCGCAAATTCGTTCGCTTTGGCGCGCGCCTGGTCCAGAGCGCCGGTTCGACTGATTGCCTCTAAAAGGTCGTGCTGCCGGACAGTACCGTAAGTGCCTTCACGCAAAACCGTCTGGATCATCTCGCGCGTTTCAGGTTCAGCGCTGCGCAGGTAGATCAACGGCAACGTCACCTTCCCTCCGAGCAGATCCGCGCCCGCAGCCTTGCCTAATGTTTCCTCATTCGACGTGAAATCAAGCACGTCGTCAATCAGTTGAAACGCTGTTCCAAGACTCAGTCCGTAGTCGCGCAGTGCCGCTTGTTGATTCTCATCCGCACCGCCGAGGATAGCGCCGATCTCACAACTCGCGCTGAAGAGATATGCGGTCTTGCGTTTGAGCACGTCGAAATACTGAGCTTCAGTAACATTCGCATCACTAAGCAAGGTCAACTGCAAGAGCTCACCCTCGGTCATCTTTCGTGTGACTCGTGTGAGAATGTCGAGTATCGGCAGAGATCTTTCAGCAAGACTGGTTTCGAATGCCGACATGTACAGCCAGTCGCCCATCAATACCGCCGTCTCATTGCCATAGAGCGCATTCACAGTGGGACGCTTACGACGTGTGTCTGCTTTGTCGATGATGTCGTCATGGACGAGAGTCGCTGTATGCAGAAACTCCATGACTGTCGCCATTCGAATCGAGTTGTAACGAGCACCATCACCGCCGACAGCGTAGTTCGAAAGAATCGTCAGCGCGGGACGCACACGTTTACCACCTGAAGCACGCAGGTATTCGCCGAGGTAGTCGATCACCTGCACGTTCGAACGCGCCTGCCGCTCGAACTCCCGCTCAACCTGCGCCAGATCGTTGGCGATGATGCTAAAGATCCGGCGCGCTGAGATTTGTACTTCCTGGTCGAGCGTGATGATGTTGCCTGACGAAGTCATAATGGGTCATAACAACTGAAACGCTTTAGTTTGAACGATAGTTCGTAAACTGCATGTGAATGCCGAAGTCTTTCTCCTTCAGCTTCGCGATAATGTCCTGAAGCGTGTCGCGATCTTTACCCGACACGCGCACGATGTCACCCTGGATCGAAGCCTGAACCTTTGCCTTGCTGTCCTTGATGAACTTGACGACCTCTTTGGCCTTCTCCTGTGGAATGCCTTCCTGAATTTGTGCGCGTTGCCTAACTGTGCCGCCTGCCGCAGGTTCAATCTTACCGTAGTTGAATGCTTTCAGCGGAACGCCACGTCGGACCAGTTTCTGCTGCAGGATGTCGTTCATGTTGCGCAGTTTGGTTTCGTCTTCAGCGCTCAGCACGAGCTCGCTTTTCTCGTGCACGACGTTAGCGGAGCTCCCTTTGAAATCGAACCGCTGCCGAACTTCCTTAATGGTTTGATTGAGAGCGTTTGTGATCTCGGCCGCATCAACCTGAGAGACGATATCAAAGGAGTTCTGCTGAGCCATTTGACTGGAGAATACCATCAAAGGGCCAGCATGTGAAAGTTGCCACAAGAGGCACAAAAGGCACAAATTACTTTGCGAATTAGTGGAAGAAGGTGTTGAAGTTCTCAGTCGTGATGTGGGCCATCTCTTCGATGTCGACGCCGTGAATACCGGCGAGACAGCGGGCAACTTCGACGACGTAAGCAGGCTCGTTTCGTTTGCCGCGATAAGGAATCGGGCTCAGGTACGGACAATCGGTTTCGATTAGCAGGCGGTCGAGCGGGACTTCCTTTGCCACTGCGCGCAGTTCGTCGGCTTTCTTGAAGGTGATGATGCCGGAAAACGAGATGATGAAGCCGAGTTCGATCGCGCTCCGAGCGAGATCCATACTGCCACTGAAGCAATGAAAGATTCCGCGGCGTTTGGCGTCTGAATAATCGCTCTTCAGGATCTCGATCGTCTCCGATTCCGCTTCGCGGGTGTGAATTACTACCGGTAGTTCGCATTCGTGCGCGGCGTGAAGTTGACGTTTGAAGACGGCGACCTGGACGTCGCGTGGTGAGTTGTCGTAGTGGAAATCCAGACCGATCTCACCCCAGGCGATCACGCGTTCGGAGTTTGTGAGTGCTTTGATCTTTTCTTCGGCTCTGTCGTCGTAGAGTCGCGCGTCGTGAGGATGTGTGCCGATTGCGGTGTAGAGGTTCTCGTGTTTCCGGCCTAATTCAACCGCCCGCTCAAAAGCGCCACTGTGCGGATCACCGGTTCCGACATTCAAAATCGTCGTGACACCAGCAGCCCGCGCGCGCTCGATTACCTCATCGCGATCAGCATCAAACTCCACCCCATCAATATGCGCATGCGAATCAATAAACATAGCCACAAAAATGCACAAAAGGCACAAAAAGCACAAGATATCTTTTTGTGCTTTATGTGCATTTTGTGCTTTTTGTGGCCTACTTAAGACGAGCTCCGTTGGGGACGTCTTCGGTGAAGGTGGCGATGACGGGGCGACCTTCTTCACCATATGACGCCGCGACGACCATTCCCTGCGATTCGTAACCGCGCAGCTTTCGTGGCTTGAGATTCGCGACGATCACCACCTTGCGACCGACGAGTTTCTCAGGTTCGTAGTATTGCGCGATGCCTGCGAGTATCGTCCGTGGCTGTTCTTCACCGAGATCGACTTTGAGCAGGAGCAGCTTGTCAGCCTTCGGAATGCGTTCCGCGGACAACACCTGGCCCACGCGCAGATCCACCTTCGCAAAATCATCAATCTCGATGAAGCTGGCCACACCAACTGCATCAGCTTCTGTTGCGTGCGTCATCGGCGGCTCTGGAACCGGGCCGGCATTAATTTCAGACATGATCTTCCCTTTATCGAGTCGCGGAAACACCGGCTGAACCTCGCCGATCTTCACGCCTTCCTTAAGTTCTCCCCACTTCAGTTCTATGGGATTAATTTGCGCCGGCGATCGTTCGAGTCCTAACTGGTTCCAGATTGCTCGACTCGATTCTGGCATGACCGGATAGAGCAATACACATAGCCAACGCAGCGACTCCGCGCTGCTGTACAGCACAGCATCAAGCGTCTGTTTTTTGCTCTCATCCTTTGCGAGGTCCCACGGTTTCGAGTCCGTGATGAGCTTGTCGACCCGTGCGACGATCGACCACGCCGCCTCGAGTGCCCGGCTGAATGCAAGGTTCTCGAAGTGCTGAATAAACTGATCCCGCGCCTGCTCAACGAAACCCGCCAGCCCCTCTTCCGAAGTCTGTCCCGGCGGAATGACCGAATCCGAGTAGCGCGAAATCATCGTGAGGGTACGACTCGAAAGATTTCCCAGGCCACTCGCGAGATCGCTGTTCGCACGCTCGATCAACCCTTCATAACCGAAACGGCCATCCTGTCCGAACACCATCTCGCGCAGACAGAAATAGCGAATCGCATCGATTGAGAAGTGTTTCTGCAAAACGTCGAGCTCAATAACGTTGCCGAGCGTCTTCGACATCTTGCGACCGTTCGGATCGACCCACATTCCGTGCGCCACAATCGCACGCGGCAATTCAACTCCGGCGGCGAGCAAGAATGCCGGCCAGTAAACTGCGTGGAAGCGCAGGATATCTTTTCCTACCAAATGCAGCGCCGGCCAAAACTTTTCAAACCCAACCGCTTTCTCGCGCTCTTCGTTTCCGAAACCGATTGCTGTGATGTAATTCGTGAGCGCGTCGAACCAAACGTACAGCGTGTGCTCCGGATCATCCGGAACCGGTACACCCCAGCTAACCGACGACTTCAAACGGCTCACCGAAAGATCCTGAAGTCCGCCCCGAACGAAACTCATCACTTCGTTTCGTCTTGTTTCAGGTCTGACGAAGTCCGGCCGGCCTTCGTACACCGACAACAACGCTTCATCGTAATCCGAGAGCCGGAAGAAGTAGCTCTCCTCTGACACGCGATCGAGCGGCGTCTCATGAATCAGACACGTGGGCGGATCGCCCTCGTTCTTTGGTTTTTGATACTCGTCTTCGGTTTTGTATTCTGCGCAAGGCGCGCAGAACCAACCTTCGTAGTGGCCTTTGTAGATCGCGTCGTTGCCTTTCGGCGTCTTTGTTTTCGCAATTCTGCGCCACAACTCACTCACGCCTTCGTAGTGAAACGGATACGTGGTGCGCATGAAGATGTCGTAGCCACCGTGTTCGGTGTCCAGACCAAACTCGCTCGTCATCTTCTTGAAATAACTAACGACGTAATCTGCCTGTTCTTGTGGCGTGCGTCCGTTTTTCTGCGCCGCACGTTCGATGTTGATGCCGTGTTCGTCGGTGCCGGTCAGGAAATAGGTGTCGATGCCGCGCTGTCGTTTCGAGCGCGCAATTGTATCGCCCACGATCATCGTATAGAGATGTCCGAGGTGGGGCAGGCTGTTAGCGTAGTAGATAGGTGTAGTGACGTAAAAAGTATTCATCTCTTCAAATAGTTTCACGCAAAGACGCAAAGGTTAAAAGGCGCAAAGCGAATGAACCTGGCGCCGTCATGAACTCACTTGCGCCTTCGACGACCTTTGCGCCTTTGCGTGAAATAAAGTTTACGGTTTCTTCGCGAACTCGTCTCCCGGATTGAATCGCGGCTTTTCAGGCGCGTCCGAGATCATTCGTCCAATCGCGAGCGCAATCTCACCTTCCTGGATCATGCCGCGGTAGTCCCACGTGTCGCGTATCTCGTCGGAAGGCTGGTGATAGTTCGCCGTGTTGTAAGCGCGGAACTGCTCTTCGCCCCACTCCTTCGATCGTCCCACATAATCATTTCCCTCTTTCAGACTGATCGACGGCACTCCGGCTTTCGCAAACGGAAAGTGATCGGAACGATAAAACGATCCCTGCTCGGGTCGCGCATCAGGCGAAACTCTGAGTTTCATATTACGCGCAACCGAGTCAACCACGGCTTTCAGTGTCGAACGTTCAGCGCCCAGCGGAATGAAATCCTGTGTTGGGCCAAGCACGTTCATCGAGTCGAGATTGACGTTCGCAGCAGTCTTGTCGAGCGGCACCGCAGGATGCTTCGCGTACCATTCAGCGCCGAGGAGTCCCTGCTCTTCGGCAGTCGGAAACAGAAATAGACTGGAGCGTTTTGGCCGTTGCGCGGTAGGCATACGCGCGATTGTTTCGGCAATCGCGAGGACGACGGCGACACCGGATGCGTTATCGAGTGCGCCGTTGTAGATCGTGTCGCCGTTCTTATTCGGCGCGCCGATGCCGAGGTGATCCCAGTGCGCCGAATACACGACGTACTCGTTCTTCAAACTCGGATCGCTGCCTTCGAGAATACCGACGACGTTCGGCGCCGCAACACGCTTCACTTCGCTCTTTAAATTCAACTTGCCTTTCAACCCGAGGTTCACCGGTTGAAAATCGCGCGTCGCAGCTTTCGCGCGCAACGCATCAAGATCCTGGCCGGCAAGTTTCATCAACCTTCGGGCAGCGTCGTCAGTCACCCATGAACGAAACTGCAGAAACGGAGTCGAATCGTTCTGTCCACGAACAATGTCGAAACGCCACGAGCCATTTGAAGTCCGCACAACGCTCCACGGATACCCGGCCGACTGATCGGTGTGCAACAGAATCGCGCCCACCGCGCCACGCCGCGCAGCTTCTTCATATTTGTAAGTCCAGCGGCCATAGTACGTGAGTGTCTTGCCGCCAAAGAGATTCGGCTCCGCGGTTGTCGCTGGCGGATCGTTCACTAGCATCACGAGGATCTTGCCACGATAGTCAGCATCCGAACCTTTGTAATCGTTCCACTTCTGCTCGGGAGCATTGATGCCATAGCCGACGAAAACGAGATCGGCATCAACGTCGATTGATTCTGTTTGTGCACCAGTAAACGCGACGAAGTCGTCAGCAAACTTGAAACTCTCACTGCCGCTCGAGCCTGAGATCGTCAGCACAGTGCCAGGATCCGCTTTCACGCCTACGAGTGACACGGGTTGAAAGAAGCTGCCGTTTTCGCCTGCGCCTTTCGCGCCGATCGCTTCGAGTTGTGCGGCAATATATTTCGCGGCGATCTCGCCGCCGCGCGCACCCGTGCCTCGTCCTTCGAGCAGATCGTCAGCCAGAAACTTGATGTGCGCTTTGAGTGTCGCTTCGTTTAATCCCGATGCCCCAGTCTTCTCTTGAGAAACCGCGTTACCCAAAAGCAGTGCGGTAACAATGAGAGTGAGAATAATTCGCGACATGTAAAACTCTTAGTCCTTTCCTTTTATGAGCGCCATCGCTTCGGCGCGTGTGCGCGGATCGGAACGGAAGCCGCCGAGCACTGCCGAGGTAACGGTCTTTGCGTCGGCTTTTCTGACACCGCGAAGCGTCATGCATGTGTGTTCCGCTTCGATTACGACCATCACGCCGAGTGGTTTGAGACCTTCGAACAACGTGTTGGCGATGTCGGTCGTCAACCTCTCCTGAAGTTGTAGACGACGCGAGAAGGTTTCCGCCAGCCGGGCCAGCTTTGAGATTCCGAGAATCCGGCCGCCCTTCGGAATGTAGGCGATGTGACAACGACCAACAAACGGTGCAAGGTGATGCTCGCACAACGATGCGATGCTGATGTCTTTCACGATCACCATTTCGTCGTGCTTGTCACCCGGCAGCGGGATCACGTGTTGCGTGGGATCCTCGCGCATACCCGAAGTCAACTCGACATACATCTCCGCCACACGCTGTGGAGTTTCCTGCAAACCCGCGCGCTCCGGATCCTCTCCGATGCCTTCGAGAATCAAAAGCACGCCCTGCTTTATCCGTTCTAGATCTACTGGCTTTATCATCCGTTTTATCCGTGGCGAATTTTTGCCAAAGCGAGGCGCGCCGCCTCCTCCACGAGCTTCAAAGGCACATCCGCCTTCGTGGCAGCCGCGCGGCACTGCTCAAACTCCGGCATCTCGTTTACAACGCGTCCGTCCAGATGAGCTACTTTAACATCTATCGGTCCATACTGGGTTTCCACCCGGACGAGGCTGCGCTGGAGTGCCCGCCGCGAAACTTCGTAACTGCGCACACCGAGCGTCGTCGTTTCCATAAACAACAACTTCATCAGCGCTGACTTTTCTTCACGTCCGCAGAGAACTGAGAGCAGCACGCCGGGACGATTCTTCTTCATCTGCACTGGCGTAAAGAAACAGTCGAGCGCGCCCAGTTCGAGCACTCGGTCCATCACATGGCCAATTATTTGTGGCGAGGCATCGTCAAGGTTTGTTTCGAGCATCCACAAACGTTCGTCACTCGCGTTATCATTCTCAGTTTCACCAATCAACACTCGGAGCACGTTCGGAAAGTCCTGATATTCGCGTGTGCCGGCGCCGTAGCCTGTGACTTCAGTTGTCATTTGTGGGATTGGTCCATACTCGCTACAGACTGTGGTAATGATCGCAGCGCCGGTTGGTGTGAGCAGTTCGCCTTTGATTTCGGTCGCGTAAAACGGCACACCTTTGAGCAGCTCAGCAACCGCCGGCGGAGGAATCGGAAACTGCCCATGGGCCATCTTCACCATTCCGCTGCCCACGTGCAGTGGCGAACAGACAAAACGATCGGTCTTCAAAGCGTCGAAGCAGATTGCGGCGCCGACGACATCGACGATCGCATCGAGCGCGCCAACCTCGTGAAAGTGAACGTGATCCACAGGCTCGTTGTGAACGCGTGCTTCAGCCTCTGCGAGACGCGTGAAGATCTGAACCGCAAGTTGTTTCACCGCATCGGAGAGACGAGAGCCTTCGATGATCTGTTTGATATCCGACAGGTGACGATGCTTGTGTTCATGTGCTGTCTCGACACGCGCATACGTGGCGCTTAAGCCGGAACGGTTCACTATCTCGAAGTTGATGTTGAAACCGGTGACCGGAAGAGTTGAGAGCTGCGTGCGGAGATAATCTGGATCAACTCCAGCGGCAACCATCGCGCCGAGTATCATGTCGCCGCTCGCGCCCGCGAAACAATCGAAGTAAAGAGTCTTCATGATCGCAACAACGGCAAGACTTCGCCGGCCTTGCCCATCAGCACCTCGTTGCAGAGTCGTGATAACGGTGTCGGTTCAGGATTTACTTCAACGAGAAACGCGCCCGCTGATTTCGCTATTTCAGGTAGACCGGCCGCTGGATACACGAGACCTGACGTCCCGATCACGATGCACAACTCACATCGTGCTGCGCGCTCGGCCGCACGTTCAAATGCGCCCGGCGGCAATAGCTCGCCAAACAGGACCACGTCGGGGCGCAGAGAGTTGCCGCATTCCAGGCAGGCTTCGGGACGCTTCGCTGGTGACGACATATCGTAGAAGGAACGGCAAGCAATGCAGCGCGCTCGCCAGATATTGCCGTGAAGTTCGATCACTTCACGCGAGCCGGCTTTCTGATGCAGACCATCGATATTCTGCGTGACGAGTGTGAATTCAGGAAAGCGGTCTTGCCAGCGGGCAATCTCGTGATGGGCGGCGTTCGGCGTCAATCCGTCCATGAAGTCGCGACGGTACTCAAACCATTCCCAGACCGCCGGGAGGTTGCGTTCAAGCATCTCAGCCGACGAGATGACGTCGAACGGAAGTCCCTTCCAGACGGCTGTATTCCCGCCCCCTCGAAACGTCGGCACACCTGACTCCGCCGACACACCGGCGCCCGTAAGCACAAGGACGCGCCGCGCTTCTGCAAAGCGCCGCCGCAATTCTGAAGGAATCTGCATTGCCAACCGATGGTAGCAGATAGGCCCGATAACGCCGAAGGCGTTGGCTAACCCCAGCCCAAGGTTAGAGCGCAGCGATAACCTTGGGTTAAATCAAGAAAATAGCACCCAACCCTGAAAGGGTTCGGCGATTGGCGAACCCTTTCAGGGTTGATCGCCTTTTTTTAATTCATACTCCCAGGGTTCTCGCTGCGCTCGAACCCGGGGCTGGGGTTAGCGAACGCCTCCGGCGTATTTGTTCATAGATTTGCTATACTCCGCCTTTTGTCCTATGACCCTGACTGAACTGCAACAAAAGCTGAGAGAGAAAATCCGCGTTGCCGCGCGTGATACGTTCGGCGTCGAGCTGCAACAGGTCAACGCGGAAACACCGCCGCGAGCTGAGCTTGGCGATCTGGCCTTCCCCGTTTCATTCGAACTGGCAAAACTGATCAAACAGGCCACAGGCGAAAAGCAAAACCCCCGCAGCATCGCGGAAAAGCTCAAGACTCAACTCGAACACGTCGAAGAAGTCTCGCGCGTCGAGATCGCGGGCGCCGGTTACATCAATGTCTTTTACGATCGCGCGAAACTGCTCGGCATCTTTGCGGGGACAGTCACCCAGGACAAAGAGCAGCTTGATCGACCGAAGAAGATGGTCGAACACACGAGCATTAACCCCAACAAAGCTGCCCACATTGGTCACGTGCGCAATTCCGTCCTGGGCGACACGTTCGTGCGAGTCCTGAAAGCCGCGGGCGATCGAGTCGAGGTGCAAAACTACATCGACAACACAGGCGTCCAGGTCGCTGATGTTGTAGTCGGTTTCCTGCACCTGGAAAAGAAGAACCTCGACGAGATCAAAGCAGTCGACGCGACACTCACCAAAGATTATCCATTCGACTACTACTGTTGGGATCTCTACACGAAGGTCGGTCTCTTCTATCGCGACGGCAGCCCCGGCGGCGACGTGAATCCGGAAAAGGTCAAACTGCGCAACGAAGTGCTTCATGCGCTCGAGGAAGGCGGCAACACGATTGCCGAACTCGCCGATTACGTGGCCACACGCAACGTCGAATGCATTCTCGACACGATGGAGCGACTCGGCATTCGCTACGATCTGCTCGCGCGCGAGTCAGACATTCTGCACCTGCACTTCTGGGAACGCGCCTTCGAGTTAATGAAAAAGACCGGCGTGATCCGTTACGAACCGGAAGGGCGTCACGCAGGCTGTTGGGTCATGCCCTTTGAATCGCACACAGGCACTGAAGAACACGAGTCAGACAAGATCATCGTGCGGTCCAACGGCACTGTCACTTACACCGGCAAAGACATCGCCTATCAACTCTGGAAACTAGGGAAGCTCGGCCTCGACTTCCATTACCGCGTCTTTCGAAACTATGACGACGGTCACGTGCTGTGGGCTACTCAAACAGAAACCGTGGCATCTGGAACAGAACGCCCACACTTCGGCGGTGGCGTGACTGTTTACAACGTCATCGACTCGCGACAGTCGTACCCGCAGGAGATCGTCGCGCGTGGCGTCGCTGCTGTGGTTCCGGAAATCGGCGAGGATGCGAGCGTCCACTTCAGTTATGAAATGGTGGCTCTGTCGCCTGCAGCGTGCGAAGAGCTCGGCATCGAGCTGAGCGATGAAGATCGCGCGCGGCCATACATCGAGATGAGCGGGCGCAAAGGTCTCGGCGTCAAAGCCGACGACCTGATCAATCAACTCGAAGCAGGCGCGCTCACCGAAGTCGAAAAAAGAAATCCCGAGCTCTCTGACAACGACAAGAAAGCGACAGCGCACGAAGTTGCAGTTGCAGCGTTGCGTTACTTCCTGCTGAAGTTTACACGCAACACAGTGATCGCTTTTGACTTCAAAGAGGCACTCTCGTTCGAAGGTGAAACTGGTCCATACTGCCAGTACGCAGCAGTGCGTACCAACTCGATCTTCCGCAAGCTGGCCGACGAAACTGTCGCCGCGTCGGATACGTTAATAAGTCAAATAGCCGGCGACAGCGCCTTGCGGGAGAGAGTTTCGGAGGTGTTGTCCGGCGAGGGCGGAACGGAAATCTGGTCGCTGGTGATGCTGTCGCAACAGCTCGACGAGGTCATTGTGCAGTGTCGAAATTCCGCGGAGCCTGCTAATCTTGCGAAGTACACTTTCTCGCTTGCCCGGGCTTTCAGCCGTTTCTATCACGATCATCGAATTCTCACGGAGCAAGACGAAGTTCGAAGAGGCGTGCTGATTGCGGTGACGAAGATAATTAGAACTCAGTTAACAACTGCGTTAGGGATCCTGGGAATTAATGTTCCAGAGCAGATGTAAAAATAGTTTCACGCAAAGACGCAAAGGGTGTAAAGCACGCTAAGAAATCGTTTGCGCCTTTGCATCCTTTGCACCTTTGCGTGAAAGAAAGTAAAGCATCATGTTAATCGTAATGAAACACGACGCGACGGAAAGCCAGATCGAAGCCGTCCTGCGCGTTATCGAAGAGTTGGGATTTAGAGGTCATCCGATGCCGGGCGCGACTCGCACAGCGATTGGCATCACTGGAAACCAGGGCGCTGTCGATCCGTCGCACTTCGAGAATCTCGCGGGCGTCGCTGATGCAATTCGCGTCAGCAAGCCTTACAAACTGATCAGCCTGGACTTGCGCCCCGAAAAGACGATCGTGCGCGTCGGCGATGCGACGATTGGTGGTGACGAGCTGGCGATCATCGCTGGTCCATGCGCGATTGAGAGTCGCGCACAGGCATTTGCGATTGCTGAAGCTGTGCGGCGTAGTGGTGCACGCTTCTTCCGCGGCGGGGCTTACAAGCCGCGCACTTCGCCTTACGCTTTCCAGGGTCTTGGCGAAGAAGGACTCCGGATACTCGCGGACATTCGCGAAGCTTACGGATTGAAGATCGTGACCGAAGCATTGGACGAAGCCGGTGTCGATCTCGTCGAACGTTACGGCGACATGATCCAGATCGGCGCACGCAACATGCAAAATTTCTCGTTGTTGCGACGTGCGGGAAAGGCGAAATTGCCCGTGCTGCTCAAACGCGGTTTGTCGGCCACGCTCGATGAGTGGTTGCTGGCGGCTGAGTACGTGATGGCTGAAGGTAACTATCAGATCGTGCTCTGCGAACGCGGCATCCGCACCTTTGCTCAACACACGCGAAACACGATGGACCTAGCGGCGATCCCGGCCGTCCGTCGTATTTCACACTTGCCGGTGATTGTCGATCCGTCGCATGGAACGGGAAAGAACTTCATGGTGACCCCACTGGCACGCGCTGGTGTTGCCGTCGGTGCGGATGGACTGATCGTCGAGGTACACGATCAACCCGAGCATGCGCTTTCGGATGGTGCACAGGCCCTAACGTTGGAGCAATACGAGCAGATGGTTAGTGAGGTCAGATCGATTTACGAGGTGATCGCGCCCGCGGCTGTCAGTTAATCCGTGGTTAATAACTGCGACAGGTCTCGGGCGAAGACTGATCTTGGTATTACCCGATCAAACCCGGCGGCTAGTGCGTTTCGTTGTAACTCTGTTTCTACATGAGAAAAGAAACCGAGCAGAGGAATTGCGCGCAGTTCTTCGTCAGACTTCAACTCGGTCGCTAACGCCGCTGCTTCGATTTTCTGGTTGTGTAAATCGACGATTATCAAGTGCGGCTTTGCTTCGCGCGCCTTCTGAATCAAGGCTTCTTTATTTCGCGGAAAACTGATTTCAGTCCCCACAGCCTCCGCCACCGCGCGGATCTTCGACTTAAAAAACATATCGTCCACTATTGCTATAATCACGCCGTTCATGATTATCGCATCATACAACATCCGTTATGCACGTGGCCCGTATCTCATCTCCGGCGGTCTGCGACGCAAAATGGGATTGATGAGTTTGAACGGGCGCCCGGAACACGTCGCGGATCTGATCACGAGCGCAGCGCGCGCGTTCAGTAATAACAAATTACTACCTCGTGTCGATGTACTTGCATTGCAGGAGGCGGACAAATGCACCTTGCGCACTGGTGGCCATCACGTGGCGAAAGAATTGGCAGAACAACTCGGGATGCACTGGGAGCATGCGCCCGCTGGAATTCCGCGTGGTGTGGCCCCGGTTAAGCGACAATGGTGGCTCGACTTTGAAGAGCCGATAGACCTCTACGACGAAGGCGATACGGGCGTCGCGCTACTCAGCCGCTTTCCTTTAACTGATGTGACAAGAATCGATCTGCCGTGGCACGAATGCCCGTGGCGGCCGAGACTGGCGATGGCTGCCACTATTTCGGTTGGACCAGATCAGATCAGAATCTTCAACGCGCATGTCGATCCGCATGCCGCGATCGATGGCCAGTTAGAACAACTTGAAGTGATTGCAGCACAGGCTGACGCCACTACTATACCGACGATCATTCTCGGTGACTTCAACACGCTCTCGAAACAGAAATGCATCGACACACGCTCGTTCCTCGAGTCGCGAGGCTATACGACGCCGATTCCGACGGGCACCGCTACCTGGCGCGGTGGTGGGTTGCGAATGCACGCCGATTGGATCTTCAGCCGTGGAGTTAAGATCGAGCGTTGGGGCGTGGCGAGGCCGTTGAACGTGTCTGACCATTGGCCCATCTGGGCTGAGATAGTCTTTTAAGAGGATTACAGGATTTCCAGGATTTACAAGATGTATCCTGTTAATCTTGAAAATCTTCGTAATCCTGTCTAACTATACCGATGCATATCACTAGCCGAGACAACTCTCTTCTCCGCGAGGCCAGAGCCGTTCGCGACGGAAAGATCGACGATCTGATCTTTGTCGAAGGGCTGCGGCTGTGTGAGGAGGCGTTTCGCTCGGAGCTGGAAATCGAGGCAGTGATCGCATCCGACGAACTCCTGCGTAAAGATCGTGCGGCAATCGCGATCGCTGAACTATCGCATGTCGCCAAACGCAGCGCTTCAGTCACTGAAAAACTGCTTGCAACGATCTCTTATACGAAAACACCTCAAGGCATCGTCGTCCTCGCGCGCCGACCCGTCTCGTCAGAAAAACGACTGACTGAAAGTCTCCACCCGAATTCCCTTCTTGTAGTGCTTCACCAGATCAACAATCCCGTGAATGTTGGCGCGATCCTGCGGACGTCCGAAGCTGCGGGTGCGTCTGGAGTCATCACGACTGAGAACACGAGCGATCCGTTCTCACCGAAGTCTCTGCGTGGCGCAATGGGATCGGCCTTCAGGTTGCCGATTTGGCGTGGCCCAGCGTTCATGACGACAATCGAATGGTGTAAGTCTCGCGGAATCGTAACCGTGTGTGCCGATGTTGGCGGGACGATGGCTTATACCGCCTTTGACTGGACCGGCGCGCGGGCATTGTTTCTTGGACCAGAGTCGACGGGCTTCACTCTCGAGGAATTAATGCTAGCCGATCACGCAGTGACAATTCCGATGCAGGGCCGCGCTGAAAGCCTGAATGTCTCTGTCGCCGCTGGTATCTTCCTGTTCGAAGCCGCCCGGCAAAGACAATCGTAAACTTTAGATCGCGTTGCTGATTGCGCTGCGGTAAACATCAGCCAGGTCGTTGGCGTTATCGATCGAGACACCGAGATCGCGCAGGAGCCCGTTTTCAAGTCCGTAAATCCAGCCGTGTACGACGAGTTCCTGCCCGCGTTGCCAGGCACTCTGAACGATCGTCGTCCGCCCGACATTCAAGACCTGTTCGATGACGTTCAACTCACAAAGGCGATCGAGACGCTGATCTTCATCGCTGATTTTCGCGAGTAGTTCTTCATGTTCATGCAGCACGTCCTGTACGTGACGCAGCCAGTTATCGATCAGTCCGAGTTGCAGATTGTCCATCGCGGCCTTAACACCGCCACAGCTATGATGACCACAGACGATGATGTGGTCCACCTTCAACACATCAACCGCGTACTGCATCACCGAGAGACAATTGAAGTCGGTGTGGTCCACCACATTCGCGACGTTCCGGTGTACAAACATCTCACCGGGAACCATGCCGACGAGTTGAGTCGCAGGCACGCGGCTGTCGGAGCATCCGATCCAGAGATACCGTGGGGTTTGTTGTTTGGCTAAGGTTGGAAAAAAATCAGGATCACTTGCTTTGATGTTTTCAGCCCAGGCTCTGTTCTGATCGAGGAGACGCTTTAGATCTTTCATGGATTACTCGTTCGTCTTTTCCAGTTGGGTTTGGGATAAACCTTCAGCTTGCGCCAGATCAACGTCAAGCCGCCGTTCTCTTCCACGCGCAAGACACGAAAGCCGACCAGAATATCTGCGCGCTTGTTGCTCGTCGACCGCATCACGTAGGTCGTGTTTTCCGAAACCGGAAGCGACGATCCATACCTGAATCTGTGCAAATCGAAGCCGGCACGATTGCGTCTGCTCAAACTTACCGCTTCGAAGTAGTCTGCGGGTGGCGTGATGTTGGCTAGACCGGTTACACCGTCGGTGTCAGGTGTCACTGTTTCCAGAGGCACGTTGCCGAGTGCAACGAGTACGCCGAGGGCTTCGCCGTTGAAGCCTGTGATAAAGCGGCCGTTCATCAGTAGCAGCTCGGCCCAACCGAGTCGCGGATCGACGTAACCACTGAGACCGTTGCCGTGCCTGGCTTTAGTGAATGAATAGAGACTCGCGTATCTGCCAAATCCGGGCCGGCGTCCGGTAGCGAGATCTGTTACTGAGATCACTCGTCTCCTGCCGGGTGGATACATTCGAATGAGACCCGTGTCGGGAAGTTGGAGAAACTCTGCGAATTGTTGTTGTAGTTCAGGAGACGGGGCGAGCAGCGCTCTCTCCGCAGCGTTTGGTTCGTATTCACTGACCCAAACATTCCACCGCTGCGCCGATGCCGGGACGCACACGCAGGCACAAATCACTAAGACGAGGCTCAGAGTCTTCACGAAGGCCAGTTTAGTCACAATGGAACATTAGCCAAAACCACGGGGAGGTCGCCGTTGTCTGCGCGGAGATGACGCCAATCCTTTGGCTTCAGCGAGGCAATCAGTTCGCGCCGGGTTTTTACCTTCAGGGGTTTGCCGCGGTAGATCTTGCCCATGCGCTGAAGATTTTTCTCGGAGACGGCGCCGGAGAACATCAGCAATGGCCAGGTGAAGTTTGGACCATTGAGTCGTCGCAATTTGTACAGCCACATTCCGAGCGAACCAACGCGCCACGCCATTGGTCCCCACCAACTGTACTGCCCCGGTCGCAAGTTCATCTTCCAGCACTTCATCATCAGTTGCCACTGCAGCTTCGTGAGCTGTTTGGTCTGAGTGACGCCTGTCTCCTTCTCCATACGCGTGTCGTGCAACGGCGTAAAGATCGAGGGCACGAGGAACGCAAACAAGCCGCGTCGCTCTATCTCGTAAACGAGATCGATCGTCTCCCTCACGTCCTGGTCAGTCTCACCCGGATTGCCGACGATCAGCGTCATTGCCGGAAACCAGTTGTTTTCATTCAGCACGCGCAGTCCTTCGAGCACGACGCTGGGCCAATCCTCGATCGAGAACGGCACGCCTTTGCTCGACATGATCTGCTTGGCCATGCGCACCGAACCTGTCTCGAGACCAATCAACGGCGCAAGGGCTTTCTTCTGCGGGTGACTGCTCAAAACAGGAAAATGGATCGGGCTCTTGGGAAGCAAAATATCTGAGAGCTGCTTGATTAGCAGAGGATCGACAACTGCCGGCGCGATCGTGCAATGACTCAACACGTGTTGCTCGACGCCCGGAGTATTCACGATGTCGGAATAAAGATCGACGAGTGCCTCACGGTTTGGAAAGTAGAACGGCGTGTCAGTATGCACCTGTCCCCAGATGAACATGTCTTCCGTGGCGAGTGAGATTTGCTTATTTCCATTACGCACATTCGCGCGCACCGCATCCATGATCTTGTCTTTGGGAAGGTCGATTTGCGGATTCAGATCGGGCACACAGAACTTGCAACGTCGCCCACAGCCCGTAGTCATCTCGACGACGCCAAAAGTCGTTCGCGTATCGGGAAACAGGATTGCATCGCGATCCATCGGATGCTGCACTTCAACACGGCGCGGCAGTTCTTCTCCCTGAATTGCTTTTCGAAACAGCTCGAGAGTCTCGACAGATTCACTGCGTCCTTCGACGACGCAGTCAATACTCAACTCTTCATAAGTATCGGTCTGAATGATCTGCCAGCCACCCGAACCACCGACGATCACTTTAAAGTTTTCCCGATACGGACTGCCTTTGACTTTCGCAAACAGATCACGCGCGTAGTGCGAATTGATCGGCATCTTTGACGAACCAAAGATCGACGTGTACACGCCGGCAGCAAACGTAACACCCAGCGGATTGTGCGTCGATACCGCCACGACACGCGTTCGTGGTCCAATAAACTTGTGCAGGTCGTCAGGATAACAAGCGACGACGTCGTCACTGCGATATTCGCGCGATAAAGATTTCTCCACGAGTCTCACACCGGCAGGCATGTAGCGGGCCGAGCCGTCAGGATTGTGTTCGACGTCGCGCCATTTCGGATACTTGCGATTGATGACGCCTTCCATCCAGATCGGCAGTGATGCGAGCGCCATCTGAATGAAATATCCGGCGTGATCGATCGCTTCCGTGAGCGGCGCGGTTAGCACAATCATGCGACCACCATCGGCGGGTGGTTCGTGTGTGATTTGTGGTTCGGGGGGATTGCGTTTGGATTGTCTGCTGGGGGTACTCATCAATTGGTTCCAGGGTTAATTAAAGATCGGTGGCGGCAATCGCTTCAATCTCGATCAAAAACTCGTAGTGGAGCGGACCGCACGGAATGACTGCGCGGGCGGGGCGATTCTCGCCAAGCACTCGCGAGTAAACTTTATTTACTGCTTCCCACAGGTTGATGTCTGCAACTGAGATGTTCATCTTGAGAACACGATCCCAGTCGCTGCCCGCAGCTTTTAAAATTGCGTGGACGTTGCTGAGCGCTAACTCAGTCTGTTCCTCGATTGAACCAAACCTATGCTCACCAGTTGCGGGGTCGATCGAAAGTTGTCCCGCGACGAAGACGAGTCCGTTGTAAACCGTGGCTTGAGAGTAATGCCCGCCCGGTTGCGGAGCGTTCGGGGTATTGATTCTCTTGATCTCCATGTGGCGCAAGATATCACGCCACAAAGACGCACAAAAGCACGAAATGATCTGTCAAAGTCATTTTTGTGCCTTTTGTGCTTTTTGTGCCTTTTTGTGGCCTATTTTGGAAAGGTACTTTCTTCGGTGACGCGTTTTGCTTGCTGGAAATGACGGTGTTCGTGCACGACGATGATCCGATACGCATCCATCAGGCTGTAAGTAATCGCGCCAAGGGCCGGTGAAGTAATAACGATCTTTTCCAGGTCGAGATGTTCAGTCGCCTTCATTTTTTCCGCGATCCGAGTTTGTTGGTCGACGAAATCGCTAATCACTGTCGAGCTGATATCGCTCTGAGCCGGCTCAAAACTTTTTGGAGCTTTCATCTTGCGAGTGTTTGCCGGATCGAGTGACTTAATCAACAACTTTCCCGCAAGACCTGGTACCAAAGGCATGCGTTCCCAAACCGACTGCTTTCGTCCCTTAAGCACGTCGTCGATGATTGGAAGATAACCTTTGTTGCTCGTGATGAGATGCTCGAAGCATTGGCCCACGCTCCAGCGTTCTGCTGACGGTTTCCAGTTCAGTTGTGAGGGAGACAAATTACCAAACGTCGATTTTGCATCCGCGCCAACCTGGTTGGCCGCTGCTATAAGGCTTGGTAAATCAGCTGTCTTATAGTCCATCAAGCTACGATGGGGAGACGCCCTTCCCTGGAGTGCGGTGACTTGTCACCGCTTTGGTAAAAATACCAAAGCGCCAACAAGTTGGCGCACTCCAGGGAGGCGCCTTAATTCAACAGGGTCTAATTAATAAACTCTGCCAGGTCTTTAGCAAAGAGTTCCGGACGCTCCCAATGCGGAGCATGACCAGTGTTCGGATAGACCTTCAACACTGAATTCTTCAACGCCGAGACCAGCAAATCCTGTTCGGAGCGCGGGAAGATACTTTCCTTGTCGCCCCAAAGGATCAAAGTCGGCGTCTTGATCTTCTTCAGCTCAGCGTTGGCTTCAGGCGCCACCATCTCCGCCATTACCTCACGCCAAACACGCACCGGTACATTACAGCTCTCCTTCATCAGACCCGCGAGAAACTCCTGCGAGAGCGGTTGAAAAGCAGTACTCACCTGAAAGTCACGTACAAAACTCTCGGGCACTGGTGCTGTTTCGTTGAATGAATTAATTTCGCGTTGTATGCCAATCACGGCGTTATTGCGAATAGTCGTCGCGGAACCCTCGAGCACCAGCTTGCTGACTCGCTCTGGTGCTGTAGCGGCGACGTGCTGGGCCACAAAACTTCCCATCGAGTGACCAACAATCGTCGCCTTCGAGAGTTTCATCTCATCCATGAACGCAATCACATCCGCGGCAAACTGCTGCATGGCATAACCACCCATTGGTTGAGTCGTTTTTCCATGTCCGCGCTGATCGAGAATGTAGACACGATACTTGCTGTCGAGCAGTGGCAACACCGGAGTAAACGAGAACCATGAATCGGTGTAACCGTGCAACATGATCACCGGGATCCCGGATGGATCGCCTTTGTAAGCGTAGTGCATGCGAATGCCAGTCTTCAGCATGACGCTTGAAAACTGTACTTCGGCACTCGGACCAGTAGCCGAAGCGGTCTCGCCAATGCCAGCCAACGAAGCGACAGTCAACTTGGTATCTGCATACTGCCATGCCTTTTCAAATTCACCCTGAACACTCTTCGCTGCTGCGTCCTTGCCCTGTTTCCTTAAAGCCTCGGCAAGTCCAAACAATGCGCGTCCGTTGCGATGATGTCTTTGAATCTCAGCACGAAATACTTTTTCAGCCGTAGCGTAATCGCCATTCGCGAGTAGCGCGCCGCCGAGGGTTTCGCGTACCGGCAAATCCCAGTCGGACGGTTCAGCGTAAGCGGTGGCATCTTCGGCAGCGACGGCTTTGTTCAAAAGATCGTAAGCCGCCTGTTTGTCTCCGCGGGCCAAGGCGATCTTGCCTTCCAGCGCGAGTTCACCAACCTTCGTGATGTCCGACGCCGGATTGCTGAACATCCGCACCTCTTCCGTCAACGTCTTGTTGACGGCTCTCAGTGCTGCGAGTTCCGCCTCAGCATTCGGAATCTGTTTTGAAGCAGCATACGCACTGCCACGCGCGAAGTGCCAGAACGCAGTCGTGATCTTGAGTGACGGATCCGGTTTTGGTTCTTTCAGGATCTCGTCCCACTTGCCAAAACGCGTCAACGACATGCTCGTGTACGGCAGAAACATCTCGAGCATCGGCATCGCCTTAACAACGGGCTTTACGTTCCCCTCGAGATCGCGGCACGACTTGATCGAATCCGCATAACGTCCCTTCATGGCGCTTGCTGCTGCCAGGAAGTGGATGTTGTGGTTGTAGTACATCGCCGGGTAGAGACCGTTATTACCACTCTTCTGGATGTACTC